>NZ_JBEBOW010000018.1:0-35221 GCF_040396215.1 Diaphorobacter ruginosibacter | reverse complement strand
CGGATTCACCAAGGTTCCAGCCTGCTCGCCGGGCGTTCAGAAACGTACGGGGGCGCGCTTGCGATCACGTTCGTCGTCAGGCCATGCAGCGAGGATTGCAGTGAAGGTCATGAAAAAACTCCTTAGATGCGTGTTCAACGCCTCTCCTGTGTGTTGCGTTGACAGGCGGAGAAAATAATTCTTTGTGCTTCTATTGTTTTTTGATAGCAGGAAATAATTTCTAAAACTATATATAAAACAATGAATTACATGGATATTTCATGAAATCACTTTAATCTTATGGCTTACGTTGGCAGTGAGGAATGGGCTTGCCCTCAAGCCATCGCGCCCATTTCCTGCTGGATGGATTCGATCTGCTCGGACAGCTCCAGCCAACGCTCCTCCAATTGGTCGATGGCGTCATTGACTGTCTTGAGTTGTTTGCCGGCTTCGGCGATGTCGGCACCCGACAGGCCCGGGGACGACAGCTTTTCCTCGAGCGCCGAGCGTTCGCCGGTCAATTGCGGCAGGCGCTTGTCGATCTGCTCGAGCTCCTTGCGCATCGGCTTGGTCTTTTCGGCGACCATTTGCCGCGCCTGGGCGGCCAGCCGGCGCTGTTCGCGCGGATCGACGCTGCCGGCCGTGGCAGCCGGCTCGGCCTGGCCGCCCGGCCGTGGCGCGGATGGGGATTCCTGAACCTGGCTGAGTTTGGCTTCTTCACGCAGACGGCGGGACTCCTCCAGCAGGTAGCGTTGATAGTCATCCAGATCGCCATCGAAGGGCTCGACCTTGCCGCGCCCGACCAGCCAGAAATCGTCACAGACCGCCCGCAGCAGGGCGCGGTCGTGGCTGACGAGCATGACGGTGCCTTCGAAGCTGTTGAGCGCCACGGACAGCGCCTCGCGCGTGGCCAGATCCAGGTGGTTGGTCGGTTCGTCCAGCAGCAGCAGGTTGGGGCGCTGCCAGACGATCATCGCCAGCACCAGCCGGGCCTTTTCGCCGCCGCTCATCGTGCCCACGGCCTGGCTGACCATGTCTCCGTTGAAATTGAAACTGCCCAGGTAGTTGCGCAGATCCTGCTCGCGCGACGGCTCCCTGGAGTCGGGCCCCAGGTCCTTGGCGAGGCGGATCATGTGGGCCAGGGGAGAGTCATCCGGGCGCAGCACGTCCAGTTCCTGCTGTGCGAAGTAGCCGATGTTCAAGCCCTTGCCCTCGGTCACCTTGCCCGCGAGCTGGGGCATTTCGCGGGCGATGGTCTTGACCAGCGTGGACTTGCCCTGGCCGTTCGCGCCCAGGATGCCGATGCGCTGGCCCGCCAGTACCGAACGGTTCACGTTGCGCAGGATCGTGGTGTCCGCGCCGTTGCCGCCGCGATAGCCGAAGGCGGCATCGGTGATCGCCAGCATGGGGTTGGGCAGATTGGCGGGCTCCTTGAACTCGAAGGTGAAATCGGCGCTGGCGAGCACCGGCGCGATCTTCTCCATTCGCTCCAGCGCCTTCACCCGGCTCTGCGCCTGCTTGGCCTTGGTGGCCTTGGCCTTGAAACGGTCGATGAATTTCTGCAGATGCGCGATCTTGTCCTGCTGGCGTTCGTAGGCCGATTGCTGGAGCACCAGTTGCTGGGCGCGCAATTCTTCGAACTTGCTGTAGTTGCCGCCGTATCTCGTCAGCTTGGCGTGTTCTATGTGGAGGGTGACGTCGGTCACGGCGTCCAGGAATTCGCGGTCGTGGCTGATGACCAGCAGCGTGCCGGGATAGCGCTTGAGCCACGCCTCCAGCCAGACCAGGGCGTCCAGGTCCAGGTGGTTGGTCGGCTCGTCCAGCAGCAGGATGTCGCTGGGGCACATCAGCGCGCGCGCAAGCTGCAGGCGCATGCGCCAGCCTCCGGAGAAACTGTTGACCGGACGCTCCAGTTCGTGCACCTGAAAACCCAGGCCCAGGATCAGCGACTGCGCGCGCGCCGTGGCATCGTGCACCCCGGCATCCGCCAGGTCGGAGTGCGCCTGTGCGATCGCCATGCCGTCGCCGATGGCCTCGGCCCTGGCCAGCGCGTCGCGCAGTTCGGTCAGGCGCGAATCGCCATCCAGCACGAATTGCGTGGCCGGATCGCCGGTCTCGGGCATGTTCTGCTCGACCTGGGCCATGCGCCATTGAGCGGGCATGAAGAATTCGCCGCCGTCCTCGTGCAGATTGCCGTTGATCAGTGCGAACAACGTGGATTTACCGGCGCCGTTGCGGCCGACCAGGCCGACCTTCTCGCCAGGGTTGATGGTGACGGAGGTGCTGTCCAGCAGCACGCGCGCGCTGCGGCGCAGGGTGACGTTGCGAAGGGTGATCATGAAGGGAGCGATTATCCCAGCGAAAGCCCTGGCGGCTGAAGCAAGGGGGCTTGGGGACGGGGAGATAAAGAGGGCTCTCAAGCGGTGACATCTGTTTCAAACGTTGTCGGAACCCTGTTTTTCAGATGTGCGCTTACACGATGGTCACATGCCTGCCATCAAGATGAACCATCCACATGCATGAGTCTCCATGGTTTGTGCCTGGGTACCCAAAGCCGGTTCACTGCCCGTGCGACCGGGATCGGCGGAGATTCAGAACCCGATTTCAATGACGCATCTATCAAGCCACACCACTGCCAAAGCCCTGTTTCAGCCATATCCCAATGGCGGAGCCGATGCCCGCCATGAAGAAGCGCATGGCTGGCATGTGCGTGACATCGCCTTCGAGCAGATCGATCGCGCGAGAATCGAGGGCAACGAAGACCTGTTTTATTTGCTGATGGGCGCATCGTTCATCGAGACCGGCTCGGACACCTATGCATCCAATCTGGCGGAGCACTACCGCGAATACCCGGAGATCGCGGACTGGCTGCGCAACCGCTGGGAGCGTGAGGAACTGCAGCATGGCGCTGCGCTCAGGCGCTACGTGGAAACGGTCTGGCCGGGCTTTCCCTGGCAGGCGGCCTATGACAGTTTCTTCGCGGAATACTCCAGGCTTTGCACGGTGGAAGAACTCAACGAGGACCGGCAACTGGAGATGGTGGCGCGCTGCGTCGTCGAGACCGGCACCACGGCTTACTATCACACCTTGCGCGAACTGAGCGATGAGCCGGTGCTTCGCCAACTGCTGGGTCACATCCGCAGCGACGAAGTGGGGCATTTCAAGTATTTCCTCAAATACTTCAAGCAGCTGCAGCAGGAGTCGCCGGTCGGCCGTGGCCGGATCGCGGGCGCGCTTTATGCCCGGCTCAAGGAACTGCGCGAAAGCGATTCCGACGTGGCGCTCAGGCATGTGTATGCGCACAAGGGCTGGTATTTCTCGGATCGCAACCGTTCATTCGCCGAGGTGGCGCAGCGCGCCTACCAGTTGATCAGCACGCAGTTGCCCGCGGATCTCGCCGTGCGCATGCTGCTCAAGCCCCTGCTGCTGCCGCCCAGGCTCGAAGGCTATCTCTACGCGCCGATCACGCGGCTGGCCACCCGCGTGATGGCACCGTGAGAGCGCACGTTGCGTTTTGACAACCAGGCCCAGGCGTCAGGCCTGCCAGTCGGCAAGCGCCTGGCGAGTCACCAGGAGAACCTGCTCGTCGCCTGAACTGGTGGCGAGCCAGAACACGGGCAGATCGGGAAAGGCCGCTTCGAAGTTCGGCTTTTCATTGCCGATCTCCAGCACCAGCACGGCATCGGCGCTGAGCTTCTGCGGCAGATCACGCAGCAGCCCGCGGATGAAGTCCATGCCGTCGCTGCCGCCGGCCAGTGCGAGCTCGGGTTCGGCGCGGTATTCCCGGGGCAACCGGTCCATGCTGCCGGCATTCACGTACGGCGGATTGCACAGCACCAGATCCCAGCCGTCGGGCAGGGCGCTCATTCCATCGCTTTGCACCAGCGCCACGCGCTGCTGCAATCCGTGCCGGTCGACGTTGATGCGGGCGACCTCCAGCGCGTCGCTGGAGATGTCCGCGCCCGTCACGCAAACGTCGGGATAGGCCATCGCGGCAAGGCAGGCGAGGCTGCCGTTGCCGGTGCACAGATCGAGCACGTTATGCGTCTTGTCGCTCAGCCATTCGTCGATGCTGCCGTCGGCCAGCAGTTCGGCGATGAAGCTGCGCGGGACGATGGCGCGTTCATCCACATAGAACGGCACGCCCTGCAGCCAGGCTTCATGCGTGAGATAGGCGGCGGGCTTGCGCGTGGCGATGCGTTCGGCGATCAGTTGAGCAACCTCGGCGCGCTGCGCTTCGCCGACGCCGTGCCGCGAGACGCTCCCGGGCTCGCCGTCGGCGAGCAGGCTGTCCACCGGCAGGCCCAGTTTCCACAGCACGAGCCACGCGGCTTCGTCATAGGCCGTCGCCGTGCCGTGGCCAAAGGCCACGCCGGCGGCTTCAAGCTGATCGGCTGCGCTCTGGATCAGCGCGCCAACGGTGCAGGGCCCGCTCATGCGCCCGCCGCCGCGCCAGCGGCTCCCTGGTCGAGCAGTTCCAGCGTCCGGCGGTAGATGTTCTTGAGCGGCTCGACGTCGGCCACTTCCACGTATTCATCGATCTTGTGGATGGTGGCGTTGGGCGGGCCAAGCTCGATCACCTGCCTGCAGATCTGCGAAATGAAGCGCCCGTCGCTGGTGCCACCGGTGGTGGAGAGTTCGGTTTCGATGCCCGCGACTTCCCGGATGGCCGATTGCACGGCGTTGACCAGTTCGCCGGGCGTCGTCAGGAAGGGCTGCCCCCCGAGAGTCCAGGTCAGGTCATATTCGAGCCCATGGCGGTCGAGCACCGAGTGAACCCGCAGCTTGAGGTCTTCGGCCGAGGACTCCGTGCTGAAACGGAAATTGAAGTCGATCGCCACCGATCCGGGAATGATGTTGGTCGCTCCGGTACCCCCGTGGATGTTGCTCATCTGCCAGCTGGTGGGCGGAAAGAAGGCGTTGCCCTGATCCCATTGCGTGGCCGCGAGCTCGGTGAGCGCCGGGACCACCTGGTGAATCGGGTTGCGGGCAAGCTGCGGATAGGCGATGTGGCCCTGCACGCCGCGCACCGTGAGCTTGCCCGAGAGTGTGCCGCGGCGGCCGTTCTTGATCATGTCTCCGGTTTTCACGACCGATGTGGGCTCGCCCACGATGCACCAGTCCAGGGGCTCGCCGCGCTCGCGCAGCCGTTCGACGACGACCTTGGTGCCGTCCACGGAAGGTCCTTCCTCGTCGCTGGTGAGCAGCAGGGCCAGGTTGATCGCAGGGTCGGGATGGGCCGCGAGGAATTCTTCCACGGCCACCACGAAGGCGGCGATGGAGGTCTTCATGTCGCTTGCGCCACGCCCATACAGGCGCCCATCCCGGTGAGTGGGCGTGAATGGCGGGCTGGCCCATTGCTCCACGGGCCCGGTGGGCACCACGTCGGTGTGCCCGGCGAAGACCAGCGTGCGCGCCGGCGCGCGCGCCGCCGATGCGCCGCGCCTGGCCCATAGATTGCCGACCCGGAAATCATCCGGGCCGCTGTCCATGCGTTCGCAGACGAAGCCGAGCGGCTGCAGGCGCTCGGCCAGCAATTCCAGGCAGCCTTCATCGTTGGGAGTGACGGAGGGGCGGCTGATGAGCTGTTCGCTCAGAAGCAGGGTGGGAGACATGGGGCGGGAAGGAACTTCTGGCTCTGTGCCGCTTTACTGCGGATGCACGTCGAGCACGATTTCGGTAAATGATGGCTGGTCGTCGTCCAGGCGCTGGTGCGCCTCGGCCTGGACCTGCGCCGTCTTGGACGCCAGCGCAAAGTCGTTTTGCAGTCGCCACAGCAGGTTGGTTGGCGAGTCGGCGTAGGCAAGGCCTTCCTTGCGGTCGATCCTGTTGCCGAGGATCAGGCTCGCCAACGCTTCTTCGAATGTCTGCGAACCCTCGGCCATGGATTTTTCCATGGCTTCGCGCACGCCCGAGAAGTCGCCCTTTTCGATCAGATCGGCGACCAGCTTGGTGTTGAGCATCACCTCGACGGCCGGCAGGCGCTGGCCTTGCGGCGTGCGCACCAGGCGCTGCGAGACGATGGCCTTCAGCGCGGACGCCAGGTCGCCCAGCATGGTCGGGCGCACCTCAACGGGATAGAACGACAGGATGCGGTTGAGCGCGTGATAGCTGTTGTTGCCGTGCAGCGTGGCCAGGCACAGGTGGCCCGACTGCGCATAGGCGATGGCTGCGGACATGGTCTCGCGGTCGCGGATTTCGCCGATAAGGATCACGTCGGGAGCCTGGCGCAGGGCGTTCTTCAGCGCGGTCTGAAGCGAGTTCGTATCGGCGCCGATTTCGCGCTGATTGATGATCGCGCGCTTGTTCCTGAACTGGTACTCGATCGGGTCTTCCACGGTGAGCACGTGGCCGGTGAGCTGTTCATTGCGCAGATCGATCATCGAGGCGAGCGTCGTGCTCTTGCCGGAGCCGGTGGCGCCCACGAGCAGGATCAGCCCGCGCTTTTCCATGATGAGCTCGGAGAGCACGGCGGGCAGGCCCAGCGATTGGATGGGCGGAATTTCATTGGGGATGAAACGGATCACCACCGCATAGCTGCCGCGCTGGCGCATGGCGCTCACGCGGAAGCGGCCGACGCCGCTCAGCGGCACGCCCATGTTCAGCTCGCCGGTCTCCTGCAGTTCCTCGATGCGGTGCGGTTCGACGACTTCGGACAGAAGGTTCAGGGGCGTCTCGGGCGAGAGGACCTGGCTGTTGATCGGCACGCATTCGCCGTTGATCTTGATGAGCGCCGGCGCATGCGCCGACAGATACACGTCGGACGCCTTCTTCTCAGCCATCAGGCGCAGAATCTTTTCCATCGTGCCCATGAGTGTCCCCTCCCGAATTCCGTTGATGGGCCGGCGGCGTCCCCAGGGGGCGCGCCGGCATGAAGCAGCAGATCAGTCGCGCAGCAGATCGTTGAGGCTGGTGCTCGAGCGCGTCTTGGCATCCACCGTCTTGACGATGATGGCGGCATAGGTGCTGTAGGCCACGCCGTCCTTGGAGGTCTTGGGCAGGTTGCCGCTGATCACCACGCTGCCCGAAGGCACGCGGCCGTACAGGATTTCACCGGTGTCGCGGTTGAAGATCGGGGTGCTCTTGCCGATGTACACGCCCATGCCCAGCACGGAGTTTTCCTCGACGATCACGCCCTCGACGACTTCGGAGCGCGCGCCGATGAAGCAGTTGTCCTCGATGATGGTGGGATTGGCCTGCAGAGGCTCGAGCACGCCGCCCAGCCCCACGCCGCCGGAGAGGTGGACATTCTTGCCCACCTGCGCGCAGGAACCGACGGTGGCCCAGGTATCCACCATGGTGCCTTCGTCCACATAGGCGCCGATGTTCACGTAGGAGGGCATCAGGATCGCGCCCTTGGCAACGAAACTGCCCCGGCGCGCGACGGCGGGCGGAACGACGCGCACGCCGGTCGCGGCGATCTCGGCTTCGCTCATGCCTTCGTACTTGGTGGGCACCTTGTCGAAGAAGCTCAGGTCGCCGGACTTCATCAGCACGTTGTCCTTGAGGCGGAACGACAGCAGCACGGCCTTCTTGATCCACTGATGCACGGTCCACTGGCCCACGCCTTCGCGGGTGGCCACGCGCAGCTTGCCGGTGTTGAGTTCGGCGATCACGTGCTCAACGGCATCAACCACTTCCCTGGGGGCGGCGGCGGGAGAGATGCTGGCGCGGTTTTCCCAGGCGTTGTCGATGAGGATTTGCAGTTGTTGAGTCATGGATTTACTTTGTCTTCAGGTTCGGGATTGGATGAACTTCACGATGCGCTCGGCCGCTTCGCGGCATTCCGCGGTCTCGGCCACCAGCGCCATGCGCACGCGCTGCGCGCCCGGGTTGATGCCTGCGGCCTCCCGCGCGAGATAGCTGCCGGGCAAAACGGTCACATTGTATTGAGCCAGAAGCGCCTTTGCGAACTCGGTGTCGCTCATGCCGAGCGAATCCGGCACTTTGGCCCACAGATAGAAGCTGGCGTCGGGCAGCGCGACGTCCATGACCTGTTCCAGCATGGGCGTGATTTCCGCGAATTTCTGGCGGTACAGGGCGCGATTCTCGATGACGTGCCGTTCGTCGTTCCAGGCCGCGATGCTGGCTTGCTGGATGGTCGGGCTCATCGCGCCGCCGTGGTAGGTGCGATACAAAAGGAACGACTTGATCAGGTCGGCGTCGCCCGCGACGAAGCCGCTGCGCATGCCCGGCACGTTGCTGCGCTTGGACAGGCTGGTGAACATCATCAATCGCTTGAAATCGCCGCGGCCCAGACGGGTCGCGGCCTCCAGGCCGCCCAGCGGCGCCTCGTCCCGGAAATAGATTTCGCTGTAGCACTCGTCCGAGGCGATCACGAAGTCGTGCCGGTCCGACAACGTGAACAGCTTTTCCCACTCGGGCAGCGGCATCACGGCGCCGGTCGGATTGCCGGGCGAGCACACGAAGACAAGCTGCGTGCGGCTCCAGACTTCCTCGGGGACACTGTCCCAGTCCACGGCGAAATTGCGCTCGGCAACGCTGGGCACGAAATAGGGCTGCGCGCCGCTGAGCAGCGCCGCGCCTTCGTAGATCTGGTAGAACGGGTTCGGGCTCACCACCGTGGCGCCCGGTCGGCTGGAGTCGATGACCGTCTGCGCGAACGCGAACAGCGCCTCGCGCGAGCCATTGACCGGCAACAGCTGGGTGGCGGGATCGGCCTTGACCGCATAGCGGCGCTCCAGCCATCCCGCGCAGGCCTCGCGCAGCCTGATGTCGCCAGCGGTTGCCGGGTAGGCGGCAAGGCCGCCCAGGTTTGCCGTCAGCGCATCCTTGATCAACTGCGGAGTGGGGTGCCTGGGCTCGCCGATGCCCAGGCTGATCGCACGGTATTGCGGCGCGGGAGTCACCCCCGCAAAGAGTTCACGCAGGCGCTCGAACGGATACGGCTGCAAAAGGGAGAGCAGGGGATTCATGGGTGCAATTATGGTGGATGCCGGCCGCGCCCGGACAAAGCCGATGATTCGTCCCCTCCGTGTGATCGGCTCGCCGGATGCCCGCGTCTGGCGGACTCCGCCAGTTCCGTCAGCCCGTCATTGCGGGCGCCTGGCCCGCGCCCGCGCGAGAGCGGCGGCGATGATGGCCTTCTTGGGGTCTTCCGCTGGAGGTGGGCCGCTTTGCCCGGCTGCTATACGGCTGGAAGCCGCCAGCGTGCTCGAGAGCGATTGCGTCGCCACCGCGGCAGCCTTCGCGTTCGGCGCAATGGCGGGCGCATGGCGTTCGCGCGCCAGGTGCCGGGCATAGCGCTGCCGGGCATGGTCCGCCAGCGCGGGCGACCATGCCGCCCAGCCGGTGGCGTCGCCGCTGATGTTGTCCAGTTCGATGCAATCCACCGGACACACGGGAATGCACAGCTCGCAGCCGGTGCAGTGCTCGGCGATCACCGTATGCATGCGCTTGTTCGCTCCGATGATGGCGTCCGTGGGACAGGCTTTCATGCACAGCGTGCAGCCGATGCACCAGTTCTCGTCGATCACCGCCAGCGTGAGCGGGCCTTCGTATCCATTGTCGTGGTTGAGCGCGGTGGCCGCCTGCCCGGTGATCCGTGCCAGGCGGGCCACGCCCTCGGCGCCGCCGGGAGGGCATTGGTTGATCGGAACGCCTTGATCGGCAATGGCCCGTGCATAGGTGGCGCAGTCCGGGTAGCCGCAGCGCGTGCACTGGGTCTGGGGCAGGGCGGCGTCAATGGCGGCGGCCAACCCCTGCAGGGAGGGGGGCGCCGGCTGTTCTGAGGTCTTGCTGATATCGGGGGGCTGCTCGGGCATGCCCGATTATCACGCCGGGATCAGGCCGCCTGGCGCTTGGTGCCCGTGTTCGCTGTGCCGGCTTCTTGCCGCGTGGCCGCTGGGTGCGCCAGGATGAAATCGCGCACGCGGGGATAGACCAGCTCGCGCCAGCGACGTCCGCTGAAGATGCCGTAGTGGCCCGCGCCGGTGACTTCGTAGTGCGAACGGTTGGCCTTGGGAATGCCCGAGCAGATGTCCTGCGCGGCCTCGGTCTGGCCCGATCCGGAAATGTCGTCCAGCTCGCCTTCTATCGTGAGCAGGGCGGTTTGCCTGATGTCCTGCGGGCGCACCGGCTCGAGCTGGCCTTCTGGCGAGCGCACTTCCCATGTGCCGTTGACCAGCCCGAACGTCTGGAACACGATCTCGATCGTCTCCAGGTAGTACGCGGCGTCCATGTCGAGCACGGCGTTGTACTCATCGTAGAACTTGCGGTGCGCCTCGGCGCTGGCGTCGTCGCCGCGCATGAGGTCCTTGAAATAGTCGTAGTGGCTCATGGCGTGGCGGTCCGGGTTCATTGCCACGAAGCCGCTGTGCTGCATGAAGCCGGGATAGACCAGACGGCCCGCGCCGGGGAATTTCTCCGGCACGCGGTAGATCACGTTGTTCCTGAACCAGTCCAGGCTGTGCCGTGTCGCCAGATTGTTCACGGCGGTGGGCGAGCGGCGGGCGTCGATCGGGCCGCCCATCATGGTCATCGTAAGAGGCGTCTTCTCGCCGCGCGAAGCCATCAGCGAAATGGCGGCCAGCACCGGCACGGTGGGCTGGCACACGCTCATCACGTGGCAGTTGCCATATTTGGACTGCAGGTGGCGGATGAATTCCTGCACGTAGTTCACATAGTCGTCCAGGTGGAATTCACCCTCGCTCGTGGGCACCAGGCGCGCATTCTTCCAGTCGGTGATGTAGACCTTGTGGCCGCTGAGCATCGTGCGGACCGTGTCGCGCAGCAGCGTTGCGTAGTGGCCGGACAGCGGGGCGACGATCAGCACGGCCGGCTGCTCCTTGAGCGTGGCCAGCGTGGGGGGATCGTCCGAGAAGCGCTTGAAGCGGCGCAGTTCGCAAAAAGGCTTGTCGACCTCGATACGCTCATGGATGGCGACTTCCACGCCATCGACCTTGACCGTCGCTATGCCGAATCGCGGCTTTTCATAGTCCTTGCCGAGCCGGTACATCAAGTCGTAGCCCGCTGCCATGCGCTGAGCCATGGCGGTCTGGCTGAATGCTGTCTGCGGGTTGCTGAACATTTTTGACGTGACCTGTGCAAGCTCTGCAAAAGGTTCCATCAGGGAGCGCTGGGCTTCGTAGAGTGTGTAGAGCATCGGTGGGCCTGCTTTCGTAATGTTGCAGTGCAATATAGCAGGGCTTTTTTGCAGCCGTCATTGAGTAGAACCACCTACAGATCGTCGGACAATCCTTGGAACAGAGGACAAAGTGGGCCGGTGCCACCCTGCGGAATTGCAAATTTTTGTCATCAACCTGTTTGACCAACGGCGAAAGCCCGCGCGACGGCGGGTCGCGCATGCCGAGGCGGCGCCGTTCCTGCTCGGGTTTTTCGTATCAGGCCGGGTGCGTCAGAGGTTCTGCACGGGCATGTTGACGAGCAGCCAGGACTCGAATGCCTCACGCGAGCTATTGCGCAACGCGCGGCGGAAGACGGTCTTGTCCCCAAGGTAGAGGCAGTGGCGGATCACTGTGTAGGGGTTGAAGCTGCCGTCCGGGTTCTGCTCCTCGAAGAACTGCCGGTAGCGCTTGACCACCGCGATGTTCTCGCGCATCAGCGCGTTGAAGCGCGAGCGTGTGATGCCGGGCGACCAGGCGCGGATGTCGTCCACGAACAGGTCCACCTTGTGCGCCTCGAATTCGAAATCCTTGAAGAAATGATTGGCGATCTTGAGGAACGTGAAGGCGTTCAGCTCGCTGCCGATGGCCTGGATCTGCAGGCTGGGCTGGCCGGCGCCATTGTCGTCGGCCGCCTCGGCGGTCTCGTCCACGGCGTGGAGCAGTTCGGCGTTGGTGGCGTCGCGGATCTGGCGGAATTCCCGGTCGGCCAGCTCGAACAGCGCCGACAGCACGTTGATGCGGCGCTTGAGCTCGGCGGGAATCGATTTCTTGTACTTGATCTTGTGGTCGAGCACGCTCCAGGAGTCCTGGATGATGGTGCGCACCTGCAGCTCGAACGGAATATGGGCATATGCGGCGTTCTGCGGCAGGGCCGCCTGCTCGGCGTTGAGGCGCAAGTCCAGGTGCAGGCCCTTGTAGCCGAAGGATGCCTCGGTGCTCTCGACAGCGGTGACCTTGTCGGTCACGTCGATGACGTCGAAGTGCGAGCGGACGATGTCCGACACCCGCTCCAGCTCATCCTCATAAAGGCAGACCACCCGCAGGCCGACCAGATCGGTGATGTAGTCCTGGATCTCGTAGTCGATTCCGCCTTCTTCCAGCGTGGCCCGGTACTTGCGCGAGAACTTGCGGATGCATTCCTCGCGGTCCTTGACCCGGGCTTCCACCTTCGAGATTTCTATGTCGCCCGCCTTGGCCAGCACCGTCTGCAGCAGCGCCATGAAAAAGGCGCTGGCATGTTCGAGCACGGGAAGCTCCCGCGCGTAATAGTGGCGAAACGCGATTTCTTCGCGGGTCAGATCGTTTTCAGCAGCCGAAGGGAAAGACATACACCATGACATCCGTATCTGGAGCCTGCCATCCATCCGGGCAGGCTCTGTATCAACAGAGCCAGATGCTAGCCCACCGGCAGGCGGCGGGCCAGGCTGGCCGCGTAGGAAAAACGCGCAATCCGCCGCCGGGGCGATCTTGGTCAGGCGGCTGGCAGCATCGCGGCGGGCTCTTGCGCCGGTGCGGGCCGGGTGCGCGCAATGTCCATGACCTCGCGCGCGGGCAGATGCTTGAGGCGGTGGTCGCTCCACACCTGTCGCCAGCGGCGCGCGCCCGGCAGGCCGTTGCGCAGCCCCAGCATGTGGCGCGCGATGGCATACCAGTGAGTGCCATGCTCCGCCGCCTCGCGCTGCATGTATTCCACCATCCGCTCCTCCACGCGCTCGCGGGTCAGGTCGCAGGGCTGCTCGCCAAAGAACAGCGCATCCCAGCTGGCGAGCCACCAGGGGTTGTGATAGGCCTCGCGCCCGATCATGACGCCGTCCACCTCAGCGAGCTGTCCGAGAACGGCTTCATCCGTGGCGATTGCGCCATTGATGGCGATGGTCAGATGCGGAAAATCCCGCTTGAGCCGGGCCACCACGCCATAGCGAAGCGGGGGAATATCGCGGTTCTGCTTGGGCGAGAGGCCCTTGAGCCATGCATTGCGCGCATGCACGATGAAGACGTTGCAGCCGGCATCCGCCACCTGGCCCACGAAGTCGCGCACGAAGCCGTATTCCTCGACCTGATCGATGCCGATGCGGTGCTTGACGGTGACCGGCACGGACACCGTGTCCACCATGGCCTTGACGCAGTCGGCCACCAACTGCGGCTCGTTCATCAGGCAGGCGCCGAAAGCGCCGCGCTGCACGCGCTCGCTCGGGCAGCCGCAGTTCAGGTTGATTTCGTCGTAGCCCCATTGCTCGCCCAGCCTGGCGCTGGCGGCCAGATCGGCAGGCTCGCTGCCGCCGAGTTGGAGCGCCACCGGGTGCTCTTCCTCGCTGAATCGCAGATGGCGCCCCACGTCGCCATGCAGCAGCGCGCCGGTCGTCACCATCTCCGTGTAGAGCAGCGCATGGCGGCTGAGCAGGCGGTGGAAATAGCGGCAATGCCTGTCCGTCCAGTCCAACATGGGGGCCACGCTCATGCGCCAGGGGCTGAAAACGGATGGGTCGGTCGGGCTGGTTGCTTGAATGTTCATGCTGGACTGTGCGCCGTGGGCGGCGCGGCCTGTTTCCCGCAAAAGGCGGAATCCGCCCTGGCGGGGAGCGCTCTTCGGCCGGTTCGCCCGAAGCGCCTTGGCGCACGCCGCAGTGGCGCGCGACTCGTTCTTGGGGAAAAGAGCGCTATTGTGCACCGGGAACGCTTTTGCCCGCAGTCCGAAGGGCTTGGCCTTGGCTTGGAGGCTACTGCGCTGCCGGAGTGCCGCGCGGAGCGGGGCGCTGGTACATGGCTTCGACGGCTTCCTGGTAATAGCTCATCAGATTGTTGCGTTTGAGCTTGAGCGTGGGCGTCATGAACGAATTCTCGATCGTCCATGGCTCGCGCACCAGATGGACGGCGCGCGGCACGGCGTAGCGCGCGAAGCCGGTGGTCTGCGCGGCGATGCGTTCGAGCGCCGCTTTCTGCACTTGCGGGTCGTGGAGGCTGGCCAGGTCGTCCGCATCCAAGTGGAGCGCGGCGGCCAGCGCGCGCCATTCGTCTTCCTGTACCGACGCCACGCAGGCGATGAACGGGCGGTTTTCTCCTACGACGAAGGCCTGCGAGAACAGCGGGTCGGAGGTGATCGCCATTTCCAGGTCGCCCGGGGGAATCTTCTCTCCGGTCGATGTGACGATGATCTCCTTGATGCGGCCCAGGATGCGGATGCGGCCTCCATCGACCAGCTCTGCCTGGTCGCCGGTACCCAGCCAACCCTCGGAATCGATGGTGCGGGCGGTATCTTCTGGGCGCTTCCAGTAGCCACGCATCACGATGGGGCCGCGCACCTGCAGCTCGCGGTTCTCGCCGATGCGCACCTCCACGCCCGGCAGCGCCCGGCCCACGGTGGATGGATCATTGTCCTGCAGCGTGTTGACGGAGACGACGGGCGTCGTCTCCGTCATGCCATAGCCCTGGACCAGCGGCAGTCCCAGACCCAGAAAGCACCTGGCGATGGCGGGCGACAGCGGCGCTCCGCCGCTCACGGCCACGCGCACGCGGCCGCCGAATTTCTCGAGCAGGGGCGCGGCGACCAGCGAGCGCAGGAGCGCCCACGGCAGGATCCGCATCCAGCCGCCGTTGTCCGCGCCATCCTCCTTGGGGGCGGGCAGGTTCTGCTGAGCGCAGAATCTGCGCCAGCCGACGGATTGCGCGGCCTGGAACAGCTGCATCTTGAAGCGGGATGCGGATAGCGTCTCCAGCAGCTTGGCATGGACACGCTCATAGATGCGCGGCACGGACACCAGAATCGTGGGCCGCACGATCAGCATGTCGTCCGCCAGTTGCGCAACGGAGCGCGCATAGGCGACACAACTGCCGGACGCCACGGCGAGGTAGTAGCCGCCCGTGCGCTCGAAGGTGTGCGACAGCGGCAGGAAGGACAGGAACACGTCCTCCTGCGTCGGCGCGATGCGTTGCATGACGGCCTTCACGTCCGCCATCACGTTCGAATGCGTGAGCATCACGCCCTTGGGCTTGCCCGTGGTGCCGCTGGTGTAGACGATGGCGGCGAGGTCGTCCGCCGTGGGCTGCGGCGGCAAGGGCTGCTCGCCTGGGGCATAGCCCAGCCAGTCCTCGAGCGCCGCCACGGGGATCTGGTGGGATGGCTTGTCGCCCGCGGCGGGCTCGGCCTGGCCTTCGGCGATGATCACGCCGCGCAGATCCGGGAACGCCTCTCCCGCATCCGCGATATGCTGCCATTGCTCGCTCGTGGTCAGCACGAGCAGGGCGACTTCCGCATTCTTGAGGATGTAGGCGATGCTGCCCGGATTGTCGATCGCATGCATCGGAACCGGCACGCAGCCGCAGGCCATGACGGCCTGGTCGACGCACATGGCGGCGATGCCGTTGGGCAGCAGAATGGCGACATGCGCCTTTTCGGGAAGCCCGGTGGCCGCGATGGCGCGCGCGTAACGGGCCACTTCAGCCTGGGTCTCGCGCCAGCTCAGGCTTTTCCAGCGGCCATTGGAATCGCATTGGCGATAGGCCTCCCGTTCGGGAGTCAGGCTCGCGCGGCGGGCGAGCAGCGCGGGCAGGGTATGTACGTCTTGGAGTTCGTTGACAGGCGGATTCATGCGGCAACCGGTAGATGGCACATCACATTCGCAGGCGGCGGCCATCGGCGTGAGAGTCGTCCGGGCGCCTGCGCCAAATCGGCCATCTTACCCACTGCCCCGGTGAAAGAGCCCCGCGCATGTCGCGCAAGTTCCAGTTCAGGCGGGTTCAGATGATGTAAGGCAAGACTTGCCCGGCATGGACGGCCAGGCCCGTTACCGCCATGGCCGCAGTGGAATCGCGGGCGGCAGCATCATGTCGCCGCTTCCAGGCCCTGGGTGAAATGCGCCTGCATGGCCTGGCGGGCGGCTTCCGCGTCGCGCGCTGCGAATGCCGCCATGATGACCTCGTGCTCCGCCAGCGAATCCGCGATCCGGCCGGACTTGAGCAGCGAGTTGTGGCGGCTGAGCTTCATCACGCGGCGCAGATCCTGCACCATCTGAAACAGCCATTTGTTGTGCGTGGCTTCGAGAATGCGCATGTGGAACTGCTCGTTGACCATGAAAAAGGCCTTGCGATCCAGGGTGAGCCGCCCGAGCTGCTCATGCAGCCCCCGCAGCTCGGACAGCAACTGGTCGCTGGCGTTCGCGGCGACCCAGGCGGCGGCATCGGCTTCCAGCAGACCCATCAGCCGGTACACCTGCTGCAGATCCTCGACGGTGACTTCCGTGACGTAGGCGCCGCGCCGCACTTTCATGGTCACCAGGCCTTCGGCTGCCAGTACCTTGATGGCTTCGCGCAGGGGAGTGCGGCTGATACCGAACTCTTGCGCAATGGAGCTTTCGTCGATCCAGCTTCCCGGCGGCAGCTCGTGTGAAAAGATGCGCTGGCGCAAGAGCTCGGCAACTTCTTCATACAGAGCGCGGGGAGAAAGCGTGGAGGAGGTACTCATGGCGACCCGGATTCTAGGGCTTGCGCAAGCCGTTCAGGCCCCGGCTGGCGCGTAGGTCGCCGGAATGCCGGCGGCGGCAACGCCGCCCCGCAAGGCGCCGTCGGGCAGATGCGCACGCATCGCCTGGCGCACCTTCAGCAGCGCGGGCAGGTCCACGCCGGTGGCGTAGCCCATGCTCTCGAGCATGAAGACCAGGTCGTCGGTGACGATGTTGCCCGACGCGCCCGGAGCGAAGGGGCAGCCGCCGAGCCCGCCCATGCAGCCGTCGAATTCGCGGATCCCTTCCTGCAATCCGGCCAGCGCATTGGCAAGGCCCAGACCCATGGTGTCATGCAGATGCAGCTTGGACAGGCGCGCGCCCACGGCATCCTGCACCGCGCGCACGGTGTCGCGCACCAGGGCGGGGTGCGCGTAGCCGACGGTGTCGGCCAGCACGATGCGGTCGGCACCCGCGCCATCGAGCGCGCGCGTAGCGCGAACCACGTCCGCGACGGGAACCGCGCCGGAGATCGAGCAACCGAACGCCGATGCCGCCACCACGTCCATGCGCACGGCACGTGGCTGCGCGCGCACCCACTCGATGATGTCGCGGATCGCCTCGATATGCTCCAGCGTTCCCTTGTTGACGTTGGCCCGGCTGTGCCGGTCGCTCACGGACAGAGGGATCACCATCACGTGCACGCCCGCCTCGTACGCTGCCATGGCGCCCTTGAGGTTGGCGGCCAGGCCATACACGCGCAAGCCGTCGATCCTGAGCGCCTCGGCCACGATGGCGGCGGTGTCCGCCATCTGCGGCACCAGGCGTGGGGAGACGAAGCTGCCCACTTCGATGTCGCGCAGCCCGGCATCGAACAGGCCCTGGATCCAGCGGACTTTCACGTCCGTGGGCATCAACTGCGCGACCAGTTGCAGCCCGTCACGCGGGCCGACTTCTGTGACGGTGACTTTCCCTGCCATCTGCTCAGTTCACCTTGATGTTGGCGCTCTTGATGATCGCCTTGGCCTTGCCGATATCCTTCTCGATCATCTGGCGGAACGCCTCGGGTGTGCTGGATTCGGCTTCCAGCCCCTGCTTGGCGAAAGCCTCCTTCACATCGGGCCGCGCCATGACCTTCACGACGGCGTCGTTGAGCTTGGCGACGACCTCCCCGGGCGTGCCCGCCGGGGCGAAAACACCGTAGTAGGTCACGAAGCTGTAGTCCTTGTGGCCGCTCTCGGCGACCGATGGAACGTCCGGCAGCGCGGGATTGCGGCCCGCCGACGTGACGGCCAGAGCGCGCACCTTGCCCGCGTTGATCAGCCCGACGGCGGACGAAATCGATGCGCCGGCGACCGCGAGGTGCCCACCCACCAGATCGGCCAGGGCCGGAGAGGAGCCCTTGTAGGGAACGTGCTGCATGTTGAACTTGGCTTCGGCTTGCAGCATTTCCACCGAAATGTGCACCGATCCGCCCGATCCGGAGGTGCCGTAGTTCAGCTCGCCCGGTTTGGCCCGGGCTGCCTTGAGCAGTTCGTCGAGCGTCTTGTACGGAGAGTCGGCCGCGACCAGGATCACCATGGGCGTCGTTGCCACGAGCGAGACGGGCTGCAGGTCCTTGAGCGGATCGTAGGCCGTCTTCATCAGCAGCGGAATCAGCGACACGTTGTCCGATTGGCCGATGACGATGTCATAGCCCGTTGGCGCCTGGCGCGCGAGTTCGGCCAGGCCCAGCGCGGTGCCCGCGCCTGGGCGGTTGTCGGGCACCAGCGTCCATCCGGTGGCTTCGTGGATGTGCGTGGACAGGCTGCGGCCAATGTAGTCGGTGCCGCCGCCGGGTGTCGACGGGATGATCACGCGAATCGGCTTGGTTGGAAAGGAGCCCGTGGGCGCCTGGGCATGGGCGAGTGTCGCGGATGCGAGCAGGGCGGCTGCGAAGATGCGGCGTTTCATGGATGTATTGCCTCCGGAAATATTGGATTAGTTCATGTGGACATCAGGGATGAAAGGAGCAGCGCAGGCCGGTCAGCCTCCAATTTTTCCGTTGGCGCGCAGCAGGGCGATCGACTCGTCGTCGAGGCCCAGGCTCTTGAGGATGGCGACGGTGTGTTCGCCAACCTTGGGGGGATCGGAACGCTTGCCCACCTTCTGCCCGTTCATCTCCAGGGGCAGGGCGGGCGTCGATATATGTTCGCCGCCGGGCAGCACGGTGGGCATCAGCGCGCCGCCTTGTGTCAGGTGCGGGTCCTTGAGCAGATCGTGCGGCTGGTTCACCGGGGCGTAGGACAGGTTGGCCTTCTCCAGCGCCGCGCACAGATCGGCCATGGTCCATTGCTTGAGCACTTCCGCGACGGCGGGGACGACCCAGGGGCGGGCCGCCTCGCGGTCGATGGCCGAGAACAGGCGCGCATCCCCGGCCCAGCCGGCGGGCATGAATTGGGCGGCAAAGGTTTTCCATTGCGCATCGCTCACCACGGCCACGAAGATACGGCCGCCGTCGCTGGTGTCGAACAGGTCGTACACCCCCCATGGCGGTTCGCGCTTGGCGCCCATGGGCGTGGGCGGCACGCCGGTCAATTCGAACTGGGTGATGAACTGCGCCACCAGCAGCAGATTGGTTTCGAACAATCCCGAGCGGATGTGCTTGCCCTTGCCGGTGCGGTCGCGCTCATACAGGGCGCTGAGCGCGCCGATCACGCCGAACTGGCCGCCCAGGATGTCGTTGACGGAGGCTGCCGCTCGCTGCGGCCGGTTCTCGCCTCCATTGACGTAGGCCAGTCCACCCATCATCTGCACGACTTCGTCCAGCGCGGTGCGGTTCCTGTAGGGGCCGCTCAGAAAGCCCTTGAGCGACACATAGATCAGGCGCGGGTTGGCTCGGGACAGTGAGTCGTAGTCCAGTCCATACTGCAGCAGGCTGTCGTCGCGGAAGTTCTCCAGCAGGATGTCGGCCTTCGCCGCAAGCTCGCGCACCAGCTTCTGCCCTTCGGCCGACTTCAGATCGACGGCGAAACTCTGCTTGTTGCGGTTGAACACCGGGAAATATCCGATTCCGGCGCTCTTGAGACGGCGGGTGCGGTCGCCATCCACCGGCTCGACCTTGATCACCTCGGCGCCCAGGTCGGCCAGGGTCATGCCAGTGGCCGGGCCCATGATCATGTGGGAGATTTCCAGTACGCGGACACCCTTGAGCGGAAGATCGTCGTGAGCGATGTAAGTTGGGGTGTAAGAATGCTGTGCGACAGTTGGATTCATGGCTTGAATGGGTAGCGGTGGAACCGGACTCGGCATGTCTCACGCGGCAATTGAATGCGCGTTTTCGAAATTGCTGATGAAACTGGCCTGTAACTACCCTAGAATTGACGTTTACGTAAACGTGATTTGATTGCGTGGATCTGATCCAGATCCGTGGGGAATGCGACCCTGGCCCAGCGGATTTGATCTGAGTGTAGATTCTAGTGAATTCAAAATTTTGAATCAATAATTACGAATTCAACGCATTTTTCATCATGTGAAATTACTTCCAACCCTGCAATTGCCAATCACGAAGATGACCGAAGACTCCAAACCACGAGACAACTTTGCCGCGTCCAACATGGACGATTGGCAGAAGGCAGCCGCCAAATCCGCCCCCAACGGCGATGTATCGGCGCTGAACTGGATCACGCCGGACGGCATTTCGGTCAAGCCTCTGTATACCGCGGATGACACGCAAGGCTTGCCCTACACCAATACGCTGCCGGGCATGGAGCCCTACATCCGCGGCCCGCAGGCAACGATGTACGCGGTGCGCCCCTGGACGATTCGCCAGTACGCGGGTTTTTCCACCGCCGAAGAATCGAATGCGTTCTACCGCAAGGCGCTGGCGGCTGGCGGCCAGGGCGTGTCCGTGGCGTTCGACCTTGCGACCCACCGTGGCTACGACTCCGACCACCCTCGCGTGACCGGTGACGTGGGCAAGGCTGGCGTGGCGATCGACTCGGTCGAGGACATGAAGATCCTGTTCGACCAGATCCCGCTGGACAAGGTCTCCGTCTCGATGACGATGAACGGCGCCGTGCTGCCGGTGCTCGCGGGCTATGTGGTCGCGGCCGAGGAGCAGGGCGTTTCTCAGGACAAGCTCTCCGGAACCATTCAGAACGACATTCTGAAGGAGTTCATGGTCCGCAACACCTACATCTATCCGCCGCAGCCGTCGATGAAGATCATCGGCGACATCATCGAGTACACGAGCAAGAACATGCCCAAGTTCAACTCGATCTCGATCTCGGGCTACCACATGCAGGAGGCCGGCGCCAATCAGGCGCTGGAGCTCGCGTTCACGCTGGCCGACGGCAAGGAATACGTCAAGACCGCCATAGCCAAGGGCATGGACGTGGACGACTTCGCGGGCCGCCTGTCGTTCTTCTGGGCGATCGGCATGAACTTCTACCTGGAGATCGCCAAGATGCGCGCGGCGCGCCTGCTGTGGTGCCGCATCATGAAGGGCTTCGATGCCAGGAAGCCCAAGAGCCTGATGCTGCGCACGCACTGCCAGACATCCGGCTGGTCGCTCACCGAGCAGGACCCCTACAACAACGTCGTGCGCACCACGATCGAGGCCATGGCGGCCGTGTTCGGCGGCACGCAGTCGCTGCACACCAACGCGCTGGATGAAGCGATCGCGCTGCCCACCGAATTCAGCGCGCGCATTGCCCGCAACACGCAGCTCATCATCCAGGAAGAGACCCACATCACCAATGTGATCGATCCCTGGGCCGGCTCCTACATGATGGAGAAGCTCACGCAGGACATGGCGGATGCCGCCTGGAAGATCATCGAGGAAGTCGAAGCCATGGGCGGCATGACCCAGGCCGTGGACAGCGGCTGGGCCAAGCTCAAGATCGAAGCC
Source organism: Diaphorobacter ruginosibacter (assembly GCF_040396215.1). Classification (GTDB taxonomy): domain Bacteria; phylum Pseudomonadota; class Gammaproteobacteria; order Burkholderiales; family Burkholderiaceae_C; genus Diaphorobacter_A; species Diaphorobacter_A ruginosibacter_A. Next base: position 13,769 of record NZ_JBEBOW010000018.1, on the reverse strand, counting down.
GCCGCCGCCGAGAAGCAGGCGCGCATCGACTCGGGCAGGGACGTCATCGTCGGCGTCAACAAGTACAAGCTCGCCAAGGAGGACGCCGTCGACATCCTCGAAGTGGACAACGTGAAGGTGCGCGACAATCAGATCAGGCGCCTCAACGAGATGAAGGCCAAGCGTGACCAGAAGGCGGTCGATGCCGCGCTGGCCGCATTGACCGAGGCCGCGAGGACGGGCGAAGGCAACCTGCTCGATCTGTCGATCAAGGCGATCCGCCTGCGCGCATCCGTGGGCGAAGTCTCCGATGCGCTCGAAAAGGAATTCGGCCGCCATCGCGCCGATACGCAAAAGGTGACCGGTGTGTACGCAGCAGCATATGACTCGGCCGATGGCTGGGAGAAGCTCAAGGGCGAAATCAACGAAACCGCGCAATCGCTGGGCCGCCGCCCGCGCGTGATGATCGCCAAGCTCGGCCAGGACGGCCACGATCGCGGCGCCAAGGTGGTCGCCACCGCGTTTGCCGACCTGGGCTTCGACGTGGACATGGGGCCGCTATTCCAGACGCCCGAGGAATGCGCCCGCCAGGCCATCGAGAACGACGTGCACGCGGTGGGCGTTTCCACGCTCGCCGCCGGCCACAAGACGCTGGTGCCCGCCATCATCGAAGAGCTCAGGAAGCAGGGCGCGGACGACATCATCGTCTTCGTCGGCGGCGTGGTGCCCGCGCAGGATTACGACTTCCTGTACAGCGCGGGCGTGAAGGGTGTCTATGGCCCCGGCACGCCGATCCCGGCCAGCGCCAAGGATGTGCTGGAGCAGATCAAGAAGGCTGCCGCGCAGTGACGCCAGCGGATCTGCTGAACGGCATCCTGCAGGGCAATCCCGCGGTGCGCAGGCGCGCGATGGCCAAGGCCATCACGCTGCTGGAGTCGACGCGCGACGACCACCGCGCCCAGGCCGATGAACTGCTCACCGCGATGCTGCCGCACACCGGCAGCGCGTTCAGGCTGGGCATCAGCGGCGTGCCGGGCGTGGGCAAGTCGACGTTCATCGAGACACTGGGCCTGCACCTGATCGCGCAGGGCCTGAAAGTGGCCGTGCTCGCCATCGACCCCTCGTCCACGGTCTCCGGCGGCTCGATCCTGGGCGACAAGACGCGCATGGAGCAGCTCTCGGTCCACCCCGATGCCTACATCCGTCCCAGCCCGTCGAGCGGCACGCTGGGCGGCGTGGCCGAGAAAACGCGCGAGGCGATGCTGGTCTGCGAGGCCGCTGGCTATGACGTGGTGATCGTGGAGACCGTCGGCGTCGGCCAGAGCGAAATCGCGGTGCATGGCATGACCGACATGTTCTGCGTGCTGCAGTTGCCCAACGCCGGCGACGATCTTCAAGCCATCAAGAAGGGCGTGATGGAACTGGCCGACCTGGTGGTCATCAACAAGGCCGACATCGACCCCAACGCCGCCACGCGCGCGCAGGCGCAGATCACATCGAGCCTGCGCCTTCTTGCCATGCACGGCAATCCCGAACATGCGCATCACAACGACGCGCTGTGGCAGCCCAGGGTGGTGCAGATCAGCGCGCTCAAAAGCGTCGGCGTCGATGGCTTCTGGAGCGCGGTGCAGGAATTCAAACGCCTGCAGACCGCCAATGGCAGGCTGCAGGCGCGCCGCGAAAAGCAATCGCTCTCATGGATGTGGGAGCGCATCGACTTCGGCCTCAAACAGGCTTTCCGCCATCATCCGCAAGTGCGCGAACTGCTGCCGCGCATGCAGGCGGACGTGGCGGCCGGCCGGATCGCCGCATCCACGGCCGCGCGCAGCCTGCTGGCGGCGCAGAACACTCCCCAAACCAGCCTTGGCGCAGGCGCGGTCCCGCGCGTGTAGCCCGGTCAGGGCCATTCAAACCACTCAATTGCCATCTCTCACGGTATTTCACTGAAAGAAGCGACCATGCAAGACATCCTTGAGCAACTGGAAAAAAAGCGCGAACTCGCGCGACTCGGAGGCGGACAGAAGCGCATCGATTCACAGCACAAGAAAGGCAAGCTCACCGCGCGCGAGCGCATCGAGCTGCTGCTGGATGACGGCACCTTCGAGGAATGGGACATGTTCGTGGAGCATCGCTGCACGGACTTCGGCATGGAGAACACCAAGATCCCGGGTGACGGCGTCGTCACAGGCTACGGCATGATCAATGGCCGCCTGGTCTTCGTGTTCAGCCAGGACTTCACCGTGTTCGGCGGCGCGCTCTCCGAGACGCATGCCGAGAAGATCTGCAAGATCATGGACCAGGCGATGAAGGTCGGCGCTCCGGTGATCGGCCTGAACGACTCGGGCGGCGCGCGCATCCAGGAAGGCGTGGCGTCGCTGGGCGGCTATGCCGACGTGTTCCAGAAGAACGTGATGGCGTCCGGCGTGATTCCGCAGATCTCCATGATCATGGGCCCCTGCGCCGGCGGCGCGGTGTACTCGCCCGCGATGACCGACTTCATCTTCATGGTCAAGGATTCGAGCTACATGTTCGTGACCGGCCCCGAAGTCGTGAAGACCGTCACCCACGAAGAAGTGACGGCCGAAGAACTCGGCGGCGCGGTAACGCACACCAGCAAGAGCGGCGTGGCCGACATGGCCTTCGAGAACGATGTCGAGGCGCTGATGATGCTGCGCCGCCTCTACAACTACCTGCCGCTCAACAACCGCGAAAAACCGCCGGTGCGCCCCAGCCGCGATCCGGCGGACCGGGCCGACAAGAGCCTGGATACGCTGGTGCCGGAAAATCCCAACAAGCCCTACGACATGAAGGAGCTCATCGTCAAGACCGTTGACGACGGCGACTTCTTCGAGCTGCAGCCCGAGTACGCCAAGAACATCATCATCGGCTTCGCACGTATGGAGGGCCAGACGGTCGGCATCGTCGCCAATCAGCCGCTGGTGCTGGCAGGCTGCCTGGACATCAAGAGCTCCATCAAGGCAGCGCGCTTCGTGCGCTTCTGCGATGCGTTCAACATCCCGGTCGTCACGTTCGTGGACGTTCCCGGTTTCATGCCCGGCACATCGCAGGAATACGGCGGCATCATCAAGCACGGCGCGAAGCTGCTGTACGCCTATGCCGAGTGCACCGTGCCCAAGATCACCGTCATCACCCGCAAGGCCTACGGCGGCGCATATGACGTGATGGCCTCCAAGCATCTGCGCGGCGACGTGAACCTCGCCTGGCCCAACGCCGAGATCGCGGTGATGGGCGCCAAGGGCGCCGTGGAAATCATCTTCCGCGAGGACAAGAACGACCCCGTCAAGCTCGCCGCCCGCGAAGCCGAGTACAAGGAGCGTTTCGCCAACCCGTTCGTCGCCGGCGCGCGCGGCTTCATCGACGATGTGATCCTGCCTCATGAAACCCGCAAGCGCATCTGCCGCTCGCTCTCGATGCTCAAGAACAAGCAGCTTGAGAACCCGTGGCGCAAGCACGGCAACATCCCGCTCTGAGAACAAGCACGAGAAGCACGCACGGAGATTCAATTCATGTTCACAAAAATCCTGATCGCGAACCGCGGCGAAATCGCCTGCCGCGTCATTGCAACGGCCCGCAAGATGGGCATCAAGACGGTCGCCGTCTATTCCGACGCCGACAAGGAAGCGCGCCATGTCAAGCTCGCCGACGAGGCGGTGCGCATCGGCGCGGCGCCCAGCCGCGAGTCCTACCTGCTGGCCGACAAGATCATCGAAGCCTGCAAGCAGACCGGCGCGCAGGCGGTGCACCCCGGCTACGGCTTCCTTTCGGAGAACGAAGCCTTCGCCAAGCGCTGCGAGGACGAAGGCATTGCCTTCATCGGCCCCAGGGCGCACTCGATCGCGGCCATGGGCGACAAGATCGCCTCCAAGAAGCTGGCCAATGAGGCCAAGGTCAACACCATCCCCGGCTACAACGATGCGATCGGCGGCCCGGACGAAGCCGTGGAAATCGCCCGCAAGATCGGTTATCCCGTGATGATCAAGGCCTCCGCCGGCGGCGGCGGCAAGGGCCTGCGCGTGGCGTTCAACGACAAGGAAGCGCACGAAGGTTTCGCCAGCTGCCAGAACGAGGCGCGCAACAGCTTCGGCGACGACCGCATCTTCATCGAGAAGTTCGTGCAGGAGCCGCGCCACATCGAAATCCAGGTGCTGGGCGACTCCCACGGCAACGTGATCTACCTGAACGAGCGCGAGTGCTCCATCCAGCGCCGCCACCAGAAGGTGATCGAAGAGGCGCCGTCGCCCTTCATCAGCGACGCCACCCGCAAGGCCATGGGCGAGCAGGCCGTGGCGCTGGCCAAGGCCGTGAAATACCAGTCCGCGGGCACGGTGGAATTCGTGGTCGGCAAGGACCAGGACTTCTACTTCCTTGAAATGAATACGCGCCTGCAGGTGGAACACCCGGTCACGGAATGCATCACCGGCCTCGATCTGGTCGAGCAGATGATCCGCGTGGCGGCTGGTGAAAAGCTCGGCATCACGCAAGCCGACGTGAAGCGCGAGGGCTGGGCGATCGAGTGCCGCATCAATGCGGAAGACCCGTTCCGCAACTTCCTGCCCTCGACCGGCCGTCTGGTGCGTTTCCAGCCGCCCGAGCAGAACATGTTCCAGTCCGAGGCGGGCATCAAGGATGGCGTGCGCGTCGACACCGGCGTGTACGAAGGCGGCGAGATCCCGATGTACTACGACTCGATGATCGCCAAGCTCATCGTGCATGGCAAGGACCGCAATGACGCCATCGCCCGCATGCGCGAGGCGCTCAATGGCTTCGTGATCCGGGGCATCAGCTCCAACATTCCGTTCCAGGCCGCGCTGCTCGCGCACCCCAGGTTCGTGAAGGGGGACTTCAACACCGGCTTCATTGCCGAGAACTATGCCCACGGCTTCAATGCCGAAGACGTGCCGCACGAAGACCCGGACTTCCTCGTCGCGTTGGCCGGCTACATGAACCGCCGCTACCGCGCGCGCGCATCGGGCATCAGCGGCCAGTTGACGGGCCATGAGGTGCAGGTGGGAGCGAAGTTCACGGTGGTCGTGCTGGGCGCCACAGGCGAGAACAGGCACTTCCCGATCGAGGTGACCGACTACGACCAGGCCAACCGTTCGAGCGCGGTCACCGTGAACGGCAAGTCGTACCACATCAGCGGCACCTCCGGCCTGGGCGACATCCGCGTGCAGGGTGAATGCAATGGCAAGCCGTTCACCGCCCAGGTGGAACGCGGCACCGCCAAGAATCCGCTGGTTCTGCGCGTGATCCACAACGGCACGCAGATCGACGCACTGGTGCTGTCGCCGCAGGGCGCGGATCTCTACAGGCTGATGCCATTCAAGGCGCCGCCGGACATGTCCAAGTTCCTGCTCTCGCCCATGCCGGGCCTGCTGGTCGATGTGGCGGTGCAGCCCGGCCAGAAGGTGCAGTCGGGAGAAAAGCTCGCTGTCATCGAGGCCATGAAGATGGAGAACATCCTCTTTGCCGCGCAGGACGGCGTGGTCAGCAAGGTGATCGCCGGCAAGGGCGAGTCCCTGGCCGTGGATCAGGTGATCATCGAGTTCGAATAAGCCCGTGATCCCCGGATGAAAGAAACCGCGCCCGCAAATCGGGCGCGGTTTTTTTCATGGCCGGAGCATGAATGCTCCAGGCCGTCGCTTTCTCCGCCCTTCGTCCAGGAGGCGGGCCCGGGGCGTTGATTCCAGCCGTTTCCCGGGCGGAGATATCCGTGGCGCTAGCTGGTGAACATGCGCGAGAAATCGCATGTCTCCTGGGCCAGCAAGGTGATGTCGGACACGAGAATGCTTTTGCGCCCAGGCTTGTAGATCACCACGTACTGCACGGCGGGCAAGGGCTCGCTGGTCCGGATCAATTGCAGCTTTTGCGCCTTGATCATCGGTGTCAGGCATGCCTTGGGCATATAGCTGATCCCCATGCCCGCCGCCGTGAGCCCGATGAGCGGCAGCAGGCTGTTGGTGAGCACGGGCGGGTTGGTTTTGGTGACCAGATTCTTCTCCAGCCAGCGGCCGACGATCACCCCAAGCGCGGAATGATCGCTTTGCGTGAGCAGTGTGTGCCTTGACAATTCAGAGGCCGACAACACGCGTCCCGCAGGCACCGTGCCTGGCTTGCACATCCAGGCAAACTCGGCCGGCCTGAGCTTTTTGACCGCGAGCCCTTCATGCGCGAAGGCGTCGGGGGCAATCACCAGATCCAGCAGATCGCTCTGCAGCTTGGACAGAAGCCGTGATGCGGAATCGACATCCGGTTCGATGGTGATGTGCGGGTAGCGTGCCCGCACGCCAGCCAGCAGGGCCGGCAGCCAGGTCATGGAAACCAGTTCGGTGATGCCGATCCTGATGCGCCGGATCATCGCGGCAGGGTTGGCCAGGCTTTCGAGTATCACTTCACGGTCTCGCAGCAGGGTTTGCGCGGCCTGCAGCAACTGGATGCCTTTTTCCGTGAAGCGGGCCTGGCGCTGGCTTCTGTCGAAAAGTTCTTCGCCGATGCAGTTCTCGAGTTCTCTGATCCGTTTGGAAATCGCCGCCTGAGAAGTGTGCAGGCGGGCCGCCGCCGCCGCGAAGCTCCCCTCCCGGTCTATCCAATAAATGGCTTCAAGCTGCCTGAATGTGAACATCGGGTCAAACCCTGTATTTTCATAAAAATATGATATCAATTTTGGTAGATAAATATCGCTTTTTTTAATTCATCACAAGCCCAACAATTCGGCTTCCGAGCATAGGCATTCCGCCTCCATGCTCCGGCACGCGCATGCGGGCGCGGCGGGTCCCCGGCCCCATTCAAGAACACACAGAGAATCCAAAGGCTTACAAGATGCAAGACACCAATTTGATGACGCGGCGCGCCGTCCACCTGATGGGCATGGCAGCCCTGGCCGGTGCAGCGCTGAACTTCACCACCGCAGCCGTGGCAGCGGATTACCCGGACAAGCCCATCAAGCTGATCGTGCCATGGGCGCCGGGTGGCGCGACGGACGTGATCGCCCGGCTCATTGGCCAGCGCATGGGGCAGGAACTCGGCCAATCCGTCGTGGTCGACAACAAGCCCGGAGCAGGGGGCAATATCGGCACCGCGACCTTTGTGCGCGAGAAGCCGGATGGCTATACCCTGCTGATGGGAACGAGCAGCACCAATGCGGTGAATCCCAACCTGTACGCGCAACTGCCGTTCAAGCCCAAGACTGACTTTGCCCCGGTTGCATTCATTGCCACGGTACCGAACATCATGGTCGTGCCGGCAAGTTCGCCATTCAAATCGCTGGACGACGTGATCCAGAGCGCGAAGAAATCTCCGGGCAAGCTGACCTTCGGCTCCGCTGGCAACGGCTCATCCCAACATCTGGCGGGCTCGATGTTCATGAAAGCCACCGGGCTGTCGCTGATCCACGTTCCCTACAAAGGCTCCGGCCCAGCGGCAGCCGACCTGATCGCCGGGCACCTGAACCTGATGATCGACACCGGCTCCATGCCGCACATCAAGGCGGGTTCGTTGCGTGCGCTGGCAGTTGCAGCGCCCAGGCGCCTGGCGGCGCTGCCCGAGATTCCGACATTCGGCGAGTTGGGAATTCAGAACTTCAACGCCTCCGCGTGGTACGGGATCATGGCTCCGGCGGGAACGCCGCAGCCCGTCGTGGACAGGCTGAACGCGACCATCAACAAGATACTGAAGGAGCCCGAAGTGATCCAGCGCCTGCAGGATTTCGGCGCGGTCGTCGAGGGCGGGACACCGCAGGAATTCAGCAAGTTCATCCTCAGCGAGATCGACCGGTACGGCAAGATCGTCAAGGACTCCGGCGCTCATGTCGAGTGATCGCGCGGCCGCCATCCTCCAAAGGTTGATGGCGGTTTGTCCGGGGTAATCCAGCGTGCTCGTTTCCACTGAAAAACGAGCACAATGTTGCGCTGCCGCGGCGCAGCAAGCCATGCCTGCCGCCGCGGACGATCAACCAGCATAAGGAGTACTCCAGAGTGACAAACGCACAACGCCCTTTCCGCGTTCTAGGCATCCAACAGGTGGCGATCGGGGGAACCGACAAGTCGCGCATGAAGAGACTGTGGGTCGATATGCTCGGACTGGAGCAAACCGGCACGTTCCAGAGCGAGCGCGAGAACGTGGACGAGGACATTCTTGCGATGGGCAAGGGGGCGATGAAGGTCGAGGTGGACATCATGCAGCCGATGGATATCGAGAAGAAACCCGCCGTGCATGTCACGCCGCTCAATCACATCGGGCTGTGGATCGACGATCTGCCGGTGGCGGTCGAATGGCTGAGCGCAAACGGAGTGCGCTTTGCGCCAGGCGGTATTCGCAAGGGGGCGGCGGGCTATGACATCTGCTTTCTGCATCCCAAGAGCAATGATGAGTTTCCGATCGCGGGCGAGGGCGTGCTGATCGAGCTGGTGCAGGCGCCGGCGGACGTCATCCAGGCCCTGGGGTGATGCGATGAGCACGCTTGTCGATGAAGTCAACGAGTCATTGCGCGGAACCTTGCCTGAACTGATGGGCATGCACTTCACGCAGGTGGATCCCGATCGGGTCCAGGCGCATATGCCGGTGCATGGCAAGCTGCTTGCGCCCAATGGCTACCTTCACGCGGGCAGCCTGGTGACGCTGGCGGACACCTGCTGCGGAGTGGGCTGCCGCTCGCAGCTTCCCAAGGGTGGCGTGGGTTTCACCACCATCGAACTCAAATCCAACCACCTGGCCACCGCGCGCGAGGGCACGGTGGAGTGCAGCGCCGCGCCCGTGCATATGGGCAGGACCACCCAGGTCTGGGATGCGGTCGTCAAACACCGCGACACGGGGAAAACGCTGGTGATGTTCCGCTGTACTCAAATGATCCTGTATCCCGCGCCGGACAAGGGCTGAGCGCAGCGCGTTTTCCCGGAACGCCGGACTCTCGCGGAAACACGAAGGCCACCTGAAATGGTGGCTTTTTCGTTTCTGCCCGCAATTTTCGCAGGCAGCCTGGCTGCAATGGGTGCAGAAGCCGGTCAATGTGCAAAAGTTGGGCGCACTTGCGGGCATCGGTGGTAAGTCCTGCCAAAGTGGCGCCATCCAGCCGCCAAATGCAGTCAATCAACGGCAAGGATGGCAGATGAAAGGAGCACTCGAAATGCTCGGGATTTCTGCATGTTCAGGGCTTCACAGCACGTATCGAGCCACTGCAGAATGCGCTCTTTTGCAAGGTGCGCCCACGCGCCGCGAAGTGATTAAGAGCTGCTAACACGACCCAGCAAACCGAAGGTTTGCGATCGAGACGAGGCGCGAAGCCGCAGGCAGTACAAGCGTACGACAAGGCGAAGCAACGACGTATCGAGGGTTGTGTTCGCGGCTCTAAGCAGGAGTTTGTTCATGACCATCAGCCAGTCCACCGTGCAGTGGATTTCCCCCAGCCGCAAACAAACCAGGGTATCCGAGGATAGGCCCGCAGCCTGGAGCGTTGAAGCCATTCAGCAACTGCTGGACCTGCCGTTCATGGAGTTGCTGTGGCGGGCTCAATCCACGCACAGGACGTATTGGCCCGAGGGTGATGTCGAGCTTGCCACCTTGCTGTCCGTGAAGACCGGCGGCTGTCCGGAGAACTGCGGCTACTGTCCGCAGTCCGCGCAGTTCGATACCGGGGTGAAGGCGCAGAAGCTCATGAGCGTGGAGGAGGTCACCGCCGCGGCCCGGGCGGCGCGCGATGCGGGCGCCACGCGCTTTTGCATGGGGGCGGCCTGGCGTGCTCCCAAGGACCGCGACATAGAGAAGGTGAACGAGCTGATACGCGCGGTGAAGGGCCTTGGAATGCAGTCCTGCGCAACGCTGGGCATGCTCACCGCGCCCCAGGCTGAATCACTCAGGGAGGCTGGGCTCGACTACTACAACCACAATCTGGATACCGCGCCGGAGTATTACAACGACGTGGTGTCATCGCGCCAGTATCAGGATCGGCTCGATACGCTGCAGGCTGTCCGCGCTGCCGGCATCAGCGTGTGCTGCGGAGGAATCATCGGAATGGGCGAGGCGCCCGTCCATCGCGCCGGGCTGATCGCGCAACTCGCCAATCTCTCGCCCTATCCGGAATCTGTTCCCATCAACAGCCTGGTGCGCGTGCCCGGCACGCCGATGGCCGACAGCGAACCTGTTGATCCGCTGGATTTCGTGCGCATCATCGCCGTGGCGCGCATCACCATGCCCAAGGCTCGCGTCCGGCTGTCGGCCGGGCGCCAGCAATTGGGTGAGGCCGTCCAGGCACTGTGTTTCATGGCGGGCGCCAACTCGATCTTCTATGGCGACAAATTGCTGGTGACGGGCAATCCGGAAGCCTCCGACGACGCTCGCCTGCTTGAAAAGCTGGGCCTGCGCACCACGCGTTCCGTCATCGAGTCCGAGGAAGCGGGCTGCTGACATGCACGCACCGGCGCTGCTCAGAAATCCTTGAGCAACAGGCCCAGTCCGGAAACGATGGCAAACACCTGCACGAAAATCCGCATGAACCTGGCGCTGATGCGGGCGTGAATCCAGCGGCTGGCCCACATGCCAATGAACAGCGCGGGCAGCAGCACCAGCGTCGCCTGCACATGCGGCGACTGGATTTTCCCCATGAAGAAGAGAAAGAGCAGCGAGATCACCTGGCCGAAGATGAAGCAGATGGCAATGGTGGCGCGCATTTCCGCGACTGGCCGATGTTGCATCGTCAGGGCAAGCGGAGGCCCGCCGATACCCGTGGAGGTTTCGGTGACGCCGGTGATCAGCCCGGCCAGGAGCAGGGCGAGAATGCCGGGCGTGAAGGTCGGCACGAACCATGTCACGACGGCGGCCGCGATGGTTGAAGCGCCGACGAAAATGGACATGGCCTTGGCGCTCAGCATCACGAGCAGGGCCAGTCCGCCGAACGTGCCAACCAAGCGGCCCACGCTGACCCAGCCGGCGCTTCGCAGGTTGATGGCATGGCGCTCGCGCCAGGCTACATATAGATTGAGCGGCAGCATCAGAACCAGAACGCAGACCGGCAGCAGTCCGGGCTGGATGAGCATGAGGACGGGAGTGCAGATGAGCGCAAATCCCAAACCGCTAGCACCCTGGACAAACGCGGAGAACGCCACGGTCAACGCGGCAATCAGCATATGCTCCGTACTCATCGCGGAACGCGGTCGGCAATGCGCGCCGATGGCGGCGGGGGCGCCCCGTGATCACCCGATGCGGGATGGGAATGTGTTTGCCAGCCGCCGGGTGCTTCGCTTGGTGCCATGTTCAAAGCATACCGCTTCGCGGTCTTGGCAGTGTCCGTCTGACGGAATCATGCGCCTTCACCAGTCCTTCAAGGTTGTCTGCACAAACCAGATCGACGCGTGCTTGCGCGGGCTCGGGCGGTCTACGGCGTTTTGAGAATCCTCGCGATCGCTACGGCTATCGCTGCGGTTTCGCCTTGTGTCCCATCCCGATCCGCGCAAGCTGCTAGACCATCGATTCGTGCAGAGGATCCTTCAGCTAATCCATCAGTTTCGCGGCCTTGGTCGCGCCGGACGGGCGGTAGTAGCCCACGACGCTGGCGACGCTGCGATGGCCCGTCATCGCCATGGTGTCGGCCAGAGGCACGTTCTGGATGGCGGCCTCGGTGACAAAACCGGAGCGCAGCGAATGCGCTGAAAACGTATCGGGAAGCCCCGCCAGCCGGGCGCGATATTTGACGATGTCGCGCACTGCGGACGGAATGAGCGCGCCGCCCAGCGCGCCATTCTTGCGCACCCGCCTGAAGACCGGCCCCTGCGTGATGGCGGCTGCGCTCAGCCAGGCCCGCAGCGCCTGGGCGGCCTTGCCTGCAATCGGTTTCTGGTTTTCCGGCCGATCGGCCGCGGCCTGATTGGATTTGGAAAACGCCAGGGTGAATAGGTAGCCTTCCGATCCGTCGCGGCGCAGATGGCGCATGTCCGCGCCGGTCACCTCCGAGCGCCTGCGGCCGCCCGTTGCAAAGGCAAACAGCAGCAGGGCGCGGTCTCGCAAACCGCGCAGCGAGTCATCGCAGGTATCAAGCATGGCCGAAAGCGGCTCACGCGTGAGCGCATCCTTTTTCTGCGGCAACTCACCACGTCTGGCGAAAGCACGCCGGGTGCGCGACAGCAGTTCGCGTACCTTGGCATCCTGGCAAGGATTCTCCAACTGCCGCAGTTGATGCGCCTTGGACAGTACCGAAACGCGGTGGGAGAGGGTGCTCAGCGACATGGGCCCCCGCTTGCCCTTGAATTTCATCCGCACCAGCACTTCGTCGAGCGCGCCCGGCAGTTCATGCTGCAGCCCGGAGGGCGTCGTCCTCTGCGCGTGGTCCACGATGAACTGCATTACCGCGCTGGATGGCACGGGCAGGGCCATGGGTCGGCCATACCGGAGCTGGAACCAGGCTGCCCAGTAGCGCAAGGCGGCGCGATAGCTCGCCAGAGTGTTGGCTGATTCACCCTCGCGCAGCAACTCATCGACCGCCTGCGACGCGATCTCGGACAAGTTCTCCGGACGCAATGCCGGCGTGGAATGCGCCAATGCGCCGAGAGGTTGGATTTCGATTTGTATTGACATATTTATTACATAACATGTATTGTTTATTATATGTAATGTGTAAATTATACGATAATCTTCATTTATCGTGGGTAATTTAGAGGGGAATGCATGGAAACGCAAATGAGAAGTGTGAGAGGCCCTAGAGGCATCCAGATCGAGGACGTCTGGGCTGCCGCCGATGTCATTCTGAATCGTGGAGAGCGGCCAACGATCGAGCGCATCCGGCATCAACTGGGACGCGGTTCCCCCAATACCGTTGGCCCGATGCTCGACAACTGGTACGCCACGCTAGCCGCGCGCTTGACGCCCAACGCGGGTGGCGGTCAGTCCGTTTCACCCGATCACGCGGGGGTAGGGCTCGCCGGTGATGATGATGCTTGCGGCTTGCCTCGCCAGGTGCTGCGGGCAGCCACGGCGCTGTGGGGCCGGGCGCGGCACCTGGCCGAGGAAGCCGCTCATGCCGCCTATGCGGCTCGCCAATCAGCGCTCGACGCGGAGGCCGCCACACTTGCCGCCGGAAAAGAGGAGTTCGAAACCGAAAAACAGCGCTTTTCCGACCGAGCCGCAGCGCTCGAATCAGCGCTGCTGGCCAAGGACCGGCAAATATCCCAGCTCGAACGCCAGCTCGAAGAACTCAGGCACATGCTGCTGGCCAAGACGGGCGAAGCCGAACATCTGCGCTCGGACCTGTCCAAGCAACGCATCGCCATGGACGCCATGCGCCAGTTCACGCAAGCCAAGGACGAAGAACACCGCAAGGAACGGGAGCGGATCGAGCAACGCTCCACGGCGCAGGAACGACGCCTGCTCGCCGAAATCGACCGCGCACGCCAATCCGCGAAAGCCGCGGAGGCGGCGCTCGACACGCATGAACAGCAATCAGCCCGCCGGCTGGCCGAGTCCGAGGAGCGCCGGGCGCAGTCAGAGGAAAAGCAAACCATCCTCCAGCAAGAAAACGCCGTACTCCTCAAGAACCTGCTCAGCGCACAGCAGGCGCTTGAGCAGTTCAGAAGCCCACCTCAGGAAATCACGCAACCGTTACCCCCGGCCCGTGCCAGCCGACTGCGCGCCAAGGCGCCGGAGATTCCGAGAAGGACACGGCTGAAGCGGCATGAATGATGGAAATGGGAAATGCCTCCGGGAATTCCGAAGCACTTGCCGCGAAGCGAAGGAGGCGCGCGCAAGTGCTTGGGAATGAGGGCGGCTTGTCTCGACCGTATTTATAC
>NZ_JBEBOW010000017.1:0-35825 GCF_040396215.1 Diaphorobacter ruginosibacter | reverse complement strand
ATCCCGATTGCACTCCAACGCGGCTGCGTAGAGATCGTAAACACGTTCTAAGGGCAGTCCGACTCCCCGATTTTTCCATGCGCCTCGATGACCGCGCCAAAATCATTGATGTACTCGAAGCTCACCGCGCCGCCGGGCGCAATCGGTGGATGCGCGCTGGGCAGCGCCACCGAGATCGTTTCCCCCGGGCGCAGCACGTCGTCCCTCATCTGCGCCGGAACATCGGCCCCCGGTCGCACCCGCAAAATGGTGTGATGGAATGCCGTGGGGTTGCCCACATGCAGGCTGGCGCCGGCAGCCGAGCATCGCAGGCTGAAGCGCAATTGCCCCACCACCGCATCATCCAGGCCGCCCGGCAGCGCCGCGGGCCGGTACATCAGCTTCACGCGCGACTGGAACGCGAGTTGAACCTGGCTGCTGCGCTGCACGGGCGGGCTCGCCGGAACCTCCAGCACGTTCAGCCAGAACAGCGACTCCCGGTCTTGCGGAAGCGACAGCCGGGCGCGATCCAGGAGGATGCGCACGCGCCGGGTGTTGCCCGGATCAAGCCTGAACACCGGGTTGTCCACGACGAAGGGAACCTCCAGTTTTTCGGGTGAGACCGCCGTGTCGCCCTTGTCGATCCAGATCTGGAACAGGACGGGCTGCTCCCCCGCGTTAGTCAGCTGCGGCTGTGCCTCGCCCGATTTCTCCGAAATGATCACCCGCGACACGTTCAGGTAGGTAGCGCCGTTCGCCGCAGGCATTCCCGCCATGCTCAGCACCGCGCCAAGCCACGCCATCCATATGGATTTTCGCAGCATGGTCATCGGTAATTCAAGGTGAACGTGATGGCGCTGCCAGCAGTTCCAGGCGTCACCTCGGGCGCCGTCTGGTACAGCCCCGCGGCCATCGGAACCGAGTAGCTGCCGCCCATGGCGGTATCGTATTCATCCACCTGATACGCCGTTTCGAACTGCAGCGGCTGCGTATCGCCATGCAGGAACTGCACTCCCACGCCGGAAGCCGTGGAGCCGCTTCCGAGGGCCACAACACCATTGGCGGCATCGAGTACGCTGGTGGTCGGCGAGAAGCGGTAGCTGATACCGCCGAATCCCGCAGGGCAATTCTGAAAGTTCAGCTCGAACTCCTTGCGCGCCGCGGTGCTGCCCACTCCATGGAATTCATTGGCACGGGCATCAGGCAACTCCACCACGACATCGGGCGTCGTGCACGTTCCGTCCTTCACCACCACCACCGTCCCGCCCCGGACCTGCGTGATGCGGTATTGGCCGCTGAGGAAAGTTGTTCCGCCGCTGGTCTGGTAAGGCCTCACGTAGAACGGATCGAAGATGGTCAGGCCCGTACCCGAGGCAATCGTTGCCTGGTTGCGGCGCACCAGTTTGATTTGCGTTTCGACGCCGATATCGAAGGGCGCCGTGGTGGAGTGGATCATGGAGATGAGCGGCGGCGTCTTGTATATGCCGGCCGCCTCGGTCAACGGCGTCCAGTCCGTCACCTCCCCATTGATGGTGTAGCGCCACCGGCCTATGTAGTTCACGTTGAGATTGTTGGTGAGGTAGGAGCCGTAGGTGACACCCTCGTGCTGAATCAGCGATTCACGCGCATAGGGCGAGTAAGCCTGGATGGCAATCTGGTAGGCGACGTTCAGTTGCGTCGATCGGGGCGTGCATCGCCAGGCGGCCGGGGCGTTCGAGCGGAGCCACGGACCGTGCGGCTGCCCCACCTCGGTGTCGCGGCTCAGATTGACCGTGGCTCCTTCGACGAACTGATAGACCGTGGACGAGTCGATGACGCTGCGCAGGCAATCCGCCCAGATGCCATCCGCGCGCGCCTGCCATGGCAGGAGCAGGCCGATCATGCAGGCCGCCGCGGCAAGCGCGGTTCCGAGCAGCGCCTCGGCGCGCCCCCGCACGGGGGTTGTGGTTGCGGGCCTCATGGCATCTCCTTTTCATTTCGCACGCAGACACTCTCGACACGGCGATACCCCATTGGATCGCGCTGCGCATCCGGCGACAGCGCGTAATGCAGAACGCACCGCTGCGCAGCGCCGCCGCCCCACGCCACAGCCAACTCACCCTGCAGTTGCAACACCCGCACCAGCGCCCTGCCAGCCTGCCCCATATAGCCCAGGCCCCGCCCGGATGCATCGGTGATCGACGCACCAAAGGGCAGCGCCGAGCCATCCTCCCGGCGGGCATGCAGCAGGATGGAATAACCCATTTCCGTGTCGAACTTCACGAGGACGACCGCACCGGCAGTGGGTGCGACGTTCTGGTTGCTGCTCTTCAGCGCCACGTCGGTGGACAGGCCCTTGGCATCGATCTCCACCGAGTTCTGCCTGAACGGCGATAGATAGGGAACGACGGCGTGCCCATTGCCATCCAGCCGCAATCCTTTGTAGTTGAACACGCGCGCGCCCATGGCGTTGTCCGCGGCAACGATGGCGGCCGTGTCGCCCAGGGTGGGAGCGAGCACCACGCCGCCGGCATAAGCCACCATGCCACCGGTGATGCCCGCGCTGTATTGCGAATAGCGGCTTGAGCGCGAGAAGCTGCCATTCACGATGGCGTAAGGCGCTGTCCATGCGCCGGAAGCGCCCCAGGTGGTGGCATTGGCCTGCCCCGAATGACGCGTGGTGGCCGCGAATGCGCTGTAGCTGTATTGCTGCGACTCGCCCAGGGTTCCCGACAGGGAATGATCGAGCGATTGCGCGCCATCCGTTGTCGTCAGCCCCACCCGGTAGGTCGGCGCCGCATTCCCGCTCGAACCACCCGCGTCGCCCAGCGGAATCGACACCGTGAGCATGCCGCGGTTTTCCTTGGCGCCGGTATCCAGCCTTCGCGCACGCCCGAAGTTGAAGCTCAGGCCCACGGTGCCGAACTGCCTGGAATAGCCCAGCTGGAGCTCTGTATCCGAGCCGCTGCGGCGCCAGTAGTTCTGCCCATAGCCGGTCAGGTTGACGGACCCCCACTCCCCCGGCAGCGGCTGCGAAATGCTCCACTGGAGCCGATGCTTGCGCGCACCGAGCGGAACGCCCGCCATCGAGGGCCCACGAGATAAAGAGCCGCGCATCAGGAAAGCTTCGGATGCGTTGTAGAAGCCCTGGCTCGAATAGCGGTATGCGGCAAGCGACAACTGGGTGTCGGTTGCCGCCAGCATGCGCGAGTAGCTCAGGCGCACGCTCCGCCCATGGTTGTCCACACCGCTGCCGGCGTCGCTGCGCGCGAGAGTCATATCAGCGGACACCGCACCCACGGGAGTGTTCATGGCGCCGCCGACGGCGGCGGCTGTGTAGCCCTCGGCAAGAAACACGCCGGAATATCCGGTGAGCCAGTTCGACAGTCCTCTTCGCCAGGTGCCTTCCAGCAGATAGGGCTCGTTGGAGGATACGGGATTGCGAAAACGCCCGAGCGTCAACTCATAGCGCGATGCCCCAGGACGCAGCAATTCGACCACCGAGGAGAACGGAACGGTGAACGTGCGCACCGAGCCATCGGCCTCGGTCACGCTCACCAGCAGATCGCCGCCCGATCCCGTGGGGTACAGATCGTCAATCACGAACGCGCCAGCGGGCACGGTAATCTCGTAGATCGGTATTCCGCGCTGGGTCACGCGCACCTTCGCATTGCTGTTAGCCATGCCGCGAATCACCGGAGCGAAGCCGCGTTGCGAATCGGCATACATGCGTTCTTCCGACGCCAGCCGCACGCCGCGAAACCCAACGCTGTCGAACACCCGTCCATCCGAGACCACATCGCCGATCGTCAAGCTGCTGCGCCAATCGACGAGGCTGCGCTCCAGATAAGTCTGGGAATGGCGATACCTGAAGCCGTGCTGCGCGTCCGAGACCGCTGCGCCGTTGAGCCGCAATCGCCAGTCCTCCCAGTTGAAGCCTCCGCGCAGCGACAGATAGTGGCTGGTCAGGCCGGGCGCGAAGTCAGAGCGGGTGCTGAAACCGTTGTATGCATATTGCAGCATGGCCGCGGTGACGCCCCGGTCCCAGAGCGACGGGTCCGCCTGGGCGCGCGAGCTTCTGCGCAGCAGTGCCTGGGCCGCCGTGACGTCGAGGCGGAACGCCGCGCTGTCGTAGCTGGCTTTCGCGCCATCGACGATGGCCGAAAGAGGCTCGCAGCGCAGCTTGGCGCCAGCCAGCGGGTCGCTGCCCGGATCAAAACCGAGCAATTCCAGCAGATGCGCGTCGAAACACGGAACCGCGCCGCCCGATCCGCCCAACGGCCGCCGCAACTCCACGCGCGCGCGTCCCTTCCAGATCTTGTTGACGTACAGCTCGGTTTCGAAAATACCCTCGGGGGCCGGGCTGCCGCGTGCAAAAGCGCTGGTATCCACCGGCGAGCGCAACATCGCGGGGTTGAAATCCAGCGCCACCGGAATGTCTTCACCGTGCGCCGCGGCGCACGCCACCAGCCCCCATGCCAGCATGGCCGAGCGCGAAAACCCGGTCAGGCCGCCCCCGCTAAGGCACACCAGGGCTGGCATCGCTGCGCTCTCCGCGACTTTCGCCGCCATGGTCGTTGACCACGCCGAAGTGCAGCCGCCAATGGCGCGGAACGGGCCGGAACGCCAGCCCATCCAGCGCAATGACCGCGTCGCTCCAGGGCGCGATCATGCGCTCCTGCTGCCTGCGCAGCGTGGCCAGTGCGGCGCTCGCATGCTCGCTTTGCGGCTCGCTGGAGGCGGCTGGATCACGGAGCTCCAGCGAAGTCAGCGTGATGAAATACGGCGACGGATTACTCACGCGCACCGACAGCCCGTCCGGCTCCTGGCCTTCCTCGACCCTGAACTGCAAGCGTTCATGGGCCTGCGCGGGCGTCATCCGCAGGCCTTGCGGCCTGTAGAAGAGCTTGATGCGTGTTCTCAGTGTGAACTGCATGATCCGCCCGCCGTCGCTGATTTTCGGCGGCACTTCCAGCGCGTTGAACCAGAACAGCGACTCGCGGTCGGCAGGCATTTCCTGCGCGGCCTGCAATATGCGAACGGTCTGCGCCTTGCCGGGATCGAGCCGCGCGACGGCTGGAACGATTGTGAATGGAACGCTGATGTCCTCCAGCGGCAAACCATCCTGGCCGCGATCTATCCACATCTGCGCCAGCAATGGCTGCGCCCCCTGGTTGCTGATCTGCACCACGGCCTGCGCCTGTTGCCGCTCGAAAATGATGCGCGTGCCCGCCACCATCAGCGCCGCATGTGAATACGCGCCCGCCAGCATGAGCAGACACGCCACGGCCCACCAGTTGCTTTTCATGTCCGTAGATGCCAGCGCAAGGCGCCGGCGCTTGTCCCGTCAGATTCTCAGTCGTACACGACCGTGTAGTTGACGAAGGTGGAAACAGATCCGGGCGCTGCCGCGCCCGTGGCGTAGTAGCGTGCTGCGTAATTCATCACGCCGGAGCCGGTGGCGATGTCCACCGGCACATCGTTCTGAGCTACGGCGCCGACGACGATGGGGTTCAGATTCGCATTCAGCAGTTCGATCTGCACATTCTGCGCCGCACCCGTACCGGTTTCGATATTCAATCGCCCGCTTGCCGCATCCACCATGGGGCCGAATTCAAAAAAGGTGCTCGCGGTATTCAACGTACCGCCGGTGCAGCCGGTCAATGAAATGGTGAATGGCGTTTCCCCCGCGGTATCTCCGGTTTGCAACAATGTCGAAGAGGAAACGGTCGGCAAGCCGACCACGCCATCGGTGGTTCCATTGTTGACCTGGATGGAGCAGGTATTCGCCGTGATATTACCGTTGACGGTAATCGTTCCATCGAATGCATGCGCCGCGCCGCCCATCAATGCGAGTAAAGCCATCAGCAATGAACTGGTTTTGATGATTTTCATAAAATCCTCTACAAGAAAACAAATACTCACAAAACACTCATATGCGTCAGCAGATGCGTTACAGACAATTCCTTTCTGTCAATAAGTGTTTTCAAGTATTCTAATTTAATTTCTTAAGCATAGCTCATATTCCACAGAGCGGCATACGTATATACCAGCCACCGGCGAAACCAATCAAACATATTCATATTCACTCAGAATATTCAATAATTATCAAAAATAATCGGAATAAAATAAAAAGCCGCGACAAACAAATGCCGCGGCTTTTTCATATTCAACAGAAGGCGGGCCCGCAGCCCGTTCGTGGAACGCTCTTTTCCTTATTGCGAATTCTGCAGGGCCGCCACGCGTTCCTCGATCGGCGGGTGGGAACTGAACAGCTTGCCGATGTTGCCGGTGATGCCCATGGCCTGCATGTTCTGCGGCAACGCGCCGGGATGCATGCCGCCGAGCCGGTACAGCGCGTTCATCATCGGCTGCTTGCGGCCCATGAGCTGCGCGGAGCCCGCATCTGCGCGGAACTCGCGCTGGCGGCTGAACCAGGCGACGATGATGGAAGCGAGCAGGCCAAACACGATATCCAGCACCACGGTGCTGATCATGTAGCCGATGCCGGGACCGGAGCTGCTGTCGTCGTTGCGGCGCAGGAAGCTGTCGACGGCATAGCCGATCACGCGCGAGAGGAACACGACGAACGTGTTCATCACACCCTGGATCAGCGCCATGGTCACCATGTCGCCGTTGGCGACGTGCGCCACTTCGTGGCCGATCACGGCCTCGACTTCCTCGCGCGTCATGCCTTGCAGCAGGCCCGTGGAGACGGCCACCAGCGCGGAGTTCTTGAAAGCGCCCGTGGCGAACGCGTTGGGCTCGCCCTGGTAGATGCCGACTTCGGGCATGTTGATACCGGCCTTTTCGGAGAACCTGCGCACGGTGTCCACGATCCATGCCTCATCCGCGCTGGCCGGCTGGTTGATGATCTTCACCCCCATGCTCATCTTGGCCATGGGCTTGCTGATCAGCAGCGAGATGAAGGCGCCCCCCATGCCGATGACGAAGGCAAAACCCAGCAATGCGCCCAGGTTCAGTCCGTTCGCCGTGAGATAGCGGTTCACGCCAAGCAGGTTGGCAACAATGCCCAATACCACCACGACGGCGATGTTGGTCAACAAAAAGAGTGCGATACGTTTCATCGTCGGTTCTCCACCATGGAATGACTGTCTACGGCGATCTTGGAAGCAGGAAGCGAGCGTCTTTGGAGAGATCCTCTGTGCTCGGCATTCCGCCGGTTGCTTGCGCGGATATGGGGCTGGCAAGCGCAATTTCAACGGTCGGCAGCTGTACCTGGATGTTGGGATATTTTTCTGGCGCCGCCGCGAAAGACCAAGGGATCATCATAGAAGCAAAAGTTCTCGTTTTCGCTCCACCAGCCGGGCACACCCAGAACCGGCAGGGGATTGAACGGCTTGGCCGCGAACTCCTCCGGCGTGAACAGCGCGGCCATCCAGGCGTCCGCATCCGCGTTCGCGAGCCCGCAATCACAATCTTCGGCAATGAACACATGCGCGGTAATGGGCTTGCGCGGATGCACCAGTTTCTCCAGCAGCGCATGGCCCAGCGGAATCAATTGCGCCCGGGCCCAGAGCGGGCGCAGCTCCGCTCCCAGCCTGCGCCACTCACGCCGCCGGAGCGCCGCGCGCAAGGGTTCGGGCGCGATCAGCAGGGCGCCGTTTTCATCGAACACGGTCACCGCATCCCGCAAGGGGCCGCGCACCGCGCCCACGCCCCGATCCCGGATGGCGCCGGCCTGCCATTGGTTGAACAGCCGCTTGGTGTGCGGGAAATGCAGCCAGATCAAGCCATTGAAGAAATCGTGCAGATTCTCGCGCGTGGGAATGCGGCGTTCGCCGTGGATGAACTGCTCGTATGCCACGCCGGGCGGCAGGTCGCCCTGCTCCACGAAACGGAATCCTTGCATGCGCAGCGCCGCCGGAAGAGCTGCATTGAGCGCGGCGCTCACCCGCATGCCATCCACGGTCACCCGGCCCGCTGCCTTCTCGCCCAGCGCGCGCAAGGGCGCCAGCCATGCCTGCCGCCAGTCGATCAGCGCCAGCTCGGCGCGCGGCTCACCGGTGGGCGACAACTCCCTGGCTGAACTCATGCACCCTGCGCATCACCCTGCGGGCGGCCGCCGCTGGCGTTCGCGGCCGCGCGCCTGTCGCGCACCGAAACGCGCGCCGTGCCCTCGTCCCGCAGTTCGAAAGCGCCCGTGGCGGCCAGCAACTTCGTCAGCGTGGGATAGCCGTAATTGCGCGCATCGAATGAAGTCTTGTTGCCGATCTGCTGGCCGACCGCGCCGACACGCGCCCATCCCGATTCATCCTGCGACGCCTGGACCGCGAAGCGCAGCAGATTCATCAGCCGCGAGTCGCCACGCAACTGCGGCCCGGGGATCCTCAGGTTCGCGGGCGCTGGCACCTTGGCGGCGGCACCCTCCGTCTTGTGGCTCGTGGCGTGCACCGTGCTGGCGGGCGGTTGCGCCTCGGTCTGCGGCGGCGCGCCCGTGTCGTCACCCACCAGCGATTCGAGATAGAGAAAACGCGAGCAGGCATTCACGAACGGCTTGGGGGTCTGCTGCGCGCCGAAGCCATAGACCGCCGCGCCCTTGGAGCGCAGGTGCATGACCAGCGGCGTGAAGTCGGCATCGGAGGAGACGATGCCGAACGCGTCGGGCTTGTCGTTGTAGAGCAGCTCCATCGCATCCACCGTCATCGCCATGTCCGTGGCGTTCTTGTGCTTGGAGTAGTCGAACTGCTGCATCGGAAGAATCGCGAACTCCAGCAGCCTGCCCTGCCATCCCTGGAGGCCCGGCTTGGTCCAGTTGCCATAGGCGCGCCGCACATTGATTTCACCAAGCGTGGACAACTCGGTGAGGATCTCGTCGATCTTCTCCGACGGCGCGTTGTCCGCGTCGATCAGCAATGCAATGCGCATCTGGCGCTCGAAATGGTCTGGCATGGGAGAGTCTCCTCGGTTGGACGCGGCGGTGCGATGCGGCCGGCGTGGACGCGGTGCTTCAGCCCACCAGCTTCCAGGGCAGCGCTTCGCCCGAACGCAGGGGCTTGAGCTCCGCTTCGCCAAACGCGAAGCTGGCGGGCGGCGTCCACGATTCGCGGCGCAGCGTGATCGTGCCTTCATTGCGCGGCAAGCCGTAGAACGCGGGGCCGTTGAAGCTGGCGAATGCCTCGAGCCTGTCGAGCGCGCCCGCGTTATCGAACGCTTCGGCATACATCTCGATGGCGGCATGCGCCGTGTAGCAGCCCGCGCAGCCGGTCGCATGTTCCTTCAGATGAGCGGGATGCGGGGCGCTGTCGGTGCCGAGGAAGAACTTCTCGCTGCCGCTGGTAGCCGCCTGCACCAGCGCGATGCGGTGGGTTTCGCGCTTGAGCACGGGCAGGCAGTAGTAGTGCGGGCGAATGCCGCCGGTGAAAATGGCGTTGCGGTTGTACAGCAGGTGATGCGCGGTGATCGTCGCGGCGGTGTACTGGCCGGCGGCCTTCACGTAGTCGGCCGCATCCTTGGTGGTGATGTGCTCGAACACGATCTTCAGTTCCGGAAAATCACGACGCAACGGGATGAGCTGCTGGTCGATGAACGCTGCTTCGCGGTCGAACAGATCGATGTCGCTGCTGGTGACCTCGCCGTGCACCAGCAGCAGCAGGCCGGCCTTCTGCATGGCTTCCAGCGTTTTGTAGGTTTTGCGGATGTCGGTCACGCCGGCATCGCTGTTGGTGGTGGCTCCCGCCGGATAGAGCTTGAGCGCGACGACGCCCGCGTCCCTGGCCCGCTCGATCTCCTGCGGCGCGAGGTTGTCCGTGAGATACAGCGACATCAACGGCTCGAACTGCACACCCTGCGGCACGGCGGCCAGGATGCGCTGCCGGTACGCCAGCGCCTGCCCGGCAGTGGTCACCGGAGGACGCAGATTGGGCATGATCAGCGCGCGGCCGAACTGCGCCGCCGTGTGCGGCACCACGGTGCGCAGCGGCTCCCCGTCGCGCACGTGCAGATGCCAGTCGTCGGGGCGGGTGATGGTGAGGGTATCGATGGGGGTCGTCGTTGCGGCGTTCATGGCGGCATTTTCGCATTGCTGCGGCGACCTGCCCGGGCGCCCTTGAAAGCCCGAAAAAATACCCCGGCCATATCGCGATGGCCGGGGTGCAATGCCCCATGAAGGGGGCGAGGGGTTCCTTGCCCTCAGCTACGCTGCGGCGTCATGGATGATTTTGCGTCGATCCACCACTGCGCTTGTCAGCCTTTTTCCCGACATTCCGCAGGCTCAGCGCCTGAGCACCGGCTCCAGAGCCTTGCCGGTATGCGTGCCGATACGCACCAGCTCCTCCGGCGAAGCCGCCGCCACGATGCGCCCGCCATCCTTGCCGCCTTCGGGGCCGAGGTCGATGATCCAGTCGGCTTCCGCGATCACATCGAGGTCGTGCTCGATCACGATCACGCTGTGGCCGCCGTCCACCAGGCGATGCAGCACGCGGATCAGCTTGTGCACGTCGGCCATGTGCAGGCCCACGGTGGGCTCGTCCAGCACATACAGGGTGTGCGGAGCCTTCTGCCCGCGGCGGCCCACTTCGTCGCGGACCTTGGTGAGCTCGGTGACGAGCTTGATGCGCTGCGCCTCGCCGCCCGAGAGTGTGGGCGACGGCTGGCCCAGCGTCAGGTACCCCAGCCCCACGTCCTTGAGCAACTGCAGCGGATGCGCGATGCTCGGCATGCTGGCGAAAAACTCGACCGCTTCGTCCACCTCCATCTGCAGCACGTCGCCGATGCTCTTGCCGCGCCAGGTGACGGCCAGCGTTTCGGGGTTGAAGCGCGCGCCGTGGCACACCTCGCAAGGTACCTTCACATCGGGCAGGAAGCTCATCTCGATGGTGCGCATGCCCTGCCCTTCGCAACCGGGGCAGCGGCCTTCTCCGGTGTTGAACGAGAAACGTCCGGGCGCATAGCCGCGCGCCTTGGCCTCGAGCGTCTCGGCGAACAGCTTGCGGATGGTGTCCCAGAAGCCGATGTAGGTGGCCGGGCACGAGCGCGGCGTCTTTCCGATGGGGGTCTGGTCCACTTCGAGCACCCGGTCCACGGTTTCAAAGCCGGACAGGCCCTTGCAGCCGACCAGCGCCGGGGATTTGCCCGCATCCATCGCCTCGCGGCCCGCCTTGGTGGAGCGCTGGGCGACCCACGCCGCCACGTTGGTGAGCAGCACGTCGCGCGCCAGCGTGGATTTGCCCGAGCCGCTCACGCCCGTCACGGCGACCAGCCGGTTGAGCGGCACCTGCGCCGTCACGTCGCGCAGGTTGTGCATCTGCGCGTCATGCACCGTGAGCCAGTGCTCGGGCACGCGCGCATCCTTTCGCGCGACGTCCACCACATCGCGCCGGGGCTTGAGCGGGTGCTTCATCGCATGCAGCAGATAGCGGCCCGTTTGCGACTCGGGCGCCGCCTCCACATCCTTGACCGTGCCCTGCGCGATCAGCCGGCCGCCGCGCTTGCCCGCGCTCGGGCCGATATCGATGATGTGATCGGCGCGGCGGATCGTGTCCTCGTCATGCTCGACCACCACCAGCGTATTGCCCTTGTCGCCCAGCTTGTGCAGCGCGTCGAGCAGGATCTGGTTGTCGCGCGCGTGCAGGCCGATGGTGGGCTCATCGAGCACATAGCAGACGCCCTGCAGATTGCTGCCGAGCTGCGCGGCCAGGCGGATGCGCTGCGCCTCGCCGCCCGAGAGCGTGGGCGCGCCGCGATCCAGCGTGAGATAGGAGAGACCGACTTCCTCCAGGAATTCCAGGCGGCTGCGGATCTCCGGGATCAGGTCGCGGGCGATGTCCGCCTCGCGCCCCGACAATTGCAGATGCTCGATCCAGTGGCGCACTTCCGCCACCGAAAGCCGCGCCACGTCCGTGATCGGCGTCTGCGCGAACAGCACCGCGCGCGCCACCGGATTAAGCCGCGTGCCCTGGCAGCTTGGACAGGCCATGTCGGTCACGTCGTCCGCATCCGGCTCGTCAAACGTCTGCTCGCGCCCGCGGTTATCCTCGCCCTGCACGGAATCATCGAACACCTTGCGCTGTTCCTTGGTGAGTTTCACCCCGGTTCCCACGCAGTCGGGGCACCAGCCGTGCTTGCTGTTGTAGGAGAACAGGCGCGGGTCCAGCTCCGCATAGCTGGTTGCGCACACCGGGCAGGCGCGTTTGGTGGAATACACCTGCAGCTTGCCGATATGCGCCGTCGGCTCTCCCTGCTTGAGCGCGGATTCGAGCCCGCCGAGATCGCTGAGCACATGCACCACGCCCTTGCCCAGATCGAGCGCGCCGGACAGCGCCTTGCGCAGCTCGGCTTCGTTCTGCGCGCTGACCAGGATGCTGGCCACCGGCAGTTCGATGGTGTGCTCCTTGAAACGGTCGATGCGCGGAAAGCCCGTGGTCGGCAGAAAGTTGCCATCCACGCGCAAATGCGTATAGCCGCGCGGGCGCGCCCAGTCGGCCAGTTCAGTGTAGACGCCCTTGCGGTTGAGCACCAGCGGCGCCATCAGGCCGATGACCTGCCCCTTGAACTGGGTGAGCAGTTGCGCGGCGATGCTGTCGGCGGTCTGCGGCTGGACCGCGGCGCCGTCATGCACGCAATGCTGCACGCCCAGCTTCACATACAGCAGGCGCAGGAAATGCCACACCTCGGTGGTCGTGCCGACGGTGGATTTCCGTCCGCCGCGCGAGAGGCGCTGCTCGATGGCCACCGTGGGCGGAATGCCGTAGACCGCATCCACCTCGGGCCGGCCCGCAGGCTGCACGATGCTGCGCGCATACGCATTCAGCGATTCGAGATAGCGGCGCTGCCCTTCATTGAAGAGGATGTCGAACGCCAGCGTGGACTTGCCCGATCCCGACACGCCGGTCACCACGTTGAACTTGCCGCGCGGAATATCGACGCTCAGATGCTTGAGGTTGTGCTCCTTCGCATTGACGATCTGGATGGCGTTCCCTGACTGTGGCGCGCTGTCGCCTTCAAGCCTGCGTTTCTCGCGGCGCATCTCGGCCTGTTTCTCGTGCACCGAATGGCCGCTTTCACCCAGCGATTGCTCGTACTCGCGCAGCGCCGCCGCGGTGTGCGACGCGGTGTCGTGGCGCAGCGATTCGGGCGGGCCGAATGCAATCACCTCGCCGCCCCTGTCGCCGCCTTCGGGTCCCATGTCGATGATCCAGTCGCTCGCGCGGATCACGTCCAGGTTGTGCTCGATGACGACCAGCGAATGCCCCGCATCGAGCAGCTTGCGCAGCGCCCGCATGAGCTTGGCGATGTCGTCGAAATGCAGGCCGGTGGTGGGCTCGTCAAAGAGGAACAGCGTGCCCTTCCTGGCCACCGGCTGTCTGCTGGAGCTGCCGCTCCTGGCGGCCTCGGCCAGGAAGCCCGCGAGCTTCAGGCGCTGCGCCTCGCCTCCGGAGAGGGTCGGCACGGGCTGGCCAAGCTTCACATATTCAAGCCCCACGTCCACGATGGGCTGCAGCGCGCGGATCACCTCGCGATCATGCGCGAACAAGCCGGCCGCCTCGCTGACGGTGAGCTCCAGCACGTCGGCGACACTCAGCATGCGGCCGGCGCGCTCGATCCGCACTTCGAGGATTTCGGGGCGGTAGCGGCGTCCATCGCAATCGGGGCAGCGCAGATACACGTCGGAGAGAAACTGCATCTCCACGTGCTCGAAGCCCGAGCCGCCGCAGGTCGGGCAGCGGCCGTCGCCCGCGTTGAAGCTGAACTTCGCGGCGGTGTAGCTGCGCTCGCGCGACAGTGGGGCGCTGGCGAAGATCTCACGGATCGAATCCCATGCGCCCACATAGCTCACGGGGTTGGAACGCGCCGTCTTGCCGATGGGGGATTGATCGACGAACACCACGTCCGAGAGATGATCCGAGCCCAGCAGCCGGTCATGCGCGCCCGGCGCCTCCGTGGCCTTGCCGAACTGGCGCAGCAACGCCGGAGCGAGCACGTCCTGGATCAGCGTGGATTTGCCCGAGCCCGATACGCCGGTCACCGTCACCAGCCGCTGCAGCGGAAACTCGACGGTGACGTTCTTCAGGTTGTGCTCGCGCGCGCCCTCCAGAATCAGGCGCGGCGTGGCATCGGTGACCAGGCGCTTGATGCCGGAGCTGATCGTCCGGCGGCCGCCGAGATAGTTGCCGGTGAGCGTATCCGCGCGGCGCAGTTCGCCGACGGTTCCATCGAACACGATCTGGCCGCCGCGCTCTCCGGGAGCGGGCCCCATGTCGATCACGCGGTCGGCCGCGATCATCACGGCGGGGTCGTGCTCGACCACCACCAGCGTGTTGCCCGCATCGCGCAGGCGAAGCATGGCCTCGGTGATGCGGTGCATGTCGCGCGGATGCAGGCCGATGCTGGGCTCGTCCAGCACGAACAGCGTGTTCACCAGCGACGTGCCGAGCGCGGTGGTCAGGTTGATACGCTGCACTTCGCCGCCCGACAAGGTGCGGCTTTGGCGGTCGAGAGTGAGATACCCGATGCCCACGTCGCAGAGATAGCGCAGGCGCGTGGTGATTTCTCCGTGCAGCATGCGCAGAGCCTGGGCTTCTCCGCTATCGATGTCGACGACGCCGCTGCCGGGCGGTTCGCCCTTGCCCGCTTCGCCCGGCCTGGCCCAGCCGGGCACGCGCTGCGGAGCGCTTGCGGACAGGCGGTCGAAGAACTCGCGCAGGCGCTCGATCGGCAGCAGCATCAGGTCATGCAGACACAGGCCCGGCAGGCTTTGCAGTTGCTCTCGCGTCCAGTCCACGCCTTGCGGCATGAAGCGCCTTTGCGGCGGCAGCACCGCATCGGCATCCTCCTTGCTGCCGATACGCCACAGCAGGCTCTCGGTCTTCAAGCGCGCGCCGGCGCATACCGGGCACGGCGTGTAGCTGCGGTATTTGGAGAGCAGCACGCGGATGTGCATCTTGTAGGCCTTGCTCTCCAGATATTCGAAGAAGCGGCGGATGCCGTACCACTGCTTGTTCCAGTTGCCCTCCTTGAAACCGGGCGTGCCGTCGATCACCCATTTCTTCTGCTCGTCGGTGAGCTTGTACCAGGCCGTATCGCGCGGAATGCCCGCCGCTTCGGCGTGGCGCATCAGGTCATCCTGCGCCTCCTTCCACGCGGGCGTCTGGATGGTCTTGATCGCACCCGCGCGCAGCGTCAGTTTGTCATTCGGAATCACCAGCCCGTAGTCGACGCCGATCACGCGGCCAAAGCCCCGGCAGGTATCGCACGCGCCCACGGCCGAGTTGAATGAGAACATCGACGGAATCGGCTCGCCGTAGCGCAGGTCGCTGTCCGGGCAATGCAGCCCGGTGGAGAAGCGCCACAGATCGGGTTCGCCCTCGTCATTCAAGCAATAGATGATGAGTTTGCCGCTGCCGCGCTTGAGGCCGACTTCCAGCGCCTCGATCACGCGCGCCCTCTCGGCATTGCCCAGGCGGAAGCGGTCGGCCACCACGTCCAGCAGCTGGCGCGGCCCGGTGGGTGTGGCCACTTCGCGCTCGGCCTGCACCTTGGTGAAACCGCTGGCCGACAGCCATTGCTCCACCTGCTCGGGCGGCGTGCCCGCGGGCAGCTCCACCGGAAAGGTGATGACGATACGCGGATCGCCCTCGGCTTCGCAGCGCGCTTTCAATTCCGCGTAGATCGTGTCCGGAGAGTCATGGCGCACCGGCTGCGCGGTCTTGCGGTCGAAGAGCTGGCCCGCGCGGGCAAACATCAGTTTCAGGTGATCATTGATCTCCGTCATTGTGCCGACGGTGGAACGCGAAGACCGCACCGGATTGGTCTGGTCGATCGCGATGGCTGGCGGCACGCCCTCCACGGCATCGACCGCGGGCTTGTCCATGCGGTCCAGGAACTGGCGCGCATAGGCGCTGAAGGTTTCCACATACCGGCGCTGGCCTTCCGCATACAGGGTGTCGAACACCAGGCTGGACTTGCCGGAGCCGCTGGGGCCGGTCACCACGGTCAGTTCGCTGGTGCGAATGTCCACATCGAGGTTCTTGAGGTTGTGCTGCCGAGCTCCGTGTATACGGATCAATCCATGTGTCATGAACGCCATCTCTTTGGTGTGAGGCGGAACATTCTAGGCGTCGTTCGGGAATCGTGTTTCCGTAGGCCATTCCAGCTTCGCGGACCGGGGCTGGCTTCTGCGGCCAATTTCAGGATTTCTGACATATGTTAGTTTTCACTAGTGGATGTATTCGTTTGTAAATGGCACTATTGGGGTTTATTTCGGAATATTCCGAGCTGTGCAACAAAAAAGGAACCCGACATGAGTCCATGGAAGCGCCTCGGTGCCTTCTTCGCCGCCACGGCCACAACCGCCGTCCTGGCCGCCAATGTGGCGGCCCAAGGCCAACCGCCCATCCTGATTGGCCAGACCGTGGGCGTGACCGGCTCCGCCGCGGCCACGGTCAAGGAATCCATGCTGGGCGCGTCGCTGTATTTCCAGCAGGTGAACGCGCAGGGCGGAATCGGCGGGCGCAAGATCGAACTGGTGACGCTGGACGACAAGTTCGACCCCAAGCTGACGTTCGAGAACGCCCGCACGCTGATCGAGAAAAACGAGGTCACCGCGCTGTTCATGCCGCGCGGAACCCCGCACACCAAGGACCTGATCCCGCTGCTCGACAAACATGGCGTGCCGCTGGTCGGACCGTCCACTGGCGCGATGGCGTTGCATCAGCCGGTTCCCAAAAACATCTTCCACATCCGCGCCCCCTACCAGCGCGAGGTGGAGATGGCGATCGAGCACATGCTGCGCCAGGGATCGACGCGCATTGGAATTCTGCATGTGGACGACGCTTTCGGGGAAGATGGCCTGGAAGGCGCCCAGAAAGCCTTCAAGGCGCACAACATGCAGGCGGCTTTCATCGAGAAGTTCGACCGCGCCAAGCCGGACTTCTCCGCCATCGCGCCGCGCATCTTCGAGAAGCGCCCACAGACCGTGATCGTCATCGGCACCGGGCAGGCGGTGGTGGACGCGATCCTCGCGCTGCGGGCCACCGGACTGGCCGCGCAACTCATCACGCTGTCCAACAACGCGTCATCGGGCTTCACCAAGGCGCTGGGCGACAAGGCGCGCGGCGTGATCGTCACCCAGGTCTTTCCCTCCGAGCGTTCGTTCAGCTATCCGTTGATCCAGGAACTCGCCCACGCAGCCAAGACGCAAGGCGCGGGCACCGTATCCCCCGCGGTGGTCGAGGGTTTCGCCAACGCCAAGGTACTCGTGGAGGGCCTGCGCCGCGCCGCGCCCACCATTGATCGCCAGCATCTGCGCGCCGCGCTGGACGGCATGAGCAAATACGATCTGGGCGGCCTGGAGATCTCGTACAGCAGCACGGATCATTCGGGGCTCGACTATGCGGATCTGTCCATCATCACCGCGGATGGGCGCTTCCAGCGCTGACGACCGGCATGGAGTGCACGGGAAGGTCGCCAACACATTCTCGTGAGACTCTATAAAAAAAACCGCAGGAGCGAACAGCCCCTGCGGTTTTTTCATCATCACTCCATCGCTGAGAGCCGCTAACACAACCCTCGATACGTCGTTGCTTCGCCTTGTCGTACGCTTGTACTGCCTGCGGCTTCGCGCCTCGTCTCGATCGCAAACCTTCGGTTTGCTGGGTCTTGTTAGCAGCTCTTAATGCGAAGGAGCATCCGCGAATGTTCCGCCCCACCAGTCCGGCCCATTCGCCATGCGCTCGCGCATGGTGCTCAGTGCGCTTCGCTGGCTGCGGGAGCGGCGGTTTCCGTGCCGTGTTTCTCGCCACTCATGTCGATCTTGTCACCCGCCTGCATGATGACGAAAAGCGCGATCGCCGCGAACACCACAAATCCCATGGCCAGCTTCAGCATCCTGTATCTCCTGAGTATGTATCGAAGCTCTGCGCATGGCCGGATGGCGTGTTCCGGGAACAGGCCAATCCTCCCGCGGCAGAGCATGTAATGCGTGCCTGCCAACAAAAAGGCCTTGCACCGGAGTGCAAGGCCTGTCCATAAGCCAGGCCCTTTGCAATTGCATCAGGTCTGGATTGCAGGCAGCTTACGCTGCCGCTTCTTTTTATTAGAAGTTGTGACGCACACCCACGGCGAACGAGCTGAAATCGTCGCCAGCGATGCCGGTCATGTAGGACGCGCCGTCCTTGTTGTCCACCTTGGTGTAGTAAGCGTAGACCTTGGTGCGCTTGCTCAGGTTGTAGTTGTAGGCCAGCGTGTACTGCAGGGCGCTGGAATCGGCGATGTTCTTCATCTTGCCGGCGCGGCCGACGTTCAGGTGGAACTCGCTTGCGCCCAGCAGGTATGCGCCAGACAGGCGATACGCGGTACGCGTGCCTGCGTCTTCGGCGGCGGACACCTGATCAAAGCCCCAGTTCTTGCTGCGCTGCACGTAGGCGCCCACCAGGAATTGCGAGCCGATCTTGTACAGGCCGCGGATGGCGAACTGGTTGGACTTGTCGAACTTGGTGGCACCCAGGCCCAGGGCCAGCGGACCGGCCTCATAGTTGGCGGCCAGGTCGTACACGTTCTTGTTGCCGTACTTGGCATTCTTTTCGTACAGGCCGGTTCCCAGTTCCGCGTTGAAGCCGCTGAATGTCGGCGTCTTGTAGCTGATGCCGTTGGAGTTGGTGGCCACGTCGTTCATCACGTATGCGTACAGCGCATCGGCGGAAGAACCTGTATCGTGGTTGTGCATGCTGATGTAATCAGCGGTTGCGAAGTAGGAAGGCGCGGTCCAGCGGCCCAGGCGAACCTGGCCGAAATTGCCCGACAGGTTCACTTCGCTTTGACGGGCAAAGAAGCCGCGGCCATCCGAGACGCCGGTGTCGGAGTTGAAGCCGGACTCCAGAACAAAGCCAGCCTTCAGGCCGCCGCCCAGGTCTTCGGTGCCCATGAAGCCGAAACGCGAAGCGTTGTTGGCCATCACGGTGGCCGATTCGCCGCCAGCCTTTTGGTGCTCCACGGTGGTGTTCACGCGACCGTAGATCGTGACGCTGCTTTGGGCGAAAGCGGCGGAGGTGCCCAGCACGGCCAGGGTAGCGAGCAGCAAGCGGCTAGATTTTTGCATCTTGGTTCCTTCAGGGGTTGCTCTTGGTGAGCAATTTATTTGTAACTTATCGAAAACGTCCGCCATGCGCCCGGCAGCGTAAAGCTTCTTGAAAAGCGCACCGATTGAACGTATCGACGTATCCGGTGCGTGAATTCTAGGAGTAACTCATTGCTTCACATACAAAAATGTCACAGGGATAACACAATCTGATGTATTGCCGCTACACATTCGCATGCGTGGCGTCGGCATCCATGTGTTACCCCCGTGCATCAGGTCATCCGGCCATCAATCGTTGGCGTAGATGTCCACGTCCTTGGTTTCGCGGATGAAGAGCGTGCCGACGATGAACGTCATGCCGGCGATCACGATGGGGTACCACAGGCCGTTGTACATGTTGCCGGTCGAGGCCACGATGGCGAAGGCAGTCGTCGGCAGCAGTCCGCCGAACCAGCCATTGCCGATGTGATAGGGCAGCGACATGGAGGTGTAGCGGATGCGCGTGGGGAACAGTTCCACCAGCATGGCGGCGATCGGACCGTACACCATCGTCACCAGGATCACCAGGTAGGTCAGGATGACGAGCATCATCAGCTTGTTCATCTTGGCGGGGTCCGCCTTGGTCGGGTAGCCGGCCAGCTTCAGGTCTTCGGCCACTTCCGCCTTGAATGCGCCAATCGCCTTGACCGTGGCTTCATCGAACTTGTGATTCACCACGACGCCTTCGGGAGCGGTGATGGACCTTTCGCCGATCTTCACCACGGCGGGAGAGCCTGCGGGGCCTGCGACGTTGTCATAGCTCACGGAGTTGGCCACCAGGAAGCGCTTGGCGATGTCGCATGAGCTCCTGAAGTCGATTTCACGAGCCACCGGATTGCCCTGGAACGAGCAGGTGCGGGGATCGGCGACCACGGTGACGGCGGACGTCGCCTGTGCCTGCGCCAGATCGGGGTTGGCGGCGGAGGTCAGCGCCTTGAACACCGGGAAGTAGGTCAGCACGGCCAGCAGGCAGCCCAGCATGATGATGGGCTTGCGGCCGATCCTGTCGGACAGCGAGCCGAAAATCACGAAGAAGGGAGTGCCGATCAGCAGGGCGGCGGCAATCATCAGGTTGGCCGTGATGGCATCCACCTTGAGCTGCTGCGTCAGGAAGAACAGCGAATAGAACTGGCCCGTGTACCACACCACGGCCTGGCCGGCTGTCAAACCCAGCAGGGCCAGGATCACGACCTTCAGGTTCTTCCATTGGCCAAACGATTCGGCCAGCGGCGCCTTGGAGGTCTTGCCTTCCGCCTTCATGCGCTGGAAGGCGGGAGATTCCGACAGCGACAGGCGGATCCACACGGAAACGGCCAGCAGCAGGATCGAGACCATGAATGGAATACGCCAGCCCCAGTCATTGAAGGGGCCTTCGCCCATGATGGTGCGGGTACCCAGAATCACCAGCAGCGACAGGAACAGGCCCAGCGTCGCGGTGGTCTGGATCCACGATGTGTAGGCGCCGCGCCGGCCGTGAGGGGCGTGCTCTGCCACATAGGTGGCCGCACCGCCGTACTCACCGCCAAGCGCCAGGCCTTGCAGCATGCGCAGCGCAACCAGGATGATCGGAGCGGCGACGCCGATGCTCGCATAGCTTGGCAGGATACCGACGATGAATGTCGAGATACCCATGATCAGGATGGTCACCAGGAAGGTGTATTTGCGGCCGATCATGTCACCCAGGCGCCCGAACACGAGGGCGCCGAACGGACGGACCAGGAAGCCCGCGGCAAACGCCAGCAACGCGAAGATGAAGGCAGCGCCCGCATCCAGGCCGCTGAAGAATTGCTTGGCGATGATGGCTGCGAGCGAGCCGTAGAGGTAGAAGTCGTACCACTCGAAAACGGTACCTAGCGAAGACGCGAAGATGACTTTCTTCTCTTCGCCGCTCATCGGCCGTGGCGCGGCCACGTTGGCCGAACCCGGCCGGGTCGGTGCATTGCTGCTCATGTTTGCTGTCTCCTGTCGTTGGAAAAGTGGAATCAAACGCACTGCCTGATTTGCAGGTAAGCGCAATATCTGCGCGCCATCTTTCCAAAACCTGACAACAAAAACCGCCCGGAAGGCGCCGTGCTTACGGCTATCTGACAAACCCGGTATCAACCCTTTGCCAAAATTTCTTCATATGAAACAACAGCCGTTTTATCGCCTTCCAAGGATCCGGGGATGCGTTTCAAACGTCCTTTCGTGCCATTTCCCGCACGGGAAATCCCTCGCTAGGAAATACCCGCACATACGTCTGGATCCCGCGGGAAAGGACGCGCCGCCCGCGCTCAGGGAAGAGCGGACGCGCACGCCGCCGCGCATGCATCCCACTGCCCGCTTTCAAACCACGCATCGCCCTCCAGATAGGCGCGCAGCATGGGAAGGCTGTCCAGTCCCCAGAACAGCTTCGCGTCCACCTCGAACATGGGCACGCCAAAGACACCCCGCGCGTTGGCCTCGTCGGTGTTAGCGCGCAAAAAGGCCTTGGCCTGCTCTTGCGAATCCGGGCGGATCTGCTCGGCCAGCAGTTCCGTCAACGCCTCCAGCCGCACCGCATCGTTGGCCTCATGGCCGCCCAGCCAGACGTGGCGGAAGATGGCATCGGCCGTGAAGCGGTTGATGCAGCCGTCATCGCTGCATGCCAGCGCCAGGCGCAGCAGCGGCAGCGGATGGAACGGATGCCGCGCGGGCATCTGCAGGCCGCATCCCTGCGCATGGCCGAGCCAGGTCACGTGGCGATAGGTCCATTCGCGCTTCGGAGGAATGCCCGCCGGACCGGGGTTGGCATGCTGCTTGAACAAGGCGCCCAGCAGCACCGGCTTGTAGCGCATGTGGTAGCTCAGTCCTTCGAGGGCGCGCGGCGCCTGATCGAAAGCCAGCCATGCGTAAGGCGAGACGAAATCGAGGTAACAGGTGATCTGCTTCATGCCACAACCTTCGGAAGTTCGATGCCCGCGCGTTCAAGTGCGCGAAACCAGATGGCGCGGCGCGTGGCCGCATCCGCGCCGGACCACTGACGGATGTCGTCGATGGTGCGGAAACAGCCTTCGCAGTGGCTGCGGTCCGGCGTCATGCGGCACACGTTGACGCAGGGAGAATCGACTGTGCCGCCATAGGCGTCTGCCAAATGCCCGCGCGCCGCGACTTCCAGCGCCCGTGCCAGCAGCAGCGGAGTGTCGCTCATGGCTGCCCGGCCTTCACCACGTCGGCCACCGGCGCGCCGGTGAGCTTTTCCAGATCGGCGGGCGCGAGCTGGAAAACGCCCTTGGGATGACCCGCGGCCGCCCAGATCACATCGAAACGGAACAGTTCGCGGTCGATCAGCGTGACCGGCGTGCTCGCATGGGCCACGGGCGACACGCCGCCGATGGTGAAGCCGGTGGATGCCTTCACGAAATCGGCATCGGCGCGCCCTGTCTTGCCGACGAGCGCGTCGACCTTCTTTTCATCCACCCGCCGGTCGCCGGAGGTGATCACCAGCACTGCTGCATCGTCGCTCTTGCGGCGGAAGATGATGCTCTTGGCAATCTGCCCCACGGACACGCCCAGCGCCTGCGCCGCCTCCTGCGCGGTGCGCGCGGAGTCGTCCAGCATGACGGGCGCGTGCGCATGGCCGCTGGCCTGCAGGACTTCCGCGACGCGGCGCACGCCGTCGGGCAATACATGAAGTTCGGATCCGCACATGTTCGTCTCGTTCATCTCGAATGTTGATGGAGCGCCTCTGGCAAGGCCCGGCCGATCAGCCCGCGCGCTTGTTCAGGATGGCCGTGGCAACGCGTGAATTCGGCTTGCGGCCCAGGAAGTCGCTGATGAATTTTCCGGCATCCACCAGCTTGTCCAGGTCGATGCCGGTTTCGATACCCATGCCATGCAGCATGTAGACCACGTCCTCCGTGGAAACGTTGCCCGTCGCGCCCTTGGCGTAAGGGCAGCCGCCCAGGCCCGCTACCGACGCCTGGAAATTCCAGACACCCATTTCCAGCGCCGCCAGGGTGTTGGACAGCGCCTGCCCATAAGTGTCATGGAAATGGCCCGACACCTCGTCGATGGAGAAGTGCCTGAGCGTGGCCTCGATGGCGGCCTGCGCCTTGCGCGGCGTGCCCGTGCCGATCGTGTCGGCCACGTCCACGCGCTGCACGCCGATCTGCTTCATCAAGCGGGCCAGCTCGCCCACTTTTTCCGGTGCGATGTCGCCTTCATAGGGACAGCCCAGCGCGCAGCTCAGCGCCCCGCGCACCTTGATACCCGCGGCAAGCGCCGCCTCGACGACGGGGGCGAAGCGCTCGATGCTCTCGGCAATCGAGCAGTTGATGTTCTTCTGGCTGAAAGACTCGCTCGCGGCGCCGAACACCACGATCTCGTCAGGTCTGGAGCCCAGCGCCGATTCCAGGCCTTTCATGTTGGGCGTAAGCACGGAATAAAGCACGCCGGGGCTGCGCCGCATGCCCGCCATGACCTCGGCGTTATCGCCCATCTGCGGAACCCACTTGGGACTCACGAAACTGGTGACCTCGATCTCCTTGACGCCCGCGTCCTGCAGGCGCTGCACCAGTTCGATCTTGACGGCTGCGGGAACCGGCGCCTTCTCGTTTTGCAGGCCGTCGCGCGGTCCGACGTCGATGAGTTTCACGCGGGAAGGGATCAGGGAGGAAAGTGCCATGATGATTTGTGCTCGTGGTGATGGTTGGGTTCAAAACGCCTGCAACCGAAGTCCAGGCCATCGTCATTCAAAAATCGTTCAATAGCCGCGCGCCAGATCCACCAGCCCCACGACCGGCTCGCCACGGCCCAGCGCGGCGATCTTGCGCGCGATCTGCCCGATGCTGTCCTCGCGCAGCGTGTTGGCGGACGCGTGCGGCGTGACCGTGATCTTCGGGTGGTTCCAGAACGCATGGTCCGCAGGCAGCGGCTCGGTCTGGAATACGTCGAGTGTCGCGCCTGCCACATGGCCGCTGGCGATCTGCGCCAGCAGGTCCGCGTCCACCAGATGCGCGCCACGCGCCACATTGATCACATAGGCATCCGGCTTGAGCCGGGAAAGCGTCCTGGCATCGATGATGTTTTCGGTCTGCGGCGTGAGCGGCAGCAGATTGACCAGTACCCGCGTGCCCGCCAGGAACTCCGTGAATCCCTGCTCGCCGCTGAAGCAGCGCACGCCTTCCAGCGATTTGGGCGAACGGCTCC
Organism: Diaphorobacter ruginosibacter; assembly: GCF_040396215.1. Taxonomy (GTDB): domain Bacteria; phylum Pseudomonadota; class Gammaproteobacteria; order Burkholderiales; family Burkholderiaceae_C; genus Diaphorobacter_A; species Diaphorobacter_A ruginosibacter_A. The sequence goes on along the minus strand of NZ_JBEBOW010000017.1, from coordinate 11,623 downwards.
AGCCCAGCACTGGAAAATCGAAGTGCGCGACGGCGCGCGCCACACGCTCGCCCAGCACGCCAAGCCCCATCACTCCGACCGGGAAATCGGCGCGCGAGAGCGTGCGCCGCATCTTCCATTCGCGCCCATGCTGCTGCTCGTCGTATGCGGAAAATTCCCGGAAATGACGGATCAGCGCGTGACAGACATACTCCGCCATCTGCACTGCCATGCCGCCATCGTCGATGCGGATCAGCGGCAGCTCGCGCGGCCAGCGCAACCTGAGCAGCGCATCCACTCCCGCCCCGAGATTGAACATGGCCTTCAGATCGCGCTGCTCGTCGATCAACTGCTGCGGCGGCTGCCACACGACGGCATAGTCGGCGGGCTCTGCTCCCGGCCGCCACTCGCTGACCTGCGCACCGGGCAGCGCCTGCCCCAGCTCCCTGATCCACGCATCCGCGGATGGATTACGGTAATAGAACGTGATCTTCATGGCTTGCGAGGTTACCGAATTTTCGCCGTGAGCAGCGCTCGCGCCTTTCCTCCCCCTTTGCGAAGGGAGGAAAAGCCGCCCTGCATTCAAGCGGCGGCAAGCTTCAGCAGCTCGGCGCCTTCGGCCACCTGGTCGCCCGGCGCATAAAGCAGCTCGGCGACGACGCCGTCGGCCGGAGCCGCGATGGTGTGCTCCATCTTCATCGCCTCCATCACCGCGAGCGCCTGCCCCTTGGCGACCTTGTCCCCCGCCTTCACCGCGAACGACACCACCTTGCCGGGCATGGGCGCCGTCAGGCGGCCACCTTCGGAATGCGCGTCCCCGGCGTGCGCCAGCGGGTCCAGCAGATCGATGCGCGTCGCGCCCGCCGGCGTGAACACATGGGCCGCATCCCCTTGCACATGGACAATGGAGCGCACGCGCGCCTCGCCCAGTTGCAGGTCGAACGAGCCGTCGGCCTGGCGCGCAAACCACAGCGGGGCGCTGACCAGCTGACTGTCGCCTTCCCGCACATCCAGCGCGTACCGGCCCGCAGCCAGATAGGAAAGCGAAGCCTTCACCTCGCGGCCCCCGTGATCGAAATCGAACGGACGCTGGTAGACACCCAGCGAACGCCAGCCATCGCGGTGGCTGAAAGGATCCGCAGTCTGCCCCGCCCGCTCGCCGTCGAGCACCCGCGCCACCACGCTGGCCACGGCAAGCGGCGTGCCCACCATCTCCTGCCTGAACAGCACGCTTTCCTCACGCTGGATGAGCGCGGTGTCGAGATTCGCCTGCGCGAACGAATGGCTGCGCGCCACCAGGCGCAGGAACTGCACGTTGGTGTTCAAGCCCACGATCTGCGTCTGCGAAAGCGCTGCATCCAGGCGCGCCAGCGCCTGCTCCCGGTTGTCGCCATGCACGATCAGCTTGGCGATCATCGAGTCGTAGAACGGGCTGATGGCATCGCCTTCGCGCACGCCATCGTCGATACGCACGCCGCCGCGCTCGAAGCTCACGCAGGCAGGCTTGCGGTAGACGTTCAGCGTGCCGGTCGCGGGCAGGAAGTTGTTGTCCGGGTTCTCGGCGCAGATGCGCGCCTCGATGGCATGGCCGATGATCCTGAGCTCGCCTTGCTGCCTGGGCAGCGCCTCGCCGCCGGCAACGCGCAACTGCCATTCAACGAGGTCCTCGCCGGTGATCGCCTCGGTCACCGGATGCTCCACCTGCAGGCGGGTGTTCATCTCCATGAAGAAGAAGTTCATCTCGCCGCCGTCGCGCTGCTCGACAATGAATTCCACCGTGCCCGCGCCCACGTAGTTCACGGCGCGCGCGGCGGCCACCGCGGCTTCGCCCATCTGGCGGCGCATGGCCTCGGTCATGCCGGGCGCTGGCGCTTCCTCCAGCACCTTCTGGTGGCGGCGCTGCACCGAGCAGTCGCGCTCGAACAGGTACACGTAGTTGCCATGCGTGTCGCCGAACACCTGGATCTCGATATGGCGCGGACGCTGCACGTACTTCTCGATCAGCACGGCGTCGTCGCCGAAACTGTTGATGGCCTCGCGCTTGCACGACGCCAGCGCCTCGGCGAATCCGGCCGCGGAATCCACCGCGCGCATGCCCTTGCCGCCGCCGCCCGCGCTGGCCTTGATGAGCACCGGATAGCCGATGCGATCCGCCTCGCGCGCCAGCATTGCGGGATCCTGGTCATGGCCGTGATAGCCGGGCACCAGCGGCACGCCCGCCTTTTCCATGAGCTGCTTGGATTCGGCCTTCAGGCCCATCGCCTGGATCGCCGAAGGCGGCGGGCCGATGAACACCAGGCCGGCGTCGGCGCATGCCTGGGCGAACTCCTCGTTCTCCGACAGAAAGCCGTAGCCCGGATGGATCGCCTGGGCGCCCGTGGCCCTGGCGGCTTCGATGATGCGCTCCCAGCGCAGATAGCTCTCCTTGGGAGCGCTGCCGCCGATATGCACCGCCTCGTCGCAGTAAGCGACGTGCTTGGCGTGTGCGTCGGCATCGGAATAGACGGCGACGGTCTTCACCCCCATGCGGCGCGCGGTCGCCGCCACGCGGCAGGCAATTTCGCCTCGATTCGCGATCAGTATCTTATGGAACATATTCAAACCACCTTCCTCTCGGAATCGGAAAACAAACCAGATATGCGACGCCATGCGGCGCGCAGGAATTTGAAAAGCACGATGAGCGCAATCGCCGAAAGAATGATTGCGATCACCAGCGCAAGACCGAAGAGCGCCGGATGCTGCGTCGCCAGCCATACCGTGGCGACCACCAGCCCGTCTTCGAGAAACGACAGTCCCCAGTTGGAGAACGGCTCGGGCGACGTGTTGGCCGCGGCGCGCGTGGCCATCTTGGTCGCCAGCGACGTGGCGGACAGCGTGCCGCCGAGCAGCCCCGCCGCGACGGCCATCGACGCGTTGTCCGCGCCGAACACGCCTGCCGCCAGCATCGCGCCCGCGGGCACGCGGATGAACGCGTTCACCGAATCCCACAGGCTGTCGATCCACGGCACCTTGTCGGCGAAGAACTCCACCACCAGCATGAATCCCGCGACGCCAAGCACCACGGGATGCTGCAAAACCGTCAGTCCGGCAGGCAGAGCAAGCCAGCCCAACGCCCCCATCACTCCCACCAGGAACACCACGGCATAAAGACGGAAACCGCTGGCCCAGCCAAGCGCCGCGGCCAGCGCGAGCATGCCCGCCATGTCCAGCTTCCCGGCAGCCTGGCGCGCGCCCTCCGCCACGTCATGCGCGATGCCGGCGTCCATGTGCAGTCCGGCCGAATGCAGCCATTGCACGATGTGAAGCCAGAGCGCGTCCATCTATATGCCTTGATCCGCCGGTCAGCCCGGCAGCCAGGAGGGCTTGCGTTTGGCGAGAAACGCCTGAACGCCCTCGCGGCCTTCTTCGCTGGCGCGAATGTCGGCGATGCCCTGCACCGTCTGCTCGATGAGCGCGGCGTCGATCTCCCTGTCCGCCACGTCCTGGACCAGCTTCTTGGCGGCGCGCACGGCATTCGGGCTCGCGCCCAGCAGGTTCTTGAGGATGCCATCGACCGTGGCGTCGAGCGCGTCCAGCGCCACGACCTCGTGCACGAAGCCGATGCGCAGCGCCTGCGCGGCGCTGAAGCGCTCGGCCGTCAGGAAATAGCGATGCGCCGCGCGCGCGCCCATGGCGCGAATCACGTACGGGCTGATGGTCGCCGGGATCAGGCCGATCCTGGTCTCGCTCAGGCAATACTGGACATGGTCCGCCGATACCGCGATGTCGCAGCACGCCACCAGCCCCACGCCGCCCGCGTAGACATCGCCCTGCACCCGCGCGATGGTGGGCTTGGGGCATTCGTAGATCACGCGCAGCATCCCGGCGAGCAGCGACGCATCCTGGATGTTCTCCTCGCGCGTGTAGTCCGCCATGCGGCGCATCCAGTTCAGATTCGCGCCGGCGCAGAAGGCGGGGCCTTCGGCCGCCAGCACGATGGCGCGGACATCGGGACGCCCGCCCGCCGCGCGGAACGCCTCGGTGATCTCGGCAATCACCTCGTCGCTGAATGCGTTGCGGATCTCGGGCTGGGTGAGCGTGATGGTCGCCACCGCGCCATCGACCTGCAGAGTCAGGGAATGGGTCATCGGGTTATCTCCTTCATTGTCTTTGGCCGGGCATCACATGCGGAATACACCGAACTTCGTGTCCTCGAGCGGCGCGTTGCGCGTGGCCGCCAGCCCCAGCGCCAGCACGCGGCGGGTATCGGCGGGGTCGATCACCCCGTCATCCCACAGCCGCGCGGTGGCGTAGTAAGGATGGCCCTGGTCTTCATACTGCTTGCGGATCGGCGCCTTGAACGCCTCCTCTTCCTCGGCGCTCCACTGGCCGCCCTTGCTTTCGATGCCGTCGCGCTTGACCGTCGCCAGCACGCTTGCCGCCTGCTCGCCGCCCATCACGCTGATGCGCGCGTTCGGCCACATCCACAGGAAGCGTGGCGAATACGCACGGCCGCACATGCCGTAGTTGCCCGCGCCGAAACTGCCGCCGATGATGACCGTGAACTTCGGAACGCTGGCGGTGGCGACCGCCGTCACCAGCTTGGCGCCGTGGCGCGCGATGCCTTCGTTCTCGTACTTGCGGCCCACCATGAAGCCCGTGATGTTCTGCAGGAACACCAGCGGGATCTTGCGCTGGCAGCACAGTTCGATGAAGTGCGCTCCCTTCACCGCGGATTCGCTGAACAGGATGCCGTTGTTGGCGATGATGCCCACCTGCATGCCTTCGATGCGCGCGAAGCCGCAGACCAGGGTGCTGCCAAAGCGCGCCTTGAACTCGTCGAACTCGCTGGCGTCCACCACGCGCGCGATGATCTCGCGCACATCGAACGGCTTGCGCGTGTCCACGGGGATCACGCCATAGAGTTCACCGGCGTCGAACAGCGGCGGGCGCGGCGCATGGTCGTTGGCGCAGGACTGCTTGCCGTGATTGAGGTTGCCGGTGATCTGGCGGGCCAGCGCCAGCGCATGCAGGTCGTTCTCGGCCAGATGGTCGGCCACGCCCGAGAGCCGCGTGTGGACATCGCCGCCGCCCAGGTCCTCGGCGCTCACCACCTCGCCGGTAGCCGCCTTCACGAGCGGCGGGCCGCCCAGGAAAATCGTTCCCTGGTTCTTCACGATGATCGATTCATCGCTCATGGCCGGCACGTAGGCGCCGCCCGCCGTGCACGAGCCCATCACCACCGCGATCTGCGCGATGCCTTGCGCGCTCATGTTGGCCTGGTTGAAGAAGATGCGGCCGAAGTGATCACGGTCGGGAAACACGTCATCCTGATTGGGCAGATTCGCGCCGCCCGAATCCACCAGGTAAATGCACGGCAACTGGTTCTGCTGCGCGATCTCCTGCGCGCGCAGATGCTTTTTCACCGTCATCGGGTAATAGGTGCCGCCCTTGACGGTGGCATCGTTGCACACAATCATGCAATCGACGCCATTCACCCGGCCGATGCCGGTGATGACGCCGGCACCCGGAGCATCGTTCTTGTACATGTTGAGCGCAGCCAGCGGCGAGAGCTCCAGAAACGGCGTGCCCGGATCGAGCAGGCGCTGCACGCGCTCGCGCGGCAACAGCTTGCCACGCGCCACGTGCTTGGCGCGCGCCGCCTCTCCGCCGCCCTGCGCCACACGCTCGATATGCGCGCGCAGATCATCGACCACCGCCTGCATGGCCTGCGCGTTCGACTGGAAATCCGCCGAGCGCGGGTTGAGTTGCGTGCCAAGAATGCTCATCGTTCTGTTCTCCACTTTTTCCGATTGGGGCACATGGTTTTTGTCACCATCTGCCAGAATTTCGCGCTGGAATCGCCTGAAAATGCCACATGCATACCGTTGAAACCGTCCTGCTTGTCCTGTTGCTTGGAGCGCTCACGGGCATCGTCTCCCGCTACATACGCGCCGTTCCCCTGCCACTGATCCAGATCGCGCTTGGCGCGGCCATTGCCTGGCCGCAAAGCGGCCTGCACATCGCATTCGATCCGGAACTGTTCATGCTGCTGTTCATCCCGCCGCTGCTGTTCGCCGACGGCTGGCGCATTCCCAAACGTGAGTTCTTCGCGCTGGCCAGGCCCATCCTGCTGCTGGCGCTGGGCCTGGTGCTGTTCACGGTATGCGGCCTGGGCTACCTGATCCACTGGATGATTCCCGAGATCCCGCTGACCGTGGCCTTTGCGCTGGCGGCTGTGATCTCGCCCACCGACGCCGTGGCCGTATCGGCCATCACGCGCAACCTGGGCATGCCCGAGAAGACCATGCACATTCTCGAAGGCGAGTCGCTGCTCAACGATGCATCGGGCCTGGTGGCGCTGAAGTTCGCCGTGGCCGCCACGCTGACCGGCGCGCTGTCCTGGGGCGACGTCGCCACGAACTTCCTCTGGATGTCCGTAGGCGGGCTGGCCGTCGGCGCATTGCTCGGCTGGGGCTTCAGCTACGCGCGCAGCACGATCACGCGGCGCCTGGGCGACGTGGCCGCCACGCAGATGGTGCTGCTGCTGGTGCTGCTGCCCTTCGCCGCCTACCTGGTGGGCGAGAAGATCGGCGTCTCCGGCATCCTCTCGGCTGTGGCGGCTGGCATCGCCACCAATTTCGCGGACCTGGACCGCAGCAGCTACGTGAGCGAGCGCCTGCAGACCGAGGGCACCTGGAGCCTGGTCGAAGCCGCATTCAACGGCGCCATCTTCCTGCTGCTGGGCCTGCAACTGCCCTCGATCATCGGCGTGCCGCTGCATGAGGCAGGCCATGAGTGGTGGATTCTGGTGGGCTACGTGGCCGCGATCTCGTGCGCGCTGCTCGCACTGCGCTGGATCTGGATCACGCTTGGCGTGCATGGCGCGCTGCGCAGCGCCCATCACTCGGGCAAGATGGCCGAGCGGCCATCCATGCTGCTCAATCTGGCCACCACGTTCGCCGGCATCCGCGGCGCGGTGACGCTGGCGGGCGCGCTGTCCGTTCCCATGCTGCTCAATAACGGCGAGCCGTTTCCCGCGCGCGGCATGCTGATCTTCCTGGCCACCGGAACCATTCTGTTCACCCTGGTGATGGGCAGCGTGGCGCTGCCTCTCATCTTGAGGCGCCTGCCGGCCCCCGGCGAGCCCCCGACCGTCCGCGAGGAACGACTGGCCCGCGAGGCGGCCTGCATGGCAGCCATGTCCAAGCTCACACTCAGCGAAGAGGAGATCGCCGCGCACACACCCGAATGGGCCGCCATGCACCAGGAAGTCATGGGGCACCTGGCGCAGGAATACCGCAACCGTCTGCAACTTCTCGACGATGGCAGCGGCATCGCCATCTCGCTGGAGAGCGCGCGCGAAACGCCTGAAATCATCCAGCAGCGCAAGCGGCGATATGTGCTGGAGATCGAGATGCGCCTCAAATGCATACGCGCCGAACGCGATGCGGTCTACGCCGAACGGCAAAGGCACAGGATCAACGACGACTCGCTGCGCCGCATTGTGAGCGAACTGGACATGCAGGAGGTCTCCATGCGCAAGCGCCTCGCCGTGGCGCGGCGCACCGCGGGAATGCCCGCGCCCTGACCCCGGTCCGGCGCCGTCGCGCCATCCGCGCGCCGGTCGCTCCATGCGGGCGGCCATCATCGCGCCACCCCCCCGGCCATGCCGCGCGGCATGGGAGCCGGCAGGGCAAAGCCTGAAGCGTCAAGAAACTCCGAGACCACGGGCCGCCACCGATGGATGCCGGCATGGAAAAGCGCATGTCCATCCGCGCCGAAAGGCGGCAATTGCCTGAACTCGGCGCGGCCGCCGCCCTCCACGAAAGCGGTATGCCATTTCACGGGCCATTGCGCGCCAAAGAACTGGTCGTTCTTCGCGTAGACCCACAGCATCGGCACCTGCGATCTGCCGCCAAAATCACGAAAAACCTGTGCCATCTGCTGCGGATCGCAGGGCTGCGCGGGATGCGTGCGCGGATTTCCACCCGCGCCGCCGGCGAAGCTGACCACCGCCTGCGCCCCTTCAGGCTCGAGCGCGGCGGCGGCAACCGAGGCGGCGGCGCCAAACGACTGCCCCACGATCACAGCGCGGTCCGGCGATGCGTCGCCGCGCAGCCGCCGCACCGCCTTCAAGGCCGCGTCGATCTGCCGCGCCGCGGAATTCAGCGCCTTCTCATAGTGCTTGCTGCGGCAGCCGCCGCTGTCCTCGGCATCGTCTTCAAACGTCGGCCCATAGCCCATGCGGGTTGGAACCGCGACGATGAAGCCCCGGCTGACGAAGTACCGCGCCTGCCTGGCAAAGCGCGCGCGGTGCAGCTCCTTGCGGCCTTCGGCCCCGGGCGAGCGGCCATGATTGATCACCGCAACCGGCGCGGGCACGGGGTTGGCCGGATCGGAAAAAACCGTCACCGCGATATGCGCCTTCATCAGCTTGCCGCTGGCGCTCTGCGCCTCCACGGGAATGTGCAGCACCCTCTCCTGGATCGCGGCATGCGCTCCAGAACCTGCCGCCAGCAGTGCCAGCGCGCACGCGCCTGCGACGCAAGGCGCATGCATGTGGCGGCGAAAGCGGTGGCGCGAACTCATGGTGCTGCGATCCCGGACACTGAGGGGCTTCAGGCCGTCTTGCCGTCCCGCAGGCCCAGTTCGTCCTTCATCTGGTCGCGGATGCGGAACTTCTGGATCTTTCCGGTCACCGTCATCGGGAACGAGGTCACGAAGCGGATGTACCTGGGCACCTTGTAGTGCGCGATCTGGCCCTTGCAGAACTCGCGGATGTCCTCTTCGGCCAGCGTCTCGCCGGGCTTGGCGATGACCCATGCGCACAGTTCCTCGCCGAAGCGCTGGTCGGGCACGCCCACCACCTGGACGTCCTGGATCTTGGGGTGGCGGTAGAGGAACTCCTCGACTTCGCGCGGATAGATGTTCTCGCCGCCGCGGATCACCATATCCTTGATGCGCCCGACGATGTTCACATAGCCCTCGTCGTCCATGGTGGCCAGGTCGCCGGTATGCATGAAGCCTTCGGCATCGATGGCCTCGCGCGTCCTGGCCTCGTCATCCCAGTAGCCCAGCATGACCGAGTAGCCGCGCGTGCACAGCTCGCCGCTCTGCCCCCGGGGCAGCACCTCGCCGGTCTCGGGGTGGATGATCTTCACGTCCAGGTGCGGCTGCACCTTGCCGACCGTGGACACGCGCTTTTCCAGCGGCGTGCCGTTGTCGCTCTGGCAGCTCACCGGGCTGGTCTCGGTCATGCCATAGGCGATGGTGATCTCCGAGAGATGCATGTCCTTGACGACGCGCTTCATCACCTCGATCGGGCAGGGCGAGCCGGCCATGATGCCGGTGCGCAGCGTGGACAGGTCGAACTCCGCAAAGCGCGGATGGTCGAGCTCGGCAATGAACATGGTGGGCACGCCGTGCAGGCCCGTGCATTTCTCTGCCTGCACGGTCTCCAGCACCTTGACCGGATCGAAGCCGTCGTTCGGATAAACGATGGCGGAGCCGTGCGTCACGCAGGCCAGGTTGCCCAGCACCATGCCGAAGCAGTGGTACAGGGGCACGGGAATGCACAGCCGGTCCTCGTGCGTGAGCCGCATGCATTCGCCGATGAAAAAGCCGTTGTTCAGTATGTTGCGGTGCGTGAGCGTCGCGCCCTTGGGAAAGCCCGTCGTGCCGCTGGTGAACTGGATGTTGATCGGATCGGTGTTGCGCAGACCGGCCGCAATCGCGTCGATACGCGCATCGCCCGCATCTCCACGCGCCAGCAGCTCGGAGAAACGCAGCATCCCGGCCTGCTCTTCGCCGACGCCCGCCTCATCGATCCACACCACCGTGCGCAGCGTGGGCAGGCGGCCCGCCTTCAACGCACCCGGCTGCGCGCCGGCCATCTCGGGGGCCAGCTCCCGCAGCATTCCGAGGTAGTCGCTCGTCTTGAAGCTCGGCATAGTGACGAGCGCCTTGCAGCCCACCTTGTTGATGGCGTACTCCACCTCGGCCGTCCGATACGCGGGATTGATATTGACCAGCACCAGCCCCACCTGCGCGGTGGCGAACTGCATCAGCACCCATTGCGCGTTGTTGTGCGACCAGATGCCGATCCGGTCGCCCTTGGCAAGGCCCAGGCCCAGCAACGCGCTGGCAAGCCTGCGCGATTCGGCGTGAAGCTGCGAGTAGGTGTAGCGCAGTCCCTGATGCGCGCTGATGAGCGCATCACGATCGGGATATCGTTGCGCGATGTCCCGGAAGAAATCCCCCAGGGTCTGTTCGATCAACGGCTTGTCGGTCGCACCCGAAGCCTCGCTCAGGGCCCGCAGGCCTTGGCCTTGCGTCTGCTGCAAATTCATGTGCTCGTGTCTCCATAATGACTGCGGCTTGCGGCCGACAATCCACTGCGCGCTCGTTCAGCGCACAGCATACGCCCGGAGTCCGTCGATGTGGTGAAGCAATCAGGCCACAGAGGTTGCAAAACACGCCAGCACAAAGCAAAATCCAGCCATGCTCCACCCCATCCCCGACAATGCCCTGGAAAGCCGCCATCCGGCAGTCACCCCAATGGCTTTTGTACGGGCAATCCTGCTGGCTTACGAGCGTCGCGGCCTCAGCCCGGCAGCCGCCCTGGATGCGGCACAAATTGCGCCAGGAATCGTCAACGACAAAGCGTCACGCATCACCGCTCTGCAGATGGAAGTCCTGTCGGGTTTCGCGATGCGCGAACTCGACGACGAAGGCCTTGGCTGGTTCGGCCGCCGCCTGCCCTGGGGAAGCTACGGCATGCTGGCGCGCGCCTCGCTCAGCGCGCCCACGCTGGGGCTTGCGCTCGCACGCTGGTGCCGCCACCACGCGCTCATCACCGATGACATCGGACTGCAATTGCAGTCCGGCAACAACCGCTGCCAGCTCGCGGTATCGGAGCACCGCGATCTCGGCGAGCTGCGCGAGTTCTGCCTGGTGTCGGTGCTGCGCAATGCGCTGGGGCTGGCGAGCTGGTTCATCGACTCGCGCCTGCCCGTCGTGTCCGCGCAGTTTCCCTTTCCCGCACCGCCGCATGCCGATGCGTACCGCGTGCTCTTCGGCGGCAAGGTGGTATTCGATGCGCCGCATGCGGCGGTGGAGCTGGACACCCGCTATCTGGAGCTTCCCCTCAAGCGCGATGAAACCGCCATGCAGCAGATGCTGCAACGCGCCCTGCCCCTCATGGTGCGCAAGTACCGCCGCGACCGGCTGCTGGTGCAGCGCGTGCGGCAGATCCTGGCCGGCACGCCCGACGCCATGCACAGCGCGCGCACCCTGGCCGATGAGCTGCACGTCTCCACGCGCACGCTGCACCGCCAGCTCAAGGAAGAAGGCGCCTCGCTGCAGACGCTGAAGGACGAGATGCGGCGCGGCAAGGCCATCGAACTGCTCAACCGCACCGACCGGCCCATCAAGCAGGTAGCCCAGGCAGCGGGGTTCGCGGGAGAGAAAAGCTTCATCCGCGCATTCCGCGCGTGGACGGGGCATTCGCCCGCCGAGTACCGCAAGTACGCGCGCGGCGCGATGCCTCCCTCCAATGCCTGACAATGTCTTAAGAACGTGTTTACGATCTCCTCGCGCCGCGACAGTGGCTTTGCGGGATGGGATGCAAGGCGCAATACCGCAGCAATAGCCATGCTATTGC
>NZ_JBEBOW010000016.1:0-36623 GCF_040396215.1 Diaphorobacter ruginosibacter | reverse complement strand
GCGGCAGCCCCATGGATGCCTGCGGAAATCCGCAGCGGGTCATCCGTGGGGCGCCAGAACCAGGCCGGGCGACGCGGTTACTTCAGGGCGACGGCCTTGCCGGATGCGTCCTTGATCTCGGACCAGGACTTGTAGATCACTTCCTTCACGCTCTCGGGCATGGGAACGTAGTCCAGTTCGCCGGCCGTCTTGTCGCCATTCTTGTAGGCCCACTCGAAGAATTTCAGCGAAGTGGCGGCCTGAACCGGCTTGTCCTGCGCCTTGTGCATCAGGATGAAGGTGGCGGAGGTGATCGGCCATGCGTCCTTGCCGGGCTGCTCGGTCAGGATCTGGTAGAAGCTCTTGCTCCAGTCGGCGCCCGCGGCAGCGGCCTTGAAGCTCGTGTCGTCGGGCGACACGAAGTTGCCGTCCTTGTTCTGCAATTGCGCGAACGTCATCTTGTTCTGCTTGACGTAGGCATACTCGACGTAGCCGATCGAGTTGGGCAGGCGGCCCACAAAAGCGGCGACGCCCTCGTTGCCCTTGCCGCCCGCGCCGGTGGGCCAGTTCACGGCCGTGCCTTCACCGATCTTTTCCTTCCACTCGGGGTTCACCTTGGAGAGATAGTTGGTGAAGCCGAAGGTGGTGCCCGAGCCATCTGCGCGGCGCACCGGGGCGATCGTCGCATCCGGCAGATTCACGCCGGGGTTCAGTTCCTTGATGGCGGCATCGTTCCAGTTGGTGATCTTGCCCAGGTAGATGTCACCCAGAACCTTGCCGGAGAGCTTGAGCTGGCCGGGCGCGATGCCCTTGATGTTGACCACCGGCACGATGCCGCCGATCACGGTGGGGAACTGCACCAGGCCTTTCTTCTGCAGCTCGTCGTCCTTCAGGGGCGCATCGGAAGCACCGAAGTCGACGGTCTTGGCCTCGATCTGGCGCAGACCGGCACCCGAGCCCACGGACTGATAGTTGATCTTGACGCCGGTGGCCTTGTTGTAGTCGGCAGCCCACTTGGAGTACAGCGGAGCCGGGAAGCTGGCGCCAGCGCCGGTGGCTTCGCTTTGCGCCAGGGCCGAAGACATCGCGCCCATCGCCGCCAGACCAGCCACCAGAACCCGAATTGCAGACATTGTCATGAGAGAACCTCGAGGTTGAACAAAACTTGTGATGGAACGGAATGTAGAACCCGTATGTGACAACGACATGACACATTGAATTTGTCATACGTATTTTTCAAAGGGCCGCCGCCACGAAATCGTCACAAATCTGTCGCCGGCCATTCGTAACATGAATTTTTCAAAGCAGATTCACGTTGCCCGCCATGCCCTCCTTCATCGTTTCGTCCCCTGCCCTCAATCGGCGGCAATGGTTCAGGCATTCAAGCCTGCTTGCCGCTGCGGGTGCGTTGCTCCCCGGTGGCAATGCCCGGGCGGCCACGGAACCCGCCGCCGCCATGGCGGTCACGCAGATCGTGGACATGTCGCCCATGCAGCAGGACATCAGCCGCGACTTCCTGGCAGGCTCGCGCGCCGCCTGGCAGGAATACAACGCGCAGGAAGCGCCGCGTGGACGCGGCATCCGGCACCAGGTGATCGAGACTGACGGCAGCGCCGCCTCCATTCAATCGGCCCTTCGGACCGCGCAGGCCGACCATGCCTGCGTGGCGCTGTGCGGCTGCGCGGGCGATGCGGCGGCGGCGTCGATCGCGGCGCTGCAGCAATCCGCCGCCTCGCCCCTGCCCATCGCAGCCCCCTGGCTGCAGCGCCAATGGACGGACAGCGGCAACACGGTCTTTGCGGTCTTTCCCGACTATCAGGCGCAGATCGCGCATGCGATGAAGTCGCTGGCCGTCATGGGCGTCCGGCAGGCCGGCGTCGTCTATGCGACCTCCGGCCATCAGGCGGCGCTCGGCGCCTCCATCGCCGCGGCGGGCAGCGCGCAAGGCCTGAAACTGCAGGTGCTGCCTCCCGACAGGCGGCCCGCGGCGACGCCGGCGCTCGTCCTGTTCATCGGCGGCACCCCGGAGCTCCATGCGTTCGCGCACCGGCTGGGCGTACAGCCTGGATCGCACTGCTACCTGATCGCGCTGGCCGACGTGAATCTGCAGGTGCTCACGCAATTGGGCGGCATGCCGCGCAATGTCTCCGTGGTGGTGACGCAGCCCGTCCCCATGGTGAGCGCCAGCCTGCCCGTGGTCCGGAGCTACCGCGCGGCGCTGGGCAGGCTGTATGACGAGCCGCCCTCGCAGCACGGCCTGGCCGGCTACATCGCCGCGCGCTACACGGCGCAGGTGCTTGCATCGCTTGGCTCCTCGCCCGACCGCGCAAGCGCCATGGCCGCATTCCGCAGGCGTTCCGAGCAGGAAATCGGCGGCTACACGGTCGCCTATCGGGGCGAGAAACTCAGCGGCGCCAATGTGACCCAGAGCATGCTGACCTCCGATGGCCGCATCGTTGGCTGAAGATGTGTTCACGGTAGCCGCCAGACCACGTCCTTCACCGGGCGATGGAAGTCAGTGCTATGCTGCGCCGCGAGAAAAAAAGCGCGGAGCACTCCGCCCCTTTATGCAAGATGGAACATTGCTCGCCGCTGTCGACCTTGGCTCGAACAGCTTCCGACTGGAAATCGGCCGATATGAGCACGGCCACATCGAGAAGATCGAATACTTCAAGGAAACCGTGCGCCAGGGCGCGGGGCTCGATGAAGACCGCAACCTCACCGCCGAAGCCATGCAGCGCGGCTGGGATTGCCTTGCCCGGTTCGCCGAGCGGCTTGCTGGCTTTCCGCGCGCGCACGTGCGCGCCGTGGCCACGCAGACGCTGCGCGAGGCGCGCAACCGGGAGGCCTTCATCGAGCGCGGCAGCCAGATCCTTGGTTATCCGATCGACATCGTCTCGGGCCCCGAGGAGGCGCGCCTGATCTACCAGGGCGTGGCGCGGCTGCTGCCGCAGTCCGACGAGCGCCGCCTGGTGGTGGATATCGGCGGACGCTCCACCGAACTCATTCTCGGGCGGCAGTTCACACCATCCGCCGTGGCGTCGTTCCGCGTGGGCAGCGTCGCGTGGTCCACACGCTATTTCCCGCAGGGCCAGTTCACCGAACAGGCGTTCCAGACAGCCGAGATCGCCGCCAAGGCGGTGCTCGACGAAGCGCTCGACACCTACAGGCGCGACACCTGGGACGTGGCCTACGGCTCGTCCGGAACGGTGGGCGCCGTCGGCGACGTGCTCGTGGCCGCGGGAGGCCCCCAGGGCAAGGTCACGCTCGAAGGGCTGGACTGGCTCTACCGCCAATTGCTGGCCGCGCGCAGCGCCGAGCGCGTGCGCATGAACGGCCTCAAGGAAGATCGCCGCGCCGTCATCGGCGGGGGCGTGAGCGTGCTGCGCGCCATCTTCCAGCTTCTGGACATCGACGAATTGCAGGTGGCGCAAGGCGCGCTGCGCCAGGGCGCGCTCTACGACCTGCTGGACCGCGAACAGCCGCAGACCGATCTGCGCGCCTCCACCGTGCGCGGCCTCATGCAGCGCTTTGGCGTGGACGAGGCGCACGCCCGGCGCGTGGCGAAGATCGCCACCGGGCTGTTTCTGGGCGCGGCAGCGGACAGCGAACGCGCGGCGCGCAAGCTCGATTGGGCAGCGCTCCTGCACGAGATCGGCCAGCGCATCTCCCACAGCGGCTACCAGCGCCACGGGGCTTATATCCTCGACCAGACCGACGCGGCTGGATTCGCGCTGCCCGAGCTTCATCACCTCAGCCAGCTGGTGCTGGGCCACCGGGGCAAATTGCACAAGACGGCGGTCGAGCTGACTGACCCGCAATTCGTGCTGCAACTGATGTGCCTGCGCACCGCCGTCGCGCTGTGCCATGCGCGCCGCGATCCCGACACGCAAGGATTCTCGCTGCAGTTCGACGGACGGCGCTGCACGGTCCGCTCGCGCGAGGGCTGGTCGGCAAGCTACCCGCAGTCGGCCCATCTGCTGCACGACGAGAACCTCTGCTGGCAAAAAACGCCGTGGGAATATGTCACCGAACTACGGTGACAAGAAATCGAGAAACCGTATAAACTGTTTATATAGTTTCTCCACTTCTCCCATCATGACGAATCGCACCCAGACTCCCCCGGCGGATCCCGCCCCCATCACGGCAGCCGCAAAAAAAGTGATGCACAAGCCCACCGCGCCAGCGACGATGCCAGCGCCCGCCAAAGGCAGGACACCCGCTGCCAAGGCGGCCGTCCAGCCCGCCGTCAAG
Source organism: Diaphorobacter ruginosibacter (assembly GCF_040396215.1). GTDB lineage: Bacteria > Pseudomonadota > Gammaproteobacteria > Burkholderiales > Burkholderiaceae_C > Diaphorobacter_A > Diaphorobacter_A ruginosibacter_A. The sequence continues at coordinate 32,390 of NZ_JBEBOW010000016.1, read as the reverse complement.
TCCGAGGCCCCGGCAAAGGCCAGGGCCTCGAAGGCGGAGAAACCCGCCAAGGCCGAAAAGGAAAACAAGGTCAGGAAGCCCAAGCTCGTGCGCGACAGCTTCACCATTCCCAAGGACGAATACGCCGCCATCGACGAGCTGAAGCTGCGCAGCGCCCGGCTCGCCCACCATGCCAAGAAAAGCGAACTGCTGCGCGCGGGCCTGAAGCTGCTCACGACGCTGGACGACCCGCAGCTGCTGGCCGCTCTGCAGGCCGTACCAGCCATCAAGACCGGACGCCCCGCCAAGAACGAAGACGGCAAGGCATCGAAGAAATAAGCCCTGCCGCACGGCGCGGCCAGAGAGGGTCTGCTAGAGGAAATCCGGCGACTGCACCGACAGCAGAATGGTCTCCTCCAGATCCTGCCGCCTGCGGTGGCGAAGCCACCAGACCGATCCTTTGCGGATCGCGCATTGACTGGCGGTCATGCCCAGCAGGAGCGCGGCCATTTCGCCCAGCATGGGCTGATGGCCAACCACCAGCACCGCGCCGCGCGAGCGCGGCCACTGGGCCAGTTCGAGCACATCCTGCACCGGGCCGCCAGGCAGCAGTTCAGCGCGCAGCTTGAACTTGCGGCCCAGCGCCCGCGCCGTCTGCTCGGTGCGCAGCGCCGGGCTGACCATCACGCGCAGGCCTTCGGGCAATTGGCGATCAAGCCACGCCGCCATGCGCGTCGCCTGCTTCTCGCCACGGCCGGTCAGCGGCCGCTGCAGATCGTCATCGCCGTCGCGCGCTTCCTCGGCTTCCGCGTGTCTCCAGAGAATCAGATCCATCGACCGCCTCTTTTCGGTTCTTCTTGCATGTCCTGGCTCAGCGGGCATATTCCGCGGGGCCGCCCTTGAGCCGTTGGCCCATGGGCGCATAGCGCTTCATCAACGCGTTCTGCGCCCCGATGCCATCCGTCACGCGCCGCGCGCGCTGATAGAGGCCGTCGGCCTGCAGCGTCCAGGCGTCGCGGTCATCGTGCAGATAGGCGACCAGGCATTCGTCGATGATCCGCTGGCGCAGCTTTCTGTCCTTCACCGGCCATGCCAGCTCCACACGGCGCAGCATGTTGCGATTCATCCAGTCGGCGCTCGACAAGTACAGCTCCTCGCTGTTGCCCGCTCCGAAATAGAACACGCGCGTGTGCTCCAGAAAGCGTCCGATCACCGATCGCACGCGGATGCGCTCCGAAACGCCCGGCACCTGCGCGGGCAGCATGCACGCGCCGCGCACGATCAGGTCGATGCGCGCGCCGCACTGGCCGGCCCGCAGCAGGGCGTGGATCAGCTCCTCGTCGGTCAGCGCATTCATCTTGGCGACGATGCGCGCATACTCGCCGCGCGAGGCCGCCTGCCCCACCTGCTCGACCATGCCGATCAGCCGCTTTTGCAGATCGAACGGAGCCAGCATCATCTGGCCCAGGTACGGCACGCGGTTCTGATTCGCCAGATGCTCGAATACCGCATCCATGTCGGCGGTCAGCGCCTCATCGGCCGTGAGCATGCTCAGGTCGGTATAGAGCCTGGCGGTGCGCGGGTTGTAGTTGCCGGTGGACAGATGCCCGTAGCGCCTGAGCCGCCGGCCCTCGCGGCGCGTGACCAGGAGCATCTTGGCATGCGTCTTGAGGCCGACGATGCCATAGACCACCTGCGCGCCCACCGACTCCAGCGCCTCGGCCCAGTTGATGTTGGCCTCCTCGTCAAAACGCGCCTTGAGCTCAACAACCACCGTCACTTCCTTTCCGCGCCGCACGCCTTCGCGCAGCAGGTCCAGCATCTGCGCATCCGAGCCGGTGCGGTAGATGGTCTGCTTGATCACCAGCACCTTGGGGTCTTCCACGGCTTCGCGCAGGAACGCAAGCACGCCGTCAAAACTCTCGAACGGCTGGTGGATCAGCACGTCGCGCTTCCTCAGCTCGGCAAAGATGGAGGCATTGCGCGCAAGCTGCGCCGGCCATGCGGGCTGCCAGGAGGGAAACAGCAGCGAGCGGTCCGCCACCAGTTCCACCAATTGCGACAGCCGCACCAGATTGACCGGCCCCGGGACACGATAGAGCGCCGCGGCTGGCAGATTGAACTGCGAGAGCAGGAAATCCGAGAGATGGCGCGAGCACCGGGAGGAAACCTCCAGCCGCACCGCCAGGCCGAAATGCCGGTGCTGCAAGCCCTGGCGCAGCGCCATGCGCAGGTTGCGCACATCCTCCTCGTCCACCGCCAGATCGGAGTGGCGCGTGACCCGGAACTGCGAGAATTCAGTGACTTCGCGCCCCGGAAACAGATCGGCCAGATGCGAGCGGATGATGCTGGAGAGGGTCACCAGCTGCACGCCATCGCGCGCCACCTCGGCGGGCAGCCGGATCACGCGCGGCAGGATGCGCGGCACCTTGACGATGGCGATCTCGTTTTGCCGCCCGAACGCATCTCCGCCTTTGAGCCGGACGATGAAATTGAGCGATTTGTTCGCCACCTGCGGAAACGGGTGCGCCGGATCGAGCCCCACCGGGATCAGCAGCGGCCGCACGTCGCGCAGGAAGTATTCGCGCACCCAGCGTTTTTGCGCGCTGTCGCGCTCGCCATGCGGGATCACGCGAATGCCGTGCGCCTCGAACGCGGGCATCAGCGATTCGTTGTAGAGCGCATACTGCCGCGCCACCAGGGCATGGGCCTTGTGCGACAGCGCCTCGAAGGACTGCGCGTCATATTCGCCCTTGGCCTCGCCCTGCTGCGCGGCCGTCAGGTGCGCCGCAGAGCGCACCTCGAAGAATTCGTCGAGGTTCGACGAGACGATGCACAGATAGCGCAGCCGCTCCAGCAAAGGAACGTCCTCGCGCACCGCCCAGTCGAACACCCGCTCGTTGAAGTCCAGAATGCTGTGGTCGCGGTCGAGCAGTTGCACGCTCCTTGCATCGGGGCCAGCCCCCGCGCGGGAGGTCCCCTGTCCGGACGAAATACCGTCCGTGACTGTCATCGGTGGAAGCGGCGAAGCGTAAAACGGCATACAAAATGATGAAATGCGAACGTGTCGGCAGCCAGTATCCAGCGCGGTTGTGACAAACGTATGACCGAGTCACCACTTTGTCACATCTTCCGCAACCAGCCAATATCAATATGCGCTGCTTTCACGACACACAATGCAGAAAACCTGATCCAACTACTGCGGCACAGCCTGCAGCCATCAGCTCCTGATTCAGTTCTGGAAAAAATGCTTGCGGTACTTGGCGGGCAGGTCGGCCAGCCGCATGAGCATCGGCAGGTCGGCCGTGTTGAAGTCCGGATCCCAGGCGGGAGCGCCCAGGATGCGCGTGCCCAGGCGCAGATAGCCTTTGATGAGCGCCGGCGGCTCCACGTCCAGGCTGCTGTCCAGGCTCTCCAGCGGGAGCGGCAATCGGGGGCGCACGTGGTATTCGATGGAAGCCATGTGGGTCTGGCTGACGCCGCGGTAGATGCTGGCGGCCACGTCGCCCGTCACCACGCCGTTGTGCAGCATCGGAATGCTCGCGCAGCCAATCATGGTGTCCAGTGAGTTGCGCATCATGAAATCCGCCAGCGCGCCCCAGAGCGCCAGCACGACGCCGCCGTGACGGTGTCCGGGGTGTACGCAGCTGCGGCCCAGCTCCACCATGCGGCTGCGCAGTCCACGCAGGCGGGTGAGATCAAACTCGGTATCGCTGTATGTGCTGCCCACGCGGCGCGCCTGCACGGGGGTCAGAACGCGGTAGGTGCCCACGACCTGGCGCGTCGCCGAGTCACGCACCAGCAGGTGCTCGCAGTAGTCGTCGAAAAGATCGATGTCGTGGCCCGCCACCGGCGAGCTCAGTTGCGCCCCCATTTCGGAGACGAACACATCGAAGCGCAGCTTCTGCGCCTCTCTCACTTCGTCGAGGTGGCGCGCCCACGCGACCTCAATCCCGCCACGCGCCTGTGCAGCTTGCCCCAGATGGCCCGCATCAGATGGGCGGTGAAGCGACCCCCTGGGCAAGGATTCATCGCTCAACGGCATGGTCGGGCTCGGCAGGTCGCTCATAGGTGCAATCCTCTTTTCATGGAGGACATGCCGGACGGCTACCGGGAAAGGAGCGCCCCGCCTCCGCAGGAAATTGTCAGAGGCGGCGGTGACGTGCGAGTGTCAGGATGATGACGGCTGGATGACGGGCGAAGCAGCCCGCTGGCGCTTCAGCCCGCGCGCGCCACGTCGGCGAGCAGCTGCGCATAGTGGTTGGCGTGATCGGCGTTCTCCGCTTCCACCATCACGCGCAGCAGCGGCTCGGTGCCGCTCGCGCGGATCAGGATACGGCCATTGTCGCCCAGCGTCTGCTCGGCCTCGCGCGTGGCATCGGCCAGCCGTTGGTTGGAGAGCCAGTCCTGTCCGGGCTGCAGGCGCACGTTCAGCAATACCTGCGGATAGAGCTTCATCCCGGCGAGCATCTGGGGCAGCGTCTTGCCCGCGCGCACGCATGCCTGCAGCACCTGCAGCGCGCTGACCAGGCCATCGCCCGTGGTGTGCTTGTCCAGGGCCAGCAAATGTCCCGATCCTTCACCGCCGAGCTGCCAGCCGCGCCGGGCGAGCTCTTCCAGCACATACCGGTCACCCACCTTGGCGCGCATGAATTCAACGCCTTTGCCGCGCAGCGCCAGCTCGACAGCCATGTTGGTCATCTGCGTGCCGACCACGCCCGGCAGAGCCTGGCCAAGCGACAGCCGGTCCAGCGCCATCAGATACAGCAGTTCGTCGCCGTTGTACAGCCGCCCGCGCTCGTCGACCATCTGCAGCCGGTCCGCATCGCCATCGAGCGCGATGCCGTAATGCGCATGGTTGGCCCGCACGGCACGCACCAATGCATCCGGATGAGTGGAGCCCACCTCGTGATTGATGTTGAAGCCATCGGGCGAGCAGCCGATCGAGATCACTTCGGCGCCCAGTTCGTGGAAGACCTTGGGAGCGATATGGTAGGCCGCGCCGTTGGCCGCATCGACGACGATGCGCAGGCCGCGCAATGTCAGGTCGTGCGAAAAAGTGCTCTTGCAGAATTCGATATAGCGGCCCGCGGCATCCTCCAGCCGGCGCGCCTTGCCAAGCGAATGCGAGTCGGCCCAGACCGGGGCTTCATCGAGCGCCGTCTCCACTTCCTGCTCCCAGCTGTCGGGCAGCTTGGTGCCCTGGGCGGAGAAGAACTTGATGCCGTTGTCGGGAAACGGATTGTGGCTGGCGCTGATCACCACGCCCAGGCTCGCGCGCTGCGCGCGCGTGAGATACGCCACCCCCGGCGTGGGCAGCGGCCCGAGCAGCACGACATCCACGCCCGCCGAGTTGAAGCCCGACTCCAGCGCGCTCTCCAGCATGTAGCCGGAAACACGCGTGTCCTTGCCGATCAGCACCGTCGCCCGGTCTTCCGCGCGCCGCAGCACGCGGCCGACGGCATGCGCCAGTTTGAGAACGAAGTCCGGCGTGATGGGGGCAACGCCCACAGTTCCACGGATTCCATCGGTTCCAAAGTAGCGGCGCGTCATCTATTTATTCCCTTTTTCATGCTTATGCATTGGTCGATTATCCCGTTACCAATGAAGCATCTCCACGTGAAATTGGCATCCGATTGTTCTCACCCGGTATTCAATCCGCTGGACGCTCCTGCGCGCGCATCGCATCCCATACCTTCAACGCCGCCACCGTGTCGCGCACGTCATGCACGCGCACCACTGCCGCCCCCTTCTCGACGGAGAGCAACGCAGCGGCGACGCTGGCGCCCAGGCGCTGGTCCACCGGCAGCCCGGTAACTTCGCCCAGCGAGGACTTGCGCGACCAGCCGGCCAGCCATGCATGGCCGGAGGATTGCCGCAGCGCATCCTGGCGGGCGAGCAGCGCGAAGTTCTGCTCCACCGTCTTGCCGAAGCCTATGCCGGCATCCAGCACGATGCGCTCGCGCGCCACGCCCATTTTCCGCAGGCCATCCGCCTGCTCGGCCAGGAAGCCCAGCACCTCCTCGACGACGTCGCCCGTCATGGTCTGCTGCTGCATGGTTTGCGGATCGCGGTGCATGTGCATCAGGCAGACCCCGCAGCGGAGATGGGCGGCGACCACCTCGCGGGCGCGCGGCTGCCGCAGCGCCCAGATGTCGTTGATGATGTCCGCGCCCGCGTCGAGCGAGGCCTGCATCACTTCGGGCTTGTAGGTATCGACCGAGAGCGGCACGCCCAGCGCGCTTGCCGCCTTGACGACGGGAATCACGCGCGCCAGCTCCACCTCAAGAGGTACGGCCGGGCTTCCCGGTCGAGTGGACTCGCCGCCAATGTCGAGAATGTCCGCGCCCTGCTCCAGCAGCGCCTCGCAATGCGCCAGCGCCGCCGGGACGCTGTCGTGACTGCCTCCATCGGAGAACGAATCCGGCGTCACGTTGACGATTCCCATCACCTTGGGGCGGTTCAGATCAATGAGAAAACGGCTGGTCTGCCATTGCATGCGCGAGGCTCCTCGATGAGCGTGGAATTCGGCTGCGCGGCCATGCGCTTCAGCCCTGAACGAGCCAACGGGGCCGCGAGGGCCCCGTTGACTGCGCTGGAAGATGGCTGCCTTCCTCAGGCTGCCGTGGGAGACGGATCGGACGTGACCGCTGGCGTGCCGCCGCCTGGATTGTCGCCACCGCCGGAAGGCGTGCGTGGCGTCCAGTCCTTGGGGGGGCGCGGCGGCTTGCCCGCCATGATGTCATCCAGCTGCTCGGCGTCGATGGTTTCCCATTCGAGCATCGCCTTCGCCATGGCATGCATCTTGTCGGAGTTTTCCTCGATCAGCTTGCGCGCCAGGCTGTATTGCTCGTCGATGATGCGGCGGACTTCAACGTCCACCTTCTGCATCGTCTCCTCGCTGATGTTGGTGGTCTTCGTGACCGAGCGGCCCAGGAACACCTCGCCCTCGTTTTCGGCGTAGACCATCGGGCCCAGCGCCTCGGACATGCCGTAGCGCATCACCATGTCGCGTGCGATCTGCGTGGCGCGCTCGAAGTCGTTGCTCGCACCGGTGGTCATCTGGTTCATGAACACTTCTTCGGCGATGCGGCCGCCAAACAGCATGGCGATCTGGTTGAGCATGAATTCCTTGTCGTAGGAATAACGGTCCTGCTCGGGCAGGCTCATCGTCACGCCCAGCGCGCGGCCGCGCGGGATGATCGTCACCTTGTGGACCGGATCGCACTTGGGCAGCAGCTTGCCGATCAGCGCGTGGCCGGCCTCGTGGTAGGCGGTGTTGCGACGCTCGTGCTCGGGCATGACCATGGTCTTGCGCTCCGGGCCCATGATGATCTTGTCCTTGGCCTTCTCGAAATCCTGCATTTCGACGGTGCGCGCATTGCGGCGCGCAGCCATCAGCGCGGCTTCGTTGCACAGGTTCGCCAGGTCGGCGCCGGACATGCCGGGCGTGCCGCGGGCGATGATCGCCGGGTTCACATCCTGCCCGACCGGGATCTTGCGCATGTGCACGTTCAGGATCTGCTCGCGGCCACGGATATCGGGCAGCGTCACATACACCTGGCGGTCGAAGCGGCCCGGCCGCAGCAGCGCCGCATCCAGGATGTCCGGACGGTTGGTGGCGGCCACCACGATCACGCCGAGATTGGTCTCGAAGCCGTCCATCTCCACCAGCATCTGGTTGAGGGTCTGCTCGCGCTCGTCGTTGCCACCGCCCAGGCCCGCGCCACGCTGGCGGCCCACGGCATCGATTTCATCGATGAAGATGATGCAGGGCGCGTTCTTCTTGGCGTTCTCGAACATGTCGCGCACGCGGGCCGCGCCCACGCCGACGAACATTTCGACGAAATCGGAACCCGAGATCGAGAAGAACGGCACCTTGGCCTCGCCAGCGATCGACTTGGCCAGCAGCGTCTTGCCGGTGCCCGGAGGGCCGACCAGCAGCAGGCCGCGGGGGATGCGTCCGCCGAGCTTCTGGAACTTGTTGGGGTCTTTCAGGAAGTCCACCACTTCCTTGACTTCTTCCTTGGCTTCGTCGCAGCCGGCCACGTCCGCGAACGTGACGGTGTTGTTGTTCTCGTCGAGCATGCGGGCCTTGGACTTGCCGAAGCTGAACGCCCCGCCCTTGCCTCCGCCTTGCATCTGCCGCATGAAGTACACCCACACGCCGATCAGCAGCAGCATCGGACCCCAGCTCACGAGCAGGGTCATCAGCAGCGAGCCTTCCTCGCGTGGCTTGACGTCGAACTTCACGTTGTTGTTGATGAGATCGCCCACCAGGCCGCGATCGAGGAAGGTCGCGGTGGTACGGATCTTGCGATCATCGCTGGTGACGGCCACGATCTCGGTGCCGCCGGGGCTTTCCTGGATGGTGGCGGACTTGACGCGCCCATCCCGGACCTGGGCCAGGAAGTCCGAATAGCCCACCGTGCCCGCAGCCACGCCGGCACGGGTGTCAAACTGTTTGAACACCGTAAACAGCACCATGGCGATCACGAGCCATACGGCGACTTTTGAAAACCACTGATTGTTCAAGCGGAGCTCCAGATTCTAAAAATATTCAACGTTCACGACGTGTCACAGCCATGGCACGTTGTTGTGCAGGTGGGGGCTATTTTAGGCATTTCAACGGGAATACCTATCCGATTTACCCCACTGCGGGCAATGGACAACGCTCAAAAAGTGCGCCCGGACACCCTCGAAAATGCTTTCAGGTGTTTTTCAACCCCATTCCGACCAGAAAAGTCTCTGACGATTTGTCCCGCGAGGCCTTGGGCTTGACCGGCTTGACGACCTTGAACGTGTTCTTGAACAACTGTACCAATTGCGAATATCCGCTGCCATGGAACAGTTTCACCACCAGCGCGCCCTCAGGCTTGAGGTGGTTCACCGAAAAATCCACCGCCAGTTCGATCAGGTGCGCAATGCGGACCGCATCCACCGAATCCACGCCCGAGAGATTCGGAGCCATGTCGGACACCACCACATCCACCGGGCGGCCGCCCACGGCCTCCTGCAACTGGCGCAATACGTCTTCCTCGCGGAAGTCGCCATGGATGAACTGAACGCCCTCGATCGGCTCCATGGGCAGCATGTCCAGGCCGATGATCGTGCCGTTGAGCGCGCCGGCCGCCGCCCCCGTGGGCGAGAGGCGGCGGCGCACGTACTGGCTCCACGCGCCCGGCGTGCAGCCCAGGTCCACGACCACGTCGCCGGGGCGGATCAGGTGGAGCTGCTCGTCGATTTCCTTGAGCTTGTAGGCCGCGCGGGCGCGAAACCCTTCTTTCTGGGCCAGTTTGACGTACGGGTCGTTGACGTGGTCATTGAGCCACGCCTTGTTGACCTTCTTGCTTTTGGTTTGAACTTTCATATGTTTTCCGGTCTTCCGGCGCCTTGCCCGGCAATAGACGGCCTCGATGGGCCTGCCGGCGCATGCGGAATCCTTGCTTCGGCACGCAAACCGCCTACTCATTGAGATAATACGGGTTATGCCTCAAATTCAACTCACTCCGACCGAGCGTCGGGAACACCGCGCCAATGCGCACCACCTCGACCCCGTGGTCATGATCGGTGGCGATGGTCTGACCCCCGGCGTGCAAAAGGAGATTGACGCGGCGCTCAATGCCCACGGCCTGATCAAGATCCGCGTGCATGGCGACGACCGCGCAGCCCGTGAAGAAATGTACCAGCAACTGGCCGACACCTTGAACGCCGCGCCTATTCAGCACATCGGCAAGCTGCTGGTGCTGTGGCGCCCGCAGCCCGAGAAGGCCAAGTCCATCGATGAATCCCGCATGCCGGGCCCGCGCGACGTGAAGGTGCTCAAGTACAGCTCGCGAGGAGGCCAGAAGCCCGAGGTCAAGCAGATCCGGGTGCTCGGCAACCAGCGCCTGACCGCCGGAGGCCAGGTCAAGCGCGCCAAGCCCAAGCAAAAATCGGTGAAAAAGGGACGCCTTGATTAATCCGTAAGGATTGATTGATTCACCCGTCGCACAATCGCCTCCATGCCGATCGACCACACGCACGACAACGTGCCATCCGCCCCCGCCCGGGCCACTTCACCGCAACGTCACATTCTGTGCATGAAATGGGGCACGAAATACGGGCCCGAATACGTCAACCGGCTCTATGACATGGTGCGCCGCCATTTGAGCGGCGACTTCCATTTCGTCTGCCTGACCGACGATGCCAGGGGCATCCGCGCCGAAGTGCAATGCCATCCGATTCCGGACATCAACATCAATCTCGCGCCCGGCGAGCCTGACCGTGCCTGGAAAAAGCTGACCACCTTCGAGGCCGATCTCTACGGCCTTCGCGGCACGGCCCTGTTCCTCGACCTGGACGTGGTCATCGTCGGCAGCCTGGACGATTTCTTCACCCAACCGGGACAGTTCCTGATCATCAAGGACTACCCGCGGTTCTGGCGCGCCAACGGCAGGCGCATCGTCGGCAATTCCTCCGTCTACCGGTTCGAGCTGGGGGCGCATGCGGACGTGCTCGCGCATTTCCGCGCGCACTCCCGGGAGATGCGCGAGAAATACCGCAACGAACAGGAATTCCTCTCGCACTTCCTGAACGCACAAGGCAAGCTCTCGTACTGGCCCGCCGCCTGGTGCCCCAGCTTCAAGTACCACTGCATTCCCGCCTGGCCCGGCAACTTCTGGAAGGAGCCGCTGCCGCCCAGGGACGCGCGCATCGTGATCTTTCACGGCGAATGCAATCCGCCGGATGCCCTGGCCGGCCGCAGCAACCGCAGGTTCCGCCACATCGAGCCAGCGCTCTGGGTTGCCAGGGCCTGGGGCAACTAGCCATTCAAATTGGTCGGCTGCCCGGCTGGGCGACCGCCGGCATAAGCGGCCGGCGCCGTTGTTCACCGGCACGCCGCCGCCGGGTTCAACGGCCCGGGGAATCCACCAGAGCATGTCCCTTCATGCGAGTCAGGATCGCCAGCGGGCTCGCGTCGGGGTCATATTCCGTTCCGGGCGGCAGGAACAGCGTCTGCTCGAGCATGTACTGCCCCGACATGACGGCATGAACGGCCTGGTCGGAAAAGCAGATCCACGTCGATCCGGCGGCGAACTCCACCCGCTCCTGCGGCGCGTCCTGCTGGTATGCGGGATCGCCCTTCATGCCATCGTGCAACTGCAGCATCAGATGGTCATACTCGCTGCGAAGCGACTTGGTCACATGCAAAGCCCGCAGCGCCCTGGCCTGCCAGCGCACATAGGGCTTGGCGCGGGGGAGAAATTTCCGGGCGACATCCTCGAACGGCTCGCCCACCCGCCACACGCGCGGCGCCCCCTCGGGGTTCACGTTGGCGAACACGCGCAGGATGCGCTCGCCATGATTGGGGCGCGAGGGAAATGCGTCCACATGCATGCGCCGGTCATCCGCCCGCCAGGACTGCGCGCGCGTTTCCACCTGCATCGGGCGATAGCTGGTGGGCGCCAGGCGCATCACCTGGGCATATTGGGGAAACAGCCGGGTGATCAGCGACACCGCCTGTTCGCGGAAACGGCCGATCATCTCCGCCACCTGCCGCTGCGTGGCCTCGTCACCCGCCGCGCCCTTGAGCGTCCCATCCACATTCAGGCTGATGTTGCGCGACTTCGGGTCGCGTATTTCAGGGCGCAGGAGCGCCCGCTCGCCGGGCCTGAGCTCAAAGCCCAGGCTCGGAAAATAAAGCACCTTGCCGGCTTCCACGGCGGCGGTCCACCCTGCGCCCGACGACAGTTCACGCCAGTCGCCGCCTTCCACTTCGACAATTTGAGATTGCATGTTCATCGCCATCCAATACGCAACCCTGCACAGGGTGTGATCTGCAAATGCGACGGCTCCGGAGGAGCCTCAAACTCTTTTCGCCAGTGCCCGCATGGGTTACTTTTCGCGCCTGCCCAGCCGCCAGAGCAAAGCCGCCGCGCAGAGCCACTGGGCGGCGTACATTGCCGTCCCGACGCTGTGCCACAGCTTCAGGTTCTGCCGGGCAACTATACGCGGAGAAACGCCGTACTGCACCAGCAGGGCAAGCAGCATGCCGCCGATCACCAGGGCCAGACCTGCCTGGGCCCATGCCTCGGGCCGCTCGGCATGGCGGCGCTTGCTCAGGAGCAGCAATGCGGCGCAGCAGGCCACGGAAACCCAGGTCTGCGCCGCAAACAGCCTGGCCGCCATGTTGCCCGCCAGGGTCGGGTTGGGCAGGTGGGCAAACAGCATCGGCACCGCAAGAAAGCCGATGGATGTCAGGCTGCCCCACCAAAGGGCCGCGGCGAAGACGGACAAGCGCTCGTACATGGACTGCTCTTCGTCGGGAATTCAGAGATAGCGTCAGAGGTAGCGCACGGCCACCACTTCATAGCGGCGCACGCCGCCCGGCGCCTGCACTTCGGCCGTATCGCCCTCTTCCTTGCCGATCAGCGCGCGCGCGATCGGGCTGGAGACGTTGATCAGGCCCTGCTTCAGGTCCGCCTCGTCTTCGCCGACGATCTGATAGGTCACGGGATCGCCCGAATCCTCATCCTCCAGATCGACCGTCGCGCCGAACACCACCTTGCCGCCGGCATCCAGCGTGGACGGATCGATGATCTGCGCGGCCGAGAGCTTGCCTTCGATCTCGAGGATACGGCCTTCGATGAAGCCCTGGCGATCCTTGGCCGCCTCATATTCGGCGTTCTCGCTCAGATCGCCCTGCGCGCGTGCTTCCGCGATCGCCTGCACCACAGAGGGACGTTCGACTGTCTTCAGGCGCTTGAGCTCTTCCCTGAGCTTTTCCGAGCCGCGCTTGGTGATGGGAATGGTGGCCATGGTTCCGACTCCGTAGATCTGTTCGTTTGGCGCATCAGGGCGCCGGTTTCGCCGGGCTCTCCGGACGCAGTGATTCCTTCCGGGATTGCGCGCGGATCGCCCCAAAAGCAAACCGCCGCGCGTTGCCGTGCGGCGGTCTTTCGTTACGGGAGCATTATGCCGGTTTTGCGCCGGATGTCAGCCCCCAAAACCCGCTGCCATGCTCAGAGAACGCATTTGCGTTCCCGGGGCAGCGGCGGGCGCGTCAGGCGCCAAGCTGCGCATGCAGTTCCTGGACGGAATAGACGTCCAGATTCTGCATGTGCTTCATGCCTTCAACGGCCGCTTCCGCGCCGAAGATCGTGGTGAAGGTGGTCACGCGGGCAAGCAGCGCGCTGGTGCGGATCGCGCGCGAATCGGCGATGGCGTTGCGGCGCTCTTCCACGGTGTTGATCACCATGGCGATTTCCTCGTTCTTGATCATGTCCACGATGTGCGGGCGGCCCTCGGTGACCTTGTTCACCGTCTGGACCTCGATCCCCGCTTCGGTCAGCGCCGCCGCCGTGCCGCGTGTAGCGCAGAGCGTAAAGCCCATGGCGGCAAGCTCCCTGGCGATGGCGACGGCGCGCGGCTTGTCGCTGTTCTTGACCGTCATGAATACCTTGCCTTCGGTCGGCAGCTTGGTGCCCGCGCCCATCTGGCTCTTCACGAAGGCCTCGCCAAAGGTCTTGCCCACGCCCATGACTTCGCCGGTGGATTTCATCTCGGGGCCGAGAATCGTGTCAACGCCGGGGAACTTCACGAACGGGAACACCGCCTCCTTGACGCTGAAGTAAGGCGGCGTCACTTCCTTGGTCACGCCCTGCTGCGCCAGCGTGTCGCCCACCATGCAGCGAGCCGCCACCTTGGCGAGCTGGATGCCGGTGGCCTTGGAGACGAACGGTACCGTGCGCGATGCGCGCGGGTTCACTTCGAGCACGTAGATCACGTCCTTGCCATCGCGTTCCTGGATCGCGAACTGCACGTTCATGAGGCCAACCACATTCAGGCCATGGGCCATTTCGGCGGTCTGCCGCTTGATTTCGGCAACCGTCTCGGCCGACAGGTAATACGGGGGCAGCGAGCAGGCCGAGTCGCCGGAGTGCACGCCCGCCTGTTCGATGTGCTCCATCACACCGCCGATGAACACCGCGCCTGTCCTGTCGCGCACGCAGTCCACGTCGCATTCGATGGCATTGGACAGGAAGCGGTCCAGCAGCACGGGCGAGTCGTTGCTCACCTTGACCGCTTCACGCATGTAGCGCTCGAGGTCGCGCTGCTCGTGCACGATCTCCATCGCGCGGCCGCCCAGCACGTAGGAGGGGCGCACCACCAGCGGATAGCCGATGGCCGATGCATGCTGCAGCGCCTCTTCTTCCGTGCGCGCCGTCGCGTTGGGCGGCTGCAGCAGCTTCAGATCGTTGAGCAGCTTCTGGAAGCGCTCGCGGTCTTCCGCCGCATCGATCGAATCGGGCGAGGTGCCGACGATGGGCACGCCTTCCTTTTCCAGGCCCAGCGCCAGCTTCAGCGGCGTCTGGCCGCCGTACTGCACGATCACGCCAGCAGGCTTTTCAACGGCCACGATCTCCAGCACGTCCTCCAGCGTCAGCGGCTCGAAGTACAGGCGGTCGGACGTGTCGTAGTCGGTCGAGACCGTCTCGGGGTTGCAGTTGACCATGATGGATTCATAGCCGTCCTCGCGCATGGCCATGGCCGCATGCACGCAGCAGTAGTCGAACTCGATGCCCTGGCCGATGCGGTTCGGTCCGCCGCCCAGGACCATGATCTTCTTCTTGTCCGTCGGCTGCGCTTCGCATTCCTCGTCATAGGTCGAGTACATGTAGGCAGTGTTCGACGCGAACTCCGCCGCGCAGGTGTCCACGCGCTTGTAGACCGGGCGCACGTTCAGCGCATGGCGCGCATCGCGGACGGCCTTGTCGGTGGTGTGCAGCAGCTTGGCCAGGCGACGGTCGGAAAAGCCCTTTTGCTTGAGGATGCGCAGCGTTGCAGCATCCAGGGACGCCAGCGCCTTGTCGCCCTGCTCCTCGAACAGCTTGTCCAGGTCGAGCTCGATCTTCACGATCTCCTCGATCTGCACCAGGAACCACTTGTCGATCTTGGTGATGTTGTGGACTTCGTCGAGCGTCCAGCCCGCGGCGAATGCATCGCCCACATACCAGATGCGGTCGGGGCCGGGCTCGCCGAGTTCCTTCTCCAGGATCTCGCGGTCCTGGGTCTTCTCGTTCATGCCGTCCACGCCCACTTCCAGGCCGCGCAGGGCCTTCTGGAAGGACTCCTGGAAGGTGCGGCCGATGGCCATCACCTCGCCCACCGACTTCATCTGCGTGGTCAGGCGGTTGTCGGCGGCCGGGAACTTCTCGAACGCGAAACGCGGAATCTTGGTGACCACGTAGTCGATGGAGGGCTCGAACGACGCGGGGGTCTTGCCACCGGTGATCTCGTTCCTGAGTTCGTCGAGCGTGTAGCCGACGGCCAGCTTGGCGGCGATCTTGGCGATCGGGAAACCCGTCGCCTTGGATGCCAGCGCCGACGAGCGCGACACGCGCGGATTCATCTCGATGACGATCATGCGGCCGTCCTTCGGGTTCACCGAGAACTGCACGTTGGAGCCGCCCGTGTCCACGCCGATCTCGCGCAGCACCGCCAGCGAGGCGTTGCGCATGATCTGGTATTCCTTGTCGGTCAGCGTCTGCGCGGGCGCCACGGTGATCGAGTCGCCAGTATGCACGCCCATGGGATCGAGGTTCTCGATTGAGCAGACGATGATGCAGTTGTCCGCGGTGTCGCGCACCACTTCCATCTCGTACTCTTTCCAGCCGAGCAGCGATTCCTCGATCAGCAGTTCATTGGTCGGCGAAGCCTCGATGCCGCGCTTGCAGATGGTCTCGAACTCTTCCGAGTTGTAGGCAATGCCGCCGCCCGTGCCGCCCAGCGTGAAACTGGGACGGATCACCGTGGGGAAGCCGACCTGCTTTTGCACAGCCCAGGCCTCCTCCATCGTGTGGGCGATACCCGAGCGCGCGGAGCCCAGGCCGATGCGGGTCATGGCCTCCTTGAACTTCTGGCGGTCTTCCGCCTTGTCGATGGCCTCGGGCGTCGCGCCGATCAGTTCCACCTTGTACTTGTGCAGCACGCCGTTGCGCCACAGGTCGAGCGCGCAGTTCAGCGCGGTCTGCCCGCCCATGGTCGGCAGGATCGCGTCGGGACGCTCCTTGGCGATGATCTTCTCGACCGTCTGCCAGGTGATCGGCTCGATATAGGTGACGTCGGCGGTCGCCGGGTCGGTCATGATCGTCGCGGGATTGCTGTTGATCAGGATGACGCGGTAGCCTTCCTCGCGCAGCGCCTTGCAGGCCTGCACGCCGGAGTAATCGAACTCGCAGGCCTGGCCGATGATGATCGGGCCGGCGCCAATGATCAGAATGCTCTTGAGGTCTGTGCGCTTTGGCATTATTTGTTCTCCTTGGCCTTGGCCATCAATGCCGTGAAGCGGTCAAACAGGTATCCGATATCTTGCGGGCCGGGCGATGCCTCGGGGTGGCCCTGGAAGCAGAACGCGGGCTTGTCCTTGTGCTCCAGCCCCTGCAGCGTGCCGTCGAACAGGCTGACGTGCGTTGCGCGCAGGCTCTCGGGCAGCGACTCCATCTCCACCGCGAAGCCGTGGTTCTGGCTGGTGATGCTCACGCGGCCCGTGTCCAGATCCTTCACCGGATGGTTCGCGCCGTGGTGGCTGTTGGCCATCTTGAAGGTCCTGGCTCCGGCGGCCAGCGCCATGATCTGGTGGCCCAGGCAGATGCCGAAGGTCGGCATGCCGGCGGCGACGATCTCCTTGACCGCGGCAATCGCGTAATCGCATGGCTCCGGATCGCCGGGGCCGTTGGAGAGGAACACGCCATCGGGGTTCATGGCCAGCACATCCCTGGCCGGCGTCTGCGCCGGGACCACGGTGAGCCTGCAGCCGCGTTCGGCCAGCATGCGCAGGATATTGAACTTCACGCCATAGTCGTATGCCACCACATGAAAGCGCGGCTCGGCCTGCTTGCCATAGCCCTCGCCCAGCACCCACTCTGTCTGATCCCACGTGTAGCTGCTGGCGGTGGAGACCACCTTTGCAAGATCCAGGCCGTTCATGCCGGGAGCGGCCTTGGCGGCGGCGACGGCTTCGGCGATGCGTGCATCCGTGACCGCTTCACCGGCCGCCAGTCCGATGATGGCGCCGTTTTGCGCGCCCTTGTCACGCAGCAGCCGCGTGAGCTTGCGCGTATCGACATTGGCGATCGCCACGGTCTTTTCGCGGATGAGGTATTGGCTGAGGCTTTCCTGCGAGCGGAAGTTGCTTGCGAGAAGCGGCAGGTTCTTGATGATCAGGCCGGCGGCGTGGATCTTGTCGGCTTCGACGTCTTCGGAATTCACGCCGTAGCTACCGATGTGCGGGTACGTCAGAGTGACGATCTGCTGGCAGTAGCTGGGGTCCGTGAGAATTTCCTGATAACCGGTGAGCGAGGTGTTGAACACCACTTCACCGACCGTGGTGCCGGTGGCACCGATCGAATCGCCAATAAAGACCGTGCCGTCTGCGAGCGCCAGGATGGCGGATGGGAAGGTTCCCTTGAGAGACAAAAGCACTGGGTTCTCCGAATGGTTACGGGTCGCCCGGGAGCCTGCTGGACGTTCGTTGACATCCTGCGGACTGCTGCGTTGAATTAAGTTGCTTTGATGCGGCCGGGCGACTGATTTCTGGAAAGCCGCTAATTATAGCGCTTGAGGATTAACCCTGAGAGCCGCCCGTCTCGGCCAACGGAGCGCCGCCGGGCGGGAAGAAGCGCCCGTTGGAAACGCCCATTCACTGCTCTGGAGCGGCCGGTGCGCGCTGCCATCCGCCCCTGTCCAGCACCCACATTCCACTGGCATTGAGCGTCCAGCGGGGCCGTTTGTAGACATAATCCGGACGCGCCCACTCGAAGCGCCCGCGCCGCCAGACGTGCCGCCGGCCGGACCAGTCCCAATAGCCATCCACCCAGACCATGTCCGCGCGCCCCGCCTGCATCGGCGGCTCCTGGTCCGGCGGCGGCGCCACGTTGGTGATGGCGACCTCGCCCAGTTCCTGCGCCTGCATGAGCGCGCCCGCCTTCAGCGGCGCGCCGCCGCCGCCGAAGCAGCCGGCCAGCCCAATGGCGCACAAGCCCAGCAGCAAGGCATGCCGCAATCGGCGCGATGGTGAAAATGCGTTCCCGGGCGCGCGCGAAAGCGCGGTGGGTTCAGTGCGTGCCTCCATGAAGACAAGCCTCCATAAAACGGTGATGGAAGCCGCACGCCCCAAGGCATTGAGAATTCATGCCCGTCCGGCTGGAAGATGGACGGCGGGCGCGCGGAAGCGGCCCATCATCGCAAGTGCGGCGCACGCAGTAAATAAGACGATTCCGATTATCGACATGGCGCAAGAAATCACGATTTACCGCACCTCACGGGCTGCTTCAGAATGCGGTATTGATTGCATTCATGAGCATTCGAGCATCTGGAGCCACTAACACAACCCTCGATACGTCGTTGCTTCGCCTTGTCGTACGCTTGTACTGCCTGCGGCTTCGCGCCTCGTCTCGATCGCAAACCTTCGGTTTGCTGGGTCGTGTTAGCAGCTCTTACAACCCCTCGGGCTGCCATCACCCCACGGAAATCCTCATCTCCCGCGTCACCTTCCGGTAGGCAGCCCAGGTCCGCGCGATATATTGCTTAAGGGCATCACCCACCAGTGGCGTGTCCTCTGCGCCCAGCGTATTGCGTACCGACTGGACGCGCGCCGATTCGCTGACGGAAAGGCTCACCAGTTCCGCCAGCCGTAAAGTGATCGCCTGAGGCGTTCCCGCCGGAGCGAACAGCATGTTGCACTCGGTCAAGTCCTGGTAGACGGGGCCGATGAAGCCCGCATCGGCCCACGTGGGGATGCCCGGCAGCTTGTTGGAGCGCTCGCCGGTGACGATGGCAACCGGCCGGATCGCGCCCTTGTCGATGCCACCGCCCACGCCCGCCAGCGAGCCCGCGCCCATGTCCACGGTGCCGGCATACAGGTCCAGCAGCATCGCGCCGGTTCCCTTGTAATGCACCACGTTGAACTGCGCGCCCGTGTCCTTGGCCAGTTGCTCGAGCATCATCTGCCAGCCAGAGCCGATGGAATAGTTGCCCACGTTCACCGGCCTGGCCTTGGCGTAGGCGATCACCTCCGCCAGGGTTCTGGGGGCAAAGTCCTTGTTCACCACGGCGGTGACCGGCCCCACTCCCATTGCCGCCACGGGCAGCAGGTCCTTGTCCGGATCAAGCGGCATGCGCTTGAGCAGCACGGGCGCCTGAGCGGGCTGGCTGTGCAGGGACATGAGCAGCGTGTAGCCATCGGGCTCGGATCTCGCTACCGCTTCGGCAGCGATCATGCCCAGCGCACCCGGCTTGTTCTCCACGATCACGCCAACGCCCAGCTTCTGGGAAAAGTAGTCCGCCAGCGCACGCGCCGTCGAATCGTTGGACGAGCCCGGCGCCTGCCCGGCAATGATGCGGATCGGCTTGGCAGGCCATGGCGCGGCGGCTCCCGCGGGCAGCATGTGCGCCAGAGAGAGGCCTGCTCCCAGTTGAAGCAATTGGCGGCGATGGATCATCGGTGAGCTCATTTCGACTCCGCTTTCATGGGTTCTGCGCGCATCGGTGCGCGCTGTGTTTCAACCGTGAGTATCGAAAGATCGAGCCCTCCCGCCGCTGCTGGATAACCCTGCGTTGTACGGACAATGCCATACAAGAAAGGGTTATCCACGAAACCGCGCAACGCCGCCTGCCGGGACACTTGTTCGTACAACATGATTGATCATGGCTATCAGACAAACCACGCATTCGTCCGCCCCCGCCACCAAGCGCAGCCTGGTGCTGCATCAGCTCGTGGAATCCATCAAGAAGGGGCAATGGACGGTCAACACCCTGCTGCCGACCGAGGCGCAACTGCAATCGATGTTCGGCGTCAGCCGCCACACGGTACGCGGCGCTCTGGCCGATCTGCAGCAGATGGGCCTGGTTGCCAGCCAGCAAGGCGTGGGCACACGGGTGATCCGGCGGCGAGCGGCTCCTGGCTATTCGCAGTCGCTGCAGAACATTTCGGAGCTGGCCTACTACGCGCGCAACACCTCGGTGCAGACGCTGGAGGTGGAAGACGTGCAGCTCAATGCCTCCGAGGCCGAGATGCTCGAAGCGCAAGTGGGCGACCCCTGGTGTCACGCCATCACGCTGCGCATGGCCGACGGGCAAAGCGTACCGATGGGCCTGTCCTCCGTCTGGGTTCCGAGCGAGAGCAGGAAAGCCATCGCCGCGTCGCGCAGAAGCGGCATGCCGGTATTCATGGAAGTCCAGAAACTGCACAAGCTCATGGTCAACGAGGTGCGCCAGGTCATCGGCGCCACCGTTGCCGATGCCGGCCAGAGCCGCCTGCTGCGCTGCGAGCTGCGCGAACCGCTGCTGCGCATCCGCCGCTGGTACTTCGACATCAATCACCGGGTGCTCGAAATGTCGGACACCTATCACCCGCCGGGGCGATTCGAGTATTCGGTCACCCTGCACCACGGCATCGCCCATCCGCACGCGCATGCCCAGCACAACTAGAAAAAAGCCAATGAAACCATTGCAAGGACAGCGCGTCATCGACCTGACGCAGAATGTTGCCGGCCCCTACTGCACCCAGGTTCTCGCCGACCTGGGCGCCGAAGTCATCAAGATCGAGCGGCCCGGCGCGGGCGATGACACGCGCCACTGGGCGCCCAACATCGGCAAGGCCATGTCGCCCACCTACGCGACCTTCAACCGGGGCAAGGCGAGCGTGGCCATCGATCTCGACCACTCCGAGGGCCAGGCGCTGTTCCGCTCGCTCCTGCGCGACAACGACGTCGTGGTGCATTCGCTCAAGCCCGGCAGCGCCGAGCAGCGCGGGCTCGGCTACGAACACCTGGCGCCGCTATGCAAGGGCCTGATCTATTGCGCGATCAGCGCCTACGGCAACGTCGGACCGATGGCCGGCCTGCCGGGATACGACCCGCTGATCCAGGCCTATGCCGGAATCATGTCGGTCAACGGCCATGAGGGCCTGCCGCCCGCGCGCGTGGGCGTGTCGATGGTGGACATCGGCACCAGCCTGTGGTCGGCCCTCGCCATCTCGGCGGCCATCTCGCAGCGCCACGTCAGCGGCGAGGGCTGCCGCATCGACACATCGCTGCTGGAAACCGGCATCGCATGGATGACCAACCCCATCGCCAACTACAGCGCCAGCGGCAAGCTGCCGCGCCGCATGGGGTCGGCCACCGCCATGCTGATGCCCTACGAAGTGTTCGAATGCGCCGACGGCGAAGCCTTCATCGGCTGCGGCAACGACCGCCTGTTCCACAAGCTGCTGGCGGCGCTCGAACTCGGCGCGCTCCGCGAGGACGAGCGCTTTGCCACCAACGCCATGCGCGTGGCCCACCGCGAGCTGGTGCACGACACGCTCGAAGCCACCACGCGGCGCCTGAGCGTGGCGCAACTGATCGAGCGCCTGCAGTCGCGCGGCGTGCCCGTCAGCCCGGTGCACAACCTCTCGCAGGTCACCGCCGATGAGCAGGTGCGGGCACTCGGCATCGCCGAAGACTTTCCGGTCGGGGCGGACGGCGACGGAGCCACGCTGTGCGCCATCGGCTCGCCCATGCGCTTTGACGGGGTGCGCGAATTCGCCGGTCACATCAGCCCGCGCATCGGGCAGGACACGCGCGAAGTGCTCGCCTCCTGCGGGATGCCGGCCAATGAAATCGAGCGCCTGGCGAGCCAGGACATCATTCAGATCGCGTGAGCGAAACCACACAGAAGAAAGCACATCTCATGGAATTCCGTTACTCCGACACCCAACAGGAAATCCGCGCCGCCGTCGGCGGCCTGGCCGCCAGCTTTGGGGATGACTACTGGCGAAAATGCGATGAGGAGCAGCGCTACGCCACCGAGTTCGTCGATGCGATGACCGAGGCCGGATGGCTTGCCGCCCTGATCCCCGAGGAGTTCGGCGGCTCGGGCCTGGGCCTTCTCGACGCCTGCGTGATCCTTGAGGAGATCAACCGCCAGGGCGGCAACGGCGCCGCCTGCCACGCGCAGATGTACACCATGGCCAGCGTGCTCCAGCACGGCAGCGAGGCGCAGAAACAGGCGGTGCTGCCGCGCATCGCCAACGGCAGCCTGCGACTGCAGGCATTCGGCGTGACCGAGCCCGACGCCGGCTCCAACACCTTGAAGATCAAGACGTTCGCGCGCAAGGTCAACAGGGGATACGTCATCAACGGGCAGAAGATCTGGACCTCGCGCTTTCGCCAGTCCGACATGTACCTGCTGCTGGCGCGCACCACGCCCTACGAGGATGTGAAGAAGAAGACCGATGGCCTGAGCCTGTTCCTCGTGGACATCAAGAAAGCCGGAAAATCCCTGGAGCCTCGCACCATCAACACGATGCTCAACCATCACACGAACGAGGTGTTCATCGACAACCTCGAGGTCGAGGACGCATGGCGTATCGGCGAGGAAGGCAAGGGCTTTCAATACCTGCTCTCGTCGCTGAACGCGGAACGCCTGCTGGTGTCCAGCGAATGCGTTGGCGACGGCAAATGGTTCATTGACAAGGCGCGCGCCTATGCCACCGGGCGCGTGGTGTTCGACCGGCCCATCGGCAGCAACCAGGGCGTGGCGTTTCCGATCGCCAAGGCGCACATGAACCTGTGCGCGGCCGAGCTGATGCGCAATCAGGCCGCGTCGATGTTCGACGACGGACTCCACTGCGGCGCGGAAGCCAACATGTCCAAGTACCTGTGCTCCGAAGCATCATGGGAGGCTGCGGAAGCCGCGATGACCACGTTCGGCGGCTACGGCGTGGCGACCGAATACGACATCGAGCGCAAGTGGAAGGAAACGCGCCTGTTCCGCACCGCCCCCATCTCCAACAACCTCGTGCTCGCCTATGTGGCGCAGCACGTGCTGCAAATGCCGCGCTCGTACTGAGCGGGCAAACCCACAAGGAAACCGACATGAACACCCTGATCGTGGAACGCCAGGCCGGCCCGGGCGTGGCGCTGGTGACGCTCAACCGCCCCGCCGTTCTCAACGCATTCAACACCGAGATGTGGCAGGAGCTGTGGGCGCTGTTTCGTGAACTGGCCTACGACAGCGCCCTGCGCTGCGTGGTGATCCAGGGCGCCGGAGAACGGGCTTTCTCGGCGGGCGGCGACCTCAAGGAGCGCAACGGCATGACCGATGCGCAATGGTCCGCGCAGCATCAGCTCATCGAGGACGTGCTGCTCGCCATCCGTGATTTTCCGCGCCCCGTCATCGCATCGCTGCACGGCATCGCGCACGGCGGCGGCCTCGAACTCGCACTCATGTGCGACTTCATCATCGCGGATGCCACCGCTGACCTCGCGCTGCCCGAGAGCCGGCGCGGATTTCTGCCGGGCGGCGGCGGCATGCAGAACCTGGTGCGCGCCATCGGCGTGCGCAAGACCAAGCAGATGCTGTATGCCGGCATGCGCATAGACGCGCGGACCGCGTTTGACTGGGGCATCTTCAACGAGCTGGTTGCAGCGGGCGGGCACCTGGCGCGCTCGCTGGAGCTCGCCGGTGAGATCGCCCGCGCCGCTCCACAGGCCGTGCGCAGCGCCAAGCTTACGCTGCAGCATGGCGCGGACACCGATTTCCGCGCCGGATATGCGCTCGACCTGGCGCATCACAACATGCTGGTGCGCGGCCCCGATCGCCTTGAAGGCATCCGCGCATTCAACGAGAAACGGGAGCCGCAATGGACGCAGCAGTAAGAGCGGACGCCGCCGGGCAGGCCGGGCTCTTTGCACGTATCTGGGAGCAGATCTATCTCCGCCAGCCGCACGAAGTGCCGCCCGACGCCCTGCGGCATGCACAGCGCGCCCTGGTGGATACGCTGGCCTGCATCATCGGCGGATCCCGCCAGCCATGCACCGCCGCCGCATCGACGGCCGCCGGCGACACCGCGGCCGACCGGGCCCTGGTTCTTGGAACGGCTTCGCACGCGCTCGACTATGACGACGTGTGCATGCTCGCCACCTGCCATCCCAGCGCCCCCGTCATCTCCGCCCTGCTTTGCCAACTGGAGCAATGCGATCAACCAGTCCGCATGGACCATCTGCTGACCGCGCATCTGGTCGGCACGGAGATCATGCTGCGGCTGGGCGCATGGCTGGGCTTCGGGCACTACGAGCTCGGCTTTCACGCCACCGGCACGCTGGGGGCGATAGGCGCCACCGCGGCGGCTGCGCATCTGCTGCAATTGCCGATCGGGCAGGCCGGCACGGCGCTCGCCATCGCGGCCAGTTCAGCCTGCGGACTTCGCGTCAATTTCGGAACCGACACCAAGCCGCTGCATGTGGGCTTCGCGGCCAGCGCCGCCTTGCGTGCCGTGGCCCTCGCCCGCGCCGGAGCCACCGCCAACGCCGCTGGCGCAATGGCCGAATTCGCGCGCGCCTACACGGGCAACGAGCCGCTGCTGCCGCCCCGCTTTTCCGGCGATGGCCGCTCCTGGGCCGTGCTGGATCCGGGGTTCGAGATCAAGCGCTATCCAAGCTGCTATCTCACCCACCGCATGATTGCCGGCATCCTGAAACTGCGCGGCGAAGCCGGCGGGCATTCGCATGATCCCGAAAGAATGCCGCGCATCGACGTTGAATTTCCGCCAGGGGGCACGATCCCCCTGCAATACCCCACGCCGCAAACCGGACTCCAGGGAAAGTTCAGCGCGCCCTACTGCGCAGCCAGCGCCTGGATCGACGCGCGTGTCGGCCTGTCCACCTTCACGGATCATGCCGTCCAGCGCGCCCACGTCGTGCAGGCCATGCAGCACATCCATGTGCATGAACGGACCGGCGCGCCCGAAGCGCTGGACAGCGCCCCTGTCCGCGTGAGCATCGCAGGAATCGGCTCGGTTCT
Organism: Diaphorobacter ruginosibacter; assembly: GCF_040396215.1. Lineage (GTDB taxonomy): Bacteria > Pseudomonadota > Gammaproteobacteria > Burkholderiales > Burkholderiaceae_C > Diaphorobacter_A > Diaphorobacter_A ruginosibacter_A. The sequence continues at coordinate 7,583 of NZ_JBEBOW010000016.1, read as the reverse complement.
TGTCGATTGGGCGCCAGGCTCGCTGCAGGACCCGCCCGGCAACGCCGAGTTCATGGAAAAGTGGCAGGACTGCGAACGGCTCAGCGGCGTTCAGGCCCCCGGGGACAGCGCGCGGCAATTGCTGCAGGCCGACCCGGCCGCCAATGCACGCGCATTGCTCGACCCTGTTCTGGACGCGGTGTGGCGATGCATCCGCAACCGCGCCGATGCGGGCTTGCACGCCTGAGCGTGCGGCGCCCGCGCTCAGCATCTCAGTGTTCGTACACCCGCTCCCAGCTGGCAAAGCCCTTCACCTCGATGGGATTGCCGCAGGGATCGCGGAAGAACATCGTCCACTGTTCGCCGGGCTCACCCTCGAAACGCACCTGGGGCTCCAGCACGAACCGGGTTCCAGCGGCCTTCAGTCGATCGGCGAGCGCCTGCCAGTCAGGCTTGAGCAGTACCAGGCCAAGGTGCGGCATCGGCACCATGTGGCTGCCCACCCGGCCCGTATTGGTGACGGGAAAAGGCTCTCCCAGATGCAGAGAAATCTGGTGGCCGAAAAAGTTGAAATCCACCCAGGTTTCGGTGCTGCGCCCCTCCTTGCAGCCAAGGACATCGCCATAGAACCTGCGGGCCTCGTCAAGATCGGTGACGTGGTAAGCGAGATGAAATAGACTTTGCATGGTGCGGCGAAGATAACACCGAAACATGGGCCATTCAGGCCGATAGCGCCCGCACGAGCGACATCCCCGCGTACAGAGCGCCCAGACCCACCGCCACCGATCCCATGGCATATAGCGCGGCAGCGGCGGTCTCTCCCCTGGAGTTCAACAGCCCGATCTCCAGCGCAAAGGTCGAGAAGGTGGTGAAGCCGCCAAGAATCCCGGTCGTCAGGAACAACCTGCCATGCTGCGGCAGCCCGCTTCTGAGCGCTCCATACTCGATCACCAGGCCCATCAGAAAAGAACCCGCCACGTTGATGCAGAACGTGCCCAGCGGATACTGGAACTGAGCGCCCAGAAGCCGCAGCGAAACGAGATTGATACCGTGGCGCAACGCCGATCCAATCCCGCCACCCACAAATACAAGAAGAAATTCCATCATGTTGCCCTCGTTGGTCAAGAAACGTGGGCAACAAAAAACCCGCCGGCGGCGGGTTCATGGGGCACCTACCGCAAGCAGGCGCAATGCGCCCATGCAGCAGGAGCCATCAGCCCTTGCGGGCAGTTGTCGGGAAGCTCCATTCCCATCACACGATCGTATTCTACCAGCCGGGCCGGGCCGCACCGATGAGTCCCAGGAAAAGGTGCGGGCCAAGAGCGTGGTAGCAAAGGTGATGCCAGCCGACATCAACGAGTACCTGCGCGTGTATCGCAAGAGGGCGAGCGCCCTGGCAAACCGCGGCGCGAACTGGTATTCATGGGAACCGCACTGCGGGAGATGCTGGGCCGGATGCGCACGCTGCCAGGATCCAAACCGCTGGGCGCAGTGTTCCGTGCGCCAAAGACCGCAATCCATACTCAGAATCAGGCTTCAGGACAATATGGGGCCGGTTAATGGACGCCGCGCTCGCAAGCAAGATGATCGAACAGAGATTCACCTTCCACGACCTGCGAGCCTACTACGCCACGGAACACAAAAAGATGACTGGGGTACTGCCCGACATGCACGCCAACCCCGCGGCGACAGCTGCAACTTACGACCGTTCGAGCGAGCTTCCTCGCAAAGCTCTTTGAGAGCTCAAATTCCATGATGGGAATAAAAAGCAAAACGCGCTATAACTTTGTAAGCTATAGCGCGTTTTTTATCTGGGGTGGCTGATGGGGCTCGAACCCACGACAACAGGAATCACAATCCTGGACTCTACCAACTGAGCTACAGCCACCGTAGCGTAGAAAGAGATTATAGCGCGATATTTGAGGTCAATTGAAGGAGTGCCGAAATTTTTCAGATTTCATTTCGGCTCCGGCATTCCCGCCATCGACTGCGCCTCAATCGTCAGCGCCCGGGCGCGGGACCTTGATCTCGGCCTTGTAGTGTTGCTTGAGCAAGTCGAAGTAGGCCAGCGCCTCCACGCTTGACCAGAGCTGGGTGTACTGCTGCAGCTCCTTCTGGTTCGTGGCTGCGTCCTGGGGAGCGCGGGGAACAATCTTGCTCACCTTTGCCACGGCATAGCCGGAAGCGCCCAGGTCTATGCCGACCCACGATGGCAAGCTGTCGATCGGCGCGGACAGAACGGCGTCGATCACCGCGCGCGGCTGGCCGTTGGTTTGTTCGCGCGAGATAACGACCGGAGCGGACAGACCCGTCGCCGATGCGGGGGCTGATTTCCATGCGTTAAGCTTTTCCTGGCCATCCTTGCGCGCCATTTCCGCGGCCTTGTCCGCGATGAACAGGCTCCTGGCCTTGTCCTTGGACTGTTCCCACGGCACGGTCATGGCGGGGCTGTAGCTCACGATGCGGCCGGCAGCGAGCATGCTGTTGCCCACTTCGACGGCTTCCGTCGTGCGCTTGTTCTGGATCGAGTCGGCAGAGAACAGGGTTTCGAGGAAGCGCGGGTTGGCCAGCGGACCCTCCTTGGCATCGGCAGCGGGGGCGCGCGTCACGTTGTCGGCAGTGTGCAGCTTGAGCTTGAATTTCTCGGCGACGGCCTTCAGGTTGTCCGCCTGTTCATAGACCGTGTTGGAGAAGGATTCGGCCACTTCGGCAAACTTGCGCTGCGCCTGCTGCTCCTTCAGTTCGGCTTCGAGCTTGGGCCGCAGTTCTTCAAACGACGGACGCGGCGGCGTCTTGATATCGGTCAGCATGATGATGTGATAGCCGAAGTCGGACTGCACGATGTCGCTGATCTCGCCCTTTTTCAGGCTGTACGCGGCTTCCTCGAATGGTTTGACCATGGAGCCGCGCGTGAAGAATCCAAGATCGCCGCCCGACGCAGCGGAGCCCGGGTCTTGCGATTCCTTCCTGGCGACTTGCGCAAAGTTTGCGGGGTTCTTGCGCACCTCGGCCAGAATGGATTCCGCCTGGGCCTTGGCCTTTTCGCGGTCGGCGGCCGGCGCATCCTTGGACACCGTGATCAGGATGTGGCTGGCGCGGCGCTCTTCCTTGCCGGACAGGCGTTCAAGATTTTCCTTGTAGTAGGTGCGCAGGTCATCCTCATTCAGAGCGATCGTGGACTTGACCGCGTTCAAGTCCAGCACGACGTATTCGATGTTTGCCTGTTCGCCTTGCTGGAAGCGCGCCGGATTGGCCTTGTAGAACGCCTCCACGTCCGCATCGGATGCATTGACCTTGGATGTGTAGCCGCTCGCATCAAAGTGCGCGATCTGGATCTCTCGGCCCTGCCATATGGCGTCCATCGCCATTTTCACTTCGGGTGAAGTGCTGAACGAGGACGCGAGCACGCCGCCCATCACCTGATTGACCGATAGATCGTAACGCACCCGGTTCTCAAACCCTTCAGGGGTCAATCCCTGGCTGCCTACGAGGGCGCGGTAGCCTTCCGCATCCAGCGTCCCGTCCGGCTTGCGCAATGCGGCGATCTGCGGAATCTTCTGCAGTTCGCGCGCGAGGCGCACATCGGTGGTCGCCAGGTGCATGTCGCGGGCAGCGGTTTCGTACACGTGGTCGCGCACCATGCGTTCAAGCGTTTCATACTTGGCGCCCGGAGAATCAAGCAGCTTGCTGTCGATGCCCGGGTTCTGGGCACGCAAGGCGTCGCTGGCCTGGCGATGGGCTGCATCCCAATCGGCCTGCGTGATGTCCTTGCCGTCCACGCGAGCCACTACGGGACTCTTCTCGGTGAAATAGCTCTGGTTCACGCCAACGAGGATGAAGGAAGGAACGATCAGCAAGACCAGCACGAACATCACTATCTTCGAGTGCGTGCGGATGGCTTCAAACATGTTCAGTCAATCTTTCTGGCAACAAAAGAAAAGGCGAACATCCAGTTCGCCTTTGCTCGGGCGGGGTGGTGAAATGCGCGGTGGATCAAGCACTTGCGGCATTCACCCACGAAGCTTGCCGCCCATTCTGGACGGCAATCGGGCGATTGTACCTTTTCGACTACTGCGTGAGAGTGTTCGCCCGCCCTGGCGGGGCTTAAGACAGCATGGACTGGCGCAACCGGGCGGATCATCGCCTGTCCCGCATCGCACAAACAGGCGCGGGAAAAGAAAAAAGCGCCGGGATTTCTCCGGGCGCTCATTCTTGAAGGGGATCCAGTGGTGGGTGCTAACGGGGTCGAACCGCTGACCTACGCCTTGTAAGGGCGCCGCTCTACCAACTGAGCTAAGCACCCCCTCTTTCAACCTGTCAGTTCAGGGCATCCTTCAACGCCTTGCCTGGACGGAACTTTGGCACCTTTGCTGCCTTGATCTTGATTGTATCACCGGTACGCGGGTTGCGGCCGGTGCGTGCAGCACGCTTGCCCACAGCGAAAGTGCCGAAACCGACGAGCGACACCGTGCCACCCTTCTTCAGCGTCTTCTTGACCGCGTCGATCGTCGATTCCAGCGCGCGTGCAGCAGCAGCCTTGGAGATGTCAGCGTTGTTAGCAATATGCTCAATCAGTTCGGTTTTATTCACAAGGAACCTCTCGCAAATGAGTGGAAGGAATTTCGTTATTGCAGATCTGGAGACATTTACCATCCGCGCTTTGCGGAAGCTCATCAAGGCAAGAGGTTGCCTGAACTCTCGACAGATTGCTGCTCCAGATTAAAGCTATCACTTCTGCGAGTGTCAATACAGACGCCCGCTTAGCAACAACATGGATGCAAATTCTAGTCGCATTTGTAGCCGCTTATTTCGATCAATACAGCTTTTGTCATGCAAAGCGCGGAAGCCTCAACGCATGTTGACGTGAACGCAACACATCCTCCAGGGTTGACACTCACTGCTTGACAACGCGCGCACGTATTTCGGGCAGCGCCTTGCGCAGGTAATAGACCATGGACCAGACTGTCAGGATGGCGGCGGCCCACAGCAGCCATGTTCCCCATACGCCGGTGTCGATGACGCCGAACAGTACGCCGTCGTACAGCAGAAAGGGAATGGCAATCATCTGAACCGTTGTTTTTAGTTTACCTATCATGTGGACGGCGACGCTTTTGCTTGCGCCGATCTGCGCCATCCATTCGCGCAGGGCGGAGATGGCGATTTCGCGGCCGATGATGATCAATGCGACGAAAACGCCCGCACGGTTGAGATGCACCAGGACGAGGAGCGAGGCGCAGACCAGGAATTTGTCGGCCACGGGATCAAGGAATGCGCCGAATGCCGAGGTCTGGTTGAGCTTGCGGGCGAGATAGCCGTCCAGCCAGTCGGTGATCGCAAACGCGATGAACATCACCGTTGCGATCAGGTTGCGCGTGGCCGGCTCCAGCGGTGCGGAGAACACCCCCACGATCAGAGGGATCGCGACAATGCGCGTCCAGGTCATTATGGTGGGGATGGTGAAAAACATGGGGCCGATTGTGTCATGCAAAACAAAGCCCTGCTGGCAATTGCAGGACGCTACTGCCGTAGCCTCCGCCAAAACAGCCCGGCTCAGCGTAACGCACGGTAAATCTCCTCTGCGAGCTCGCGCGAAATCCCCTCCACCGAGGCCAGATCCTCGACGCTGGCGTCTTCCACCGCGCGCACGCCGCCAAAGCGCTGCAACAGGCGGGCACGCTTCTTGGGGCCGATGCCGGGGATGTCCTCCAGGCGGCTTGCGCCCACGCGCACCTTGGCCCGCGCCGCACGCATGCCGGTGATGGCGAAGCGGTGCGCCTCGTCGCGAATCTGGGCAACCAGCATCAGCGCCGCGGAGTCCCTGCCCAGATAGATCTTGTCCCGGCCGTCGGCAAACACCAGTTCCTCGAGCCCGACCTTGCGGCCCTCGCCCTTTTCGACCCCGACGATGCGCGAGATGTCCAGCCCCAGCGACTCGAAGACCTCGCGCGCCATGCTCACCTGGCCCTTGCCGCCGTCGACCAGCACCAGGTCGGGGAGCCGGGCCTGGCCTGGCGCGGGTTCGGCGCCGCCGGCTTCGCGCTGCGCCTGCGCGACCTTGCTGTAGCGCCGCGTGAGCACCTGGCGCATCGCGGCGTAGTCATCGCCTCCTGTGATGCCTTCAATCTTGAAACGGCGGTACTCGCCGCTTTGCATCTTGTGGTGATGGAAGACCACGCACGATGCCTGGGTCGATTCGCCTGCGGTGTGCGAGATGTCGAAGCATTCGATCGTGAGCTGGTCCAGGTTCTCGGCCTCCAGGTCGAGCGCTTGCGCCAAGGCCCGCGTACGCGCCTGCTGCGAGCCCTCTTCCGACAACAGCCGCGCCAGCTGGATGTCGGCGTTCTTCTGCGCCATCTCCAGCCACACACGCCGCTGCTCGCGCGGCTGGTGCACGGCATGAACGCGCACGCCGCTCTCCTCGCTCAGGGCATCGAGCAGCGTGTCCTCGACCGGCTCGCTCACCAGCAACGTGGGCGGCACGGGCACGTGCAGATAGTGCTGGGCGATGAAGGCCTCGAGCACCTGGCGCGCCACCGAGCGCTCCTGCGGTGCGGTGTCCTCTTTCGCATCCTCGTCGTCGGAATCGGATTCGCGGCGATAGACGGCCGCCGCGTCGTCCACGTGCGTCGGGAAATAGGCGCGATCGCCCAGGTGGCGGCCGCCGCGCACCATCGCCAGGTTCACGCAGGCGCGGCCACCCTGCACCTTCACCGCGAGAATGTCCACGTCCTTGTCGGAGACCGTTTCGATGGCCTGCTGGTGCAGCACGCGTGACAGCGCCGTGATCTGGTTGCGCACTTCCGCGGCCTGTTCGAACTCCAGCTTCTCGGAGTGCGCCATCATGCGTGCCTCCAGTTGCCCGAGCAGCTCCTGCGTCTCGCCGCGCAGCATGGCCTCGGCGTGCGCCACGTCGATGGAATACGCCTCGGGCGAAATCAACTGTACGCACGGGGCCGTGCAGCGCTTGATCTGGTAGAGCAGGCAGGGCCGCGTGCGATTGGAGAAAACCGTGTCCTCGCAGGTACGCAGGCGAAACACCTTCTGCAGCAGCAAAATGGTTTCCTTGACGGCCCAGGCGCCCGGGTACGGGCCGAAGTAGCGGTGGCGCTTGTCCACCGCCCCCCTGTAATACGCCACCCTCGGATACTTCTGGCCGGGAGCGCTGCCCGAACCGTCCTTCGCGGCAACGCCCGTGATCTTGAGATACGGATAACTCTTGTCGTCGCGAAAGAGGATGTTGTACTTGGGGTTGAGCGACTTGATGAGATTGTTTTCAAGCAGCAGCGCCTCCGCCTCCGAACGCACCACCGTGGTCTCCAGCCGCACGATCTTGCCGACCATGTGGCCAATGCGCGTGCCGCCGTGGTTCTTGGAGAAATAGCTCGAGACGCGCTTCTTCAGATTGCGCGCCTTGCCCACGTACAGCAGCGCGTCCTGCGCGTCGAAATAGCGGTAGACGCCGGGCAGCGGCGGCAGCGCGGCCACCTGCGCCAGCAATTCGGCGGAATGGGCGCCAGCGGAAGACGACTCGGGTAGTTCGGGCGATTCTGAGGACATGGGCGACATGGGTGTATTGTCATCCCAGATCACGCCCGAAAACACGG
>NZ_JBEBOW010000015.1:0-36631 GCF_040396215.1 Diaphorobacter ruginosibacter | reverse complement strand
CTCATGCGGTGGGGCCCGCATGGATTGGAGGTCCGCCGACGCCCGGTCCATGCAAGCCCTGCCGAATGGGCCACGGCAGGTCCCTATCGAGCTCTCTGTCAACCGCGATGGTGGTGGCGCGCCTTGCCGCGCATCGCCAGCCAGCCCAGCAAGCCCGTGAGCATCAGCAGCATCCAGGTGCCGCCGACGGGCACCGGCGTTGCCGCTTCGAGAAGCTGCGTATCGGTGTCGGTAGCCGAGTTGTTGGCGGAGTCAGGGTCGATCACGTCGGCGGGCAAAGTCACCGAAGCCGTGTTCACCAGCTCGCCGGTGAATGTGGCGGGCACGGACATGACCAGGGTATAGGTGGCCGTGGCGCCCGCTGGCAGGTTGACCGTATCGCTGAGAGCACCGCTTCCGCTGGCCGCGCAGGTAGCCCCGCCGGCAGCCGCGCAGGTCCACTTGGCCGTGGAGATGCCCGAGGGCAAGAGGTCGCTGACCGTGGCGCCATCAGCCGCGTCCGGGCCTGCGTTCTTGACCGTGATGGTGTAGGTCACGTCGCTTCCCGGCTTGTAGCTGCTTTGGCCGTCGGTCTTGCTGATGCTCAGATCGGCCATGCTTTGCGCGTCGGAGTCGGTCGCCGTGTCGTTGCCCGCATCCGGGTCGATCACGCCCTGCGGAGATTTCACCGTGGCCATATTCACCAGCGCGCCCTTGAAGGTAGCCGGCACGGACATGACCAGGGTGTAGGTGGCCGAGCCGCCCTTCGGCAAGTTGACCTTGTCATCGTTGAGCGCGCCCGTCCCGCTGCCGGTACAGGAGGCTCCGCCAGCAGCCGCGCAGGTCCACTTGGCCGTGGAAATGCCCGAGGGCAAGGGGTCGCTGACCGTGGCGCCATTGGCCGCGTCAGGGCCGGCGTTCGTGACCGTGATGGTGTAGGTCACGTCGCTTCCCGCCTTGTAGCTGCTTTGGCCGTCGGTCTTGGTGATGCTCAGATCGGCTGTGCTTTGCGTGTTGACGTCAGTGGACGCATTGTCGGCTGGATTGGCATCGATCACGCCTGGTGGCGATGTCACCGTGGCCGTATTCTTCAGGTCGCCGGTGAACGTGGCGGGCACGGACATGACCAGGGTATAGGTGGCCATGCCGCCCATCGGCAGGTTGACCTTGTCGTTGAGCGCGCCCGTCCCGTTGCTGGTACAGGAGGCTCCGCCCGCAGCCGCGCAGGTCCATTTGGCCGTGGAAATACCCGAGGGCAACGGGTCGCTGACCGTTGCGCCATTGGCCGCGTCCGGACCCGCGTTCGTGACCGTGATGGTATAGGTCACGTCCGTTCCGGGCAGGTAGCTGGTATTGCCGTCGGTCTTGTTGATGCCCAGGTTGGCCGAGCTCTGCGCGTCGGTATCGGTCGCTGCATTGTTGTCCGGGTTTTCATCGATCAAACCGGGCAAATCCACAGTGGCCGTATTCACCAGATCACCGGCGAATCCAGAGGGCACGGACATGATCACGGTGTAGGTGGCTGTGCCGCCCATTGGCAGATCAGCCGCGTCATTGAGCGCGCCGCTTCCGCTGGCGGCGCAGGCGGCTCCACCTGACGCAACGCAAGTCCAACTGGCTTCGGTAATACCCGCGGGCAGGGGATCGCTGACCGTGGCTCCGGTGACCGCATCGGGCCCGTTGTTCGTGGCCGTGATGGTGTAGGTCACGCTCGTTCCCGGCACGTAGCTGCCGCTGCCGTCGGTCTTGGCGATGCCCAGATCGGCCTTGCTCTGCACGCTGGTGGCGGTCGCGGTGTTGTTATCTGGATTCCCATCGAACAAATAGGGGGCGTTGCCGGGCAGGGCCACATCCGCTGTATTGCTCAGCTCTCCCGTGAAATCGGCCGGCACATCCATCGACAGCGTGTAGGTGACTGTGTCCTTGTAGGGCAGGTATATCTTGTCGTCTATGCTTCCCGTCCCTTCGGCTGCGCCGCAAGTGGCAGCACCCGTTGCCGTGCACGTCCAGCTCGCGGAAGTGATTCCCGCCGGCAGCACGTCGGTCACGTGGGCATCGGTGACGTCGAACACCCCTTCGTTGTGGACCTCGATCGTATAGACCAGGGGGCGGCCCGCCACATAGTTGCCGCTGGCGGTCTTGGTGATGGAGAGGTCAGCCGGAAATTCAAGCGCCGCATCAGGGCAGTTGGCGCCGTCGTTGGAACTGGCAACAGGCGAGTCGGACAGCTTGGTGCGAATACCTGTCGCAACGTCGATGTAGTAGAGCCCCGAACCATCATTGGCCGTGCCAAACAAGCCGTTAGTTGCGCCAAACTGTGCGCCGAGCTGAGTGCCCTGAGCCGTGTCGTAAGGCTCGCCGACTGCCGTCACAGTCCCGCCGCTTTCCGTAATATCGATTCGATATAGTTGTCCGTTGTTGCCCACCGAATACAGCACGCCATTCACAAAGGCCATGTCGGATACATCAATGGGCTGACTCAAGGTAATCTTTGCGAATGCACGCGTATTTACATTGACAACAAAAATAGCGTTATTACTTCCTTGCTCCTTAATGTAGTAATTTCCATCCAGGTCAAAAGCTCCACTGGTGTAAATATTCATCGGCAAACTGGACACCGTCCACTGCGCGGCAACCGTTCCATCCTCATTGTCGATACGGAACAGAGTACGGGTTCCATCATCCCCGCGCTTCATGGCATAGAAATACCCATCCTTAGGGTTGTATCCCAATGCGTTGTAATTATTGGCCGCGGCCGCCGAACCAAAGCTGCTCAAGCTAGGTGGGTTGGTGCTTGTATCGATCTTGTTGAAGAAAGTCTTGCTATTGGCATCCTTGGCATTGGATACATACAGCGTGTTGTCGCAAGCTGTGGATGACAATGCATAAGCATGCCCCCACGCGCCAATGCACAGCGCCGAGGCCAGTGCAATGCGCGTCAATGAAACCGCTCGAATTCCCAAGCTCGCCATGGCAACCCGTGGAGCTCCCGGCCTAAGACGGCGTATCTGCTTGCGCATCAGCCAGCGCGCAACTGGAGGTGTCGTCTGGATGACAGAATTTAACAATCGCATATTTGAATCCCATAGTTGATCTACAAATTGGAATTCAAACGTCCAAGTCAATCCATGACCTCAATTAACCCGCCGAAGCATTGAACATCACCATTGTTATTTCTTGCAAACAAGGCATTGCACCGCTTTTCTTGGCTCTTGGATGGTTCGTTGCCTTCCAAGTATTAGTTCAATGCAATGATTTAATTTAATATCAGAAAATAACAAACTCGCCGCCTCATTACCCATGCGATAGTAAAGGTGGAGCTATGCGGCGGCTTTCCTCTCCATGGCTGATTTCCTGGTGATCTTTCGAGTCGGAGGACTTGCGCAAGCGTTATCAGGCTAGTGAGCTAGCGGGCGGGTCGCCATCAAGAGGAGAGGCTCCGGCCGACGGTGTGTCCGAGCCTTGGATTCCATGCCCGGCGATGGTTACGGCGCTCAGAAAAAAGGCTTGCGGCCACCCTGGCCTGGGGGCGCGTCCTTGCCCACACAGGCTTGATTGATGCGTTTACGCGTTTTCGGCGTCGTCCACGGAGGTTTTCAACACGGTCCAGCCCGATTCGATGTGCTTGCGCATGGCGATCATGGCGGAGGCGGCGTCGCCGGTGGCCAGCGCCTGCAGGATCTCGTTATGTTCCTGGACCGCTTCGGGTCCACGGTTGTGTGCCGCGTTGATCACATCGAAAGGGTAGCGCGCCCAGAGTATCTGCACGAAATGCAGTGTCTGCGGCATGCCCGCGATGTCGTACATCCGGCGGTGAAAGCGGTAGTTCACACCGCGCGCGGCGGCGCGGTCGCCGGACGAGAAGGCCGTGGCGAACTCTTCCCCGAGGGCATGCAGCTCGGCCAGGTCCTGGGCTGTGATGTTCTGCACCACGCCGCGCACCAGTTGCGCCTCGAGCAACAGGCGAAGATTGAGGATTTCGGCGGAGGCCTCGGGGTCGAACGGCACCACGCGCGCTCCGCGATACGAATCGCCGCTGATGTAGCCCTCCGCCTCCAGCAGCTTCAGTGCCTCGCGCACGGGCGTGATGCTCAGCTTGAGCTCTTCCGCGATCTCCGCCTGCTTGAGCCGGGAACCACGCGGATACACGCCAGAGATGATGCGCTCGCGCAGATAGTCTGCGACCTGTTCTTCCTTAGTCCTGTAATCCATGAGTTGCCCGTGAGTCTTGCATGGCATCGCATATGCGAACAACCGCCTGCCATGCCGCGACCTGATCGCCGACGCGCTCCTTGCCGGCGCGCGTCAAGCCGTAATTCCTTGGTTTTCGCAGCATTCTATGCGACGGAATATGCGGCGGCGCAAAGCGCCCGCCGCCCCAAAAACTACTCATCATCCAGCGCCAGGCGCGGCAGCGACATTCGCGTCTCTATCGGCTCGCCCGGGTTTGCAAGCCCATGGAACTCAGCTCATGTGGCCGGCATCCGTTTCCACGATGCGCCGGGCCTTGTCCACGAGCGGCTTGTCGATCATCTTTCCGTCGAGCGAGGTCGCCGCGCCGGCGCTGGCCTCGAAGGCGGCCAGCACGCGGCGGGCCCAATCCAGTTCGGCGGCGGAGGGGGCGAATGCCGCATTCACCGGCGCGACCTGCGCCGGATGGATGCATAGCTTGCCGCCGAAGCCGAGCTGCCGCGAGCGCCGGGCCTCCCGGGCGATCTGCTCCGGATCGCTGAAGTTCACGCTGACGCCATCGATCGGGGGCAGCAGGCCCGCGCCCAGGGATTCCAGGACGATCCGCGTGCGCACGGCATCGAGCGCATGGTCCTCGTCCGCGATCCCGCTCTCGGTGGCGAAATCCACGCTGCCGAAGGCAAGCTGTTCGACTCCCGCAATGCCGCACAGCGCCCTCAGGTCGAGGTAGGCAGCCACGGTTTCCAAAAGCGCAACGATGCGCCGCCCGCGCAGCGCATCGGCGACGTGGCTCAGCGAGCGCACGTCCGCCTTGGGCAGCATCACGGCGGCATCAGGCAGGGACTGGATCATCCGCAGATCCTCGTCGAACCACGGCGTTGCGGCCGCGTTGATGCGCACGAGCGCCCGCGCGCCGCTCGCGCCAAGCCATTCCCGTACCTGCTCGCGCGCATGCGGCTTGGCGTCCATGCCGACGGCGTCTTCAAGATCGAGAATGATGTCATGGGCGCCGCTGGAGGCGGCCTTGGCGAAGCGCTCGGGCCGGTCGCCGGGGACGAAGAGAAAGGTTCGGGCAATGTGGCTCATGGGCTATTCGAAATGGACATCCAGGGAAGTGGTCAGCGTGCAAAAGCGTTTGAGTCCCTGGATCGCATTATCGTGCTCCTCGGCCGACGGCGCGCAGCAGCAGTCCTCGAGCACGATGATCTCGTAGTCGCGGTCATGGCCTTCGCGCACGGTGGCCTGCACCACCGCGTTGGTGGAAATCCCGGAGCAGTAGATCCGCCGGATTCCGTTGGCTCGCAGGATCGCCTCGAGGCTGGTGCTGTAGAACGGGCTCACGCGATGCTTGACGATATCGAAGTCCTCGGGGCGCTGCCCCAGGTCGGGGTGGCTCTGCGTTCCCCAGGTTCCGAGCTGGAAAATGCCGTTCTTGCGCGCACCCGAGAAAATGGGGGAGTTCGGCGGACATTCACGATAGTCCGGAGAAAACCCGACGCGCACGAAGCCGACGTGGATGCCGGCCTTGCGCGCCTTGTCAATGGCGTGGCGCGTCTTTTCGATGATGCCGCGCCCGCGCACCTGCTCGCCGTATGCGGCCTTGCCGTTGAAACCGTCCGCATGGACGAGATCGTTCTCCATGTCCAGCACCAGATAAATGGAATCCTTCACGTGTTACCTCTCCCTTGTCATTACCTGCCGAATTTTCAAAGTATGACCTCGCGGCCTTCCAGCTCCGCGCGCTGCGTGCGCGACATGCCCAGCAACTCGCCGAACACATAGTCCTCATCCTGGCCCAACGCGGGCGTGAGCCTGTGGATGCCGACATCATCCGTGCGGCTGAACCGCGCCGGAGCGCCCACCGCGGGACGCGCGGGCACGTCATCCGCGCTCACCTGCGTGACCGTGCCGCGCGCGCGCAAATGCGGATCATCCGCTATGTCCTGCATGTTCCATGAAACGTGCGCGCTCACGCCCGCGCGCTGCAGCCGCTGCACGATCGCATCGGCATCATGCGCCGAAAGCCACCGCGAAACCAGGTCATCCACCACCGCGGCATGCTTGAGACGCCCTTGCGCGGTGCCCAGATGCGGCGCATCGCACTCCACGTTCAGCGCCTGAAGAAGGCCCCGCCATTCTTCGTCGTTGCGCACGGCGAGCGTGATCCAGCGGTCCGCGCGCGCGCTGGGATACACGCCATGCGGCGCCATGGCGGGGCTGGAATTGCCCGGCCGCTGCGGGGTGAATCCCGCGCTGGCCATGGCCAGCGCATCGCCGATCATCGCGGACGCCACCTCGCGCGCGGCCAGGTCCACGTGCTGCGCCCTTCCCGTGCGGCGGCGCTGGTGCAGCGCGGCAATCGTTGCCAGCGCGGCATGCACGCCCGCGGAATGGTCCATGACGTGGCGCATCTCCACCGGAGGGCCATCGGCGTAACCCGTCATCCAGCCCAGGCCTCCCCATGCGCCGAACAGGGGCGCGTAACCAGCGAAATGCGAGTCCGGTCCGTTCTGGCCGCATGAGGAAAGCGACAGCATCACAATGTCCGGCTTGGCCTCGCGCAGCACGTCGAATCCCAGCCCGAGACGCTTGATCACCCCCGGACGGAAGCTCTCCGCCGCGATGTCCGAGACTGCGACGATACGCTTGGCGATCTCCACGGCCTCGGGCTGCTTCAGGTTGAGCCGCACCGACAGCTTGTTGGCCGATACCTGATCGAACGTCGCCGCATGCATGCGGCCATACACGGCATGCGGCTTGCGGAACGCATCGGGCCTGCTCAGGCTCTCGATCTTGATGCACTGGGCTCCCAGTTGCGACAGCATGTGCGTGCAGAACGGCCCCGCCGCATGGATCGTGAAGTCCGCGATCCGCACGCCCGCCAACGGCGCATTGTCTCGATTCGTCACAGCATCTCCTCCGTCATTTCGCCCAGCGCGGGCACGCAGCCTTCAGCGGGAAGGGGCGAGCAGTGAAACTGGAACGGCGCTTTCAACAAATCCACCTCGCGCCCGCTTTGCAGCGTCGCTCGCGCGAACAATCCCCGAGCCCGCTCATGGTCGCCGCGCACCACGTCTTGCGGCGTGCGGTACTTCGCCGCCGGCACGCCCAGCTCCTGCGCGCGCCGCACGATGTCGTCCACCTCATGCCGCGCCATCCATTCGCGGATGTGCGCATTGATCTCGTCTCCGCGGCGGCTGCGCTCGAGCGGATCCTCCAATGCGGGATCGCATGCCCAGTCCGGACTGCCGAGCAACTGCACCAGACCGCGCCACTGCCGGTCCTCCAGCGTGAGCAGCTCCAGATAGCCGTCAAGTGTCCTGAACACACCGCCATAACGGAAGCGCCTGCTGGTGCGATGCTCCAGCGATCCATCGCCCAGGCGCTGCAGGGCAAAGGCCCCCACGGCCAGAACGGCGTCCTGCACCGACACGTCAACGAATTGACCGCCCGCCGCGGGGGCCGCCCACCATGCGGCCAGCGCGCTCATCGCAGCCACGCAGCCGCCCTGGTAGCCGCCGAAGTGGCCATATATCTTGAGCGGCGGACGATCGGGGAACATCTCGTTCGCCAGTCCGTTGGGCAGCAAGAAGCCTTCTCCGCCCGCATGCAGCAGGTTGATTTCCTCGGCGCTCCAGTGCGCCTTGTCACCAGCCGCGCCAAACGGCAGGACGCTCACATACACCAGATGGGGGAACGCGGCCGCGATGCTCTGCGGGTCGAAGCCGGCTGCGGCGCGTTCGGCCACCGGGGTATCGTCGATCAGAATGTGCGCATTGCCCAGCAGTTGCATCAGGTTCGCACGCTGCGAGGCGTCGCCGGGATCGGCAACGGTGCTGCGTTTGCCCAGGGCCAGATAGGCAAACAGCGCGCTCTCTCCGGTGTCCTCCAGCAAGGGCGGCGCGCTTCGCAGTTGCGAGCCTTGGGGAGGCTCCAGCATCACTACCTCCGCCCCCATGGCGGCAAGCAGCCGGCCCGCGTATGCCGCGGCCACCGAACGCGAACGCTCGATGACCCGGCATCCCGCCAGTGGCAGCTCCGTGTGGGACGTTGTCGCGCAGTCGCCTTGCATGTGAACCTCCTGCTTCTCGCTCGTGTTGACCTCTACCGTTTCTCGTCAGCGCACCACCGGCAGTTCCAGATCGATGGCCGAGCCATCGAGGAACGCGGGCAGCCTGACGTCGCGCGAAGGCAGCGCCACGGTGGCGATACCGGGAGTGGTCAACTCGCCGCGCTGATTGACCGCCTGGATCTCGATGTCCACCAGCCCCGTCTTGTCCTTCACGTACTTGCGCACGACCTTGCCCTTGCAGAACGTGGTGTCGCCAACGATGTTGAAGCGGCGCATCTCGGTGCGCACGCGCTTGAGCACGCCCGCATCACCCATCCAGTTCGTCACCAGCGTGCACATCCACGACGAACGCTGCGGTCCGTAGTCGTAGGTGCCTGGCACGCCCACTTCCTTGGCGACCGACTCGCGGTGGTGGCCGATACCGGTGTACTCGACACCGCCGCCCGCCTCGGGGTTGCGAAAGAAGTGGCCCGGGTGCTTCACCGCCGCCTGCAGCACGACGCCGTGCGTATGGCCACGCCCGCAGCCAACCAGGAAGCCCATGGTGTCCATCAGCGACAGCGGACCGCGCGCGATGGTGGGCAGCTCCTCGCCAATTTCCACTTCTTCCCAATAGCGCACGTTCGCGCCGCGGATGTTCTTGGGCTCGTTGAGCACGATCTCGTCGATGCGATCGCGCTCTTCGTCGGTGTATTCATGCTGCACGATTTCCTTGTACTTGCCCGCATCGCGCGCCGCCTTGCGCTCGTGGCGCGTGCAGGTGCCCAGGCCTCGCGCCACCAATTCACTGCGCTGGTTGTAGTACGACGCTTCCACGTACTGCAGCACGAGGCGCCCTGAAAACTGGCTTTGCTTTTCCTCCACACCCACCACGCGCTCGATGGCGGTCAGGCGATCGCCCGGCTTGATGTTGCGAAAGAGCTCCCAATCATTGCCCGCGTAGAAACCATGCACGCCCGGCAGTCCCCAGCGCGTGCGGCCCAGCCAGCCGAATGCCATCGGGAACATCGGATGGCCCACCAGGCTGCCGTACCGGGTGCCCGCACCGTAACCCACATCGCGGTACAGCGGATTCAGGTCTCCGATACCGTTGCACCAATTGCGCAGCGTGTCTGCCGTCGCGTCCTGCAGGTAGGGACCTTCGGGGCGCAGGTGCAGCCCGATCATGGCGCGCGCGGCGGCGACGGCCTCGTCGGTGATGCGGCCTTCAGCGGGGCGGTTGCCCACGTCGGATTGTGCGACTTGCGGTTCGAGAGTGGCGGTATTCATGAATAAATGCTCCTTTAGATAATGCCAAATGCAGAATGCATTCTTTTTGGAAAGATGTCAACCAGGTAAGTTTCCGGGTCAACGACGTGGCGGGATCAGTTTCAGTCGATGCGAATGTTGGCCGAAACGATCACATCACCCCATTTTTTGCGCTCAAGTTGCACGAAATCCTTTAATTTCGCTGGATCCATGACGAGCGGCTCCACGCCGATGTCCATCATGCGCTTGCGCATCTCGGGGATGGCCAGGGCCTGAGCAATGTGATCGCTCATCTTGTGAATGACCAGAGTTGGCGTGCCTTTGGGTGCAAATAATGCATCCCATGCCACGACGTCAAAGCCGGAAACCCCCTGTTCCGCTACCGACTGCACGCCCGGCAGCATTTCGCTGGCGTTGCGCGAGGTGATGCCGATCGCCTTCAGCCTGCCCGCGGCGATGTGCGCGCGCGACGCCGTCACCGTGTCGATGACCAACGGAATCTGCCCGCCGATGGTGTCCGTCAGCGCCTGCCCCGACGCCTTGTACTTCACGCCGAACAGCGGCGCGTCGGCCATCTTCACGAATTGCGCGAACACGACATTGGCGGTGGTGCTGGGCAACCCCACGTTCAGCGACTGCGGATGGGCCCTGGCCTGGGTGATGAGCTTTGCCACCCCGTTGGCGGGAATATCCGCAGCCGAGGTGCTGATCACCATGGGCAGCAGCCCGATCATCGCCACGGATTCGAAATCCGTGGCCGGGCTGTAGCCCGGGTTGCTGTAGAGAAACTCGTTGGCCGCATTGGTCGCGTTCGTTCCCAGCAAAAAGGTGTAGCCGTCTGGCGCCGACTTGGCCGCCGCCGCCGTTCCGATATTGCCGCCCGCGCCCGCCTTGTTCTCCACGATCACGGGCTGGCCCAATGAGGCCGAGAGCTCCTGGCCGAGCAGCCGCATCAGCACGTCGGCGCCCTGTCCCGCGGCGTAGGGCACGATCACGCGAATCGGCTTGTCCGGCCAAGCCTGGGCCTGGGACGGCAGGGCCCACACCGCTGCCAGCGAACACAGCATCATGGCCCGCCGGCCCTGTTTCAAGAAACCTGATTTCATGCGCTCTCCTGGATAAGTTCGTGATCAATCCATCCGTCATGCCGCAAGCGGCAATCCGGCCCTTGGCCATTCGGCGGCAAACAACTGCCCATGGCCCGACAAAGTGATGAATGCGGTGCGCCGGTCCGGTCCGCCAAAGCAGATATTGGTGCAGTAGCTCTCCGGCGCGACGTGGAACTCCAGCAGTTCCCCCGATGGCGAGAACACGCTGATGCCGCCGCGCACGAGCGTCGCCACGCAGACGTTGCCGCCCTCCTCCACCGCCAGAGAGTCAAAGCGTTGATAGCCCGGCAGGCCATGCACCAGCTGGCCGCCATTGGGCGACGGCCAAGGTGCCAGCCCCAGCTCACCACGGTCGGTGATGGGATAGGACCACAGCCGGCTCGACTCCGTTTCCGTCACGTAGAGCGTCCTGCCATCGGGCGACAGGCCCACGCCGTTTGGCGTGAGCAGATGCTGCGCCGCGCGGCGGATGAAGCTGCCGTCCGTGCTCGCGTAGTACAGCGCGCCGCGCATGATGCGGTCATCGAAGGCCTTGCCGAAATCCGTGAACCAAAAGCCTCCATGTGCATCGAATACGATGTCGTTCGGCCCATGAAGCGGCCTGCCGTCGCACTCGCTGTACAGCGTCTGCACGGAGCCTGTCGACAGGTTCACACGCTGGATGAAACCGCCTCGGTAGTCCGCTGCCGCCCCGGTGGGCCGGGTGAACCCATCGTCCGTACGCCAGCTGAAACCTCCGTTGTTGCAGACATAGACGTGTCCGTCCGGCCCGAGCGCCGCGCCGTTGGGGCCGCCGCCGAGTTCGGCCAGCACCTGCCTGCTGCCATCCGCGCACACCTTCACGAGGCGCGCACCCTGGATTTCCGCCACCAGCACGCTGCCATCGGGCATTGCGACGGGGCCTTCCGGGAACAACAGTCCATCCGCGATCACACGGCCCTGGAGTTGGAGGTTCTGCATATTCGTTGTCTCCTGTGTCATGCGTTGGCGCCGGCGGCGGTTTCCTGCCGTGCGCCAAGGTAGGCATCGATGGCGCGCTGGCGGCCCTCACGGCTGCGCAGATCCTGCGCATCCAGCGTGCCGACGATGTGCCCATGGCGCATCACCCAGGCACATGTCGCCAGCTTAGCCGCCGCATGAAAGCTCTGCTCCACGAGCAACGCCGACAGGTTCTGCTCTTTCTGTATCGCCGCCAGCCGTTCGTAGACACGCGCAACGAGCAGCGGCGCCAGGCCGAGCGACGGCTCATCGAGCAGCAGCAGGCGCGGCCCGGACATCAGGCCTCGCCCGATGGCCAGCATCTGCTGCTCGCCGCCGCTGAGCAGGCCCGCGGGCGCATGAATGCGATTGGCGATTTCCGGGAAGAACTCCAGCACCATCCGCTGACGCCGCGCACGCGTGGGCTTATCCACGAAGTAACCGCCCAGGGTCAGGTTCTCCTGCACGGTGAGATCGGTGACGATGGCGCGGCCTTCGGGCACGTAGACGATACCGGCATGGAAGCGTTGTGCGGCAGTCAGTGATGAAATGTCGCGGCCTTCGAACAGCACGCGCCCACCGGACGGCTCGAGCCCGGCGATGGCGCGCAGCGTGCTTGATTTTCCGGCTCCGTTGGCTCCCAGCAGGCCGGCCACGCAGCCCTGGTCCATCGCCAGCGACACGCCATGCACGACAGGGCCCGCGCCGTAGCTCACGCAAAGGCCATCCAGCTCCAGGATCGACGGCGGGCGCTCACTCATCATCGTCTCCCAGATAGACACGCACGACTTCCGGATTCACCCGAATCTGCGCAGGCGTGCCGGACGCCAGCAGCCTGCCGCTGTTGAGTACATGAATGCTGTCGCACACTTCCATGATCAGGTCCATGTCATGCTCCACCACCAGCACGATGAGATCGGGCGAACGCAGCTTCTTGAGCGCATTCGAGAGATCACGCGTTTCCACCGAATTGAGCCCTGCCGCCGGCTCGTCGAGCAACAGCACGCGCGGCTTTCCCGCGATGGCGCGCGCGATCTCCACTAGCCGCAGCACGCCCGGCGGCAGTCGCGCGGGAAACTCATCCGCGACGCCTGCGACACCCAGCCGCGCCAGTGCCGCCAAGGCCAGGGCGCGATGCGCCTCACGCTCGGCATTGCCGCTCGCCAGCGGCAGGAATGCGCTGAGCCAGCCCGCATGCGCCTGCCGGTCCAGGCCGATCATCACGTTTTCCGCCACGGACAACTCCGGGCACAACGCCACGTGCTGAAAACTGCGCGAGAAACCCAGCGCAGCGCGCCCTGCGGGCGCAATGCGCTCCAGGTGCCGCGGCCCCAGGCAGATGCTGCCCGCCTGCGGCGAATACAGTCCGGTAAGACAGTTGAAGAAACTGGTCTTGCCCGCGCCATTCGGACCTATGAGTCCCGTGATCTGTCCGGGGAGCACGGACAGGCCGATATCCTGCAGCACGCGATTGCCGCCGAAGGACAGCGACAGGCGGTCCACCGTCAACGGGACGGTGCCCTGGACCTCCATCGAAGTGGATGCCGCCATCATGAACGTTCTCCCGCCAGGCGAGCGCGCCACGACTCAGGGATCAGGTTGGCGCCCAGCACCACCGCCAGCAGCGCGCCGCCATACAGGATCGGCACCCAATCACCCGCCCCCGCCAGCAGCAGCGGCATGAGCGTGAGAAAAATGCCGCCGATCAGGCTGCCGAACATTCCCAGCGAATAGAGGCTCACCACCGATCCGACCAGCAGAAAGATGGAAGTCCACAGCGTGAAACTATTGGGCGACACCGTGGAAGAGCTGAACGCCAGCAGCGCCCCGCCGATCGCCGCAATGGCCGCGGACAGCGCCATGCAAGCCAGCCGCGCCCAGCTGCGGCGCACGCCAGAGGACTCCGCGGCGGGCGCCGACGTGCGGATGAGCAGCAGCGCCAGCGCCTGGCGCGAGCGGCGGAACTGCCTGAGCAGCAACGCCACCAGCACCAGCCCGCCCAGCGGCAGGTAATAGCGCTGCAGCTCCCGCGACACGCCGGGCAGCGCATCCTTCTTCACATACAGGCCCTCATACCCGCCGGTGGCATTGCTGAAGTACAGCAGCACCTCGGGCAAGGCCAGCGCGAGCGCCATCGTCGCCACGGCCAGATAGATACCCGAGAGATTGCGCGATGGATACGCAAATGCCATGCCCAGCAGCGCCCCCGCGACCGCCGCGAACGGCAGCGCCACCAGCACGGAGACACCAAGATACTTTTCCATCAATGCCACCGTGTAGGCTCCCGCGGCCACGAATACGCCATGGCCGATCGACACTTCGCCGCCATACCGCACCAGAAAGCTCACCGAAAGAATCGCAATCGCGTTGGCAAAGCACAGGCCGAGCGTGAACGACCAGTACCCACCCGCGACGAGCGGCAACGCGATCAACGCCAGCAGAACCACCAGCGCTGCGCCCGCCCGAAGAGAGCGCGGCCTGCTCGCGGCCGGCTTGCCGGCCGATGGCAGCGCTGCGCGCAGCACAGGCGCTTTGGAGAGGCTTGCTTCAGACACGGCTACCTCCACGGCGGGTCAGGACGCCCTTGGGAAAGACATTCAGCGTCACCAGAATCACCAGCAGCAGATAGGTATTGGTGAACTCGGCGGCCACATAGAAAGACAGCAGGTTCATGAGCACGCCGATGAACACGCCGCCCACCACCGCTCCGGCCAGGCTGCTGAATCCGCCCACCACCGCGGCGGCAAAAGCCTGCAGCATGAACGAAGCGACGCTGGTGGAAGACAGAAAGGTCGTGGGAACGATCAGCAGCGCGGCCACCAGCCCCAGCAGGCCCGCCACGACAAACGAAAACAGGTGGATGCGCCGCAGGCTCAGCCCGCAGACGCGGCTGGCGAAGGGGTTGGCGGACACCGCGCGAAAAGCGATGCCCACGCGCGTGCGCTCGATCAGCAGATACAGCAGCCCCACGGACGCCGCCGTGACAACCAGCACCGCCATGTCATACGACGTGATCCGCATCGCGCCGACCTGCATTTTCCAATGGGGAAGCGGCAGATCGAGCGAAACCACGTTCGACCCGAAGACAAGCTGCGTCATGCCCTGGGCGATCAAGCCGATGCCCAGGGTGGCGATGGTGCTCGTGAGATCCGACTTGAACACCAGCGGCGCAATGACAAGGTAGCTCACCGCCATCACCGCCGCCATGATGGCCAGCGTGATCATCAGCGCCGCGCCCCAGGCCAGGTTGCCGAGAATGCCCGCGGTGAAGCCGAACACCAGGAATGCCGCCAGGCCGGCGAGATTGCCGTGCGCGAAATTCACGACATTGGAGCTTTTGTAGATCAGCACAATGCCGATCGCGCCCAGCGCGTAAAGGCATCCGCTGATCACGCCCGCCCAGATGAGTCCCAGCAGGTCGGCCATGGTCAGCCCTTCGCGGATGTGGCAGTGCGCCCGCCGTTGTCGATGACTTCGATGACGGCGGGAAAGTACCGTCCCGAGAAACCATTGCGCGCGGTGGCCGAGTAATAGCGCTGCGCCAGCTCCGTCACCTGCGCATCCACACCGGTCGAGCTGGCAAGCTCCAGCACGTAGCCGATATCCTTGAGCACATACTCGGGCGGAAACGATTTTTCAGGAAAGTCGCGCGGCAGCATGGCCTTGCGGCCATGGTTGCGCAGCACGAAACTGTCGCCCGAACCCTTCGATACCGCGTCCAGCAAGGTTCCCGGAGCAACCCCCGCGCGCTCGCCAAGCACCATCATCTCCGCCAGCGCGACGGTGTTTTCAAACACCAGCGCATTGTTGATGAGCTTGACCACCTGCCCGCAGCCGACGGCGCCGCACAGCGTGACGTCCGAGGCCATGTAGCGCAGCAGGGGTTCGATGCGGGCGAACAATTCCGCGGATGCTCCCACCATGATGCTCAACTCGCCACGCTGCGCCGCCTCCCGCGTGCGGGCGACAGGCGCATCGGCAAAGGCCACACCCTGCGCGGCAAGCCGCTCGCCCACCGCGCGCGCCGAGGCAACAGTGGTCGTGCTCAGATCCACGATCACCTCCGGCTTGCGTGCTCCGCCCGCCAATCCTCCGGCACCCAGGCATACCGCTTCGACCGCGGGGCCGCCGGGAAGGGACAGCAGCACGATGTCGGCCTCGGCCGCCAGTTCCGCAAGGCTGGCCACACGGCGCGCCTTGGTTTCCTTCACCGCATCGAACGCCGCATCGTTGGAATCAAACGCCAGCACGGGGCCGGCATGCTTGAGCGCGACGTTGCGGCACATCGGGCCGCCCATCACGCCAAGGCCGACGAAACCGATCACGGGAGCTGCATTGCTGTTCGCTGTCATGGCTTGTCTCCGTTGGTTGCGCGATCAGTTCATCCACATGCCGCCGCTGATGTCGAGCGACGTGCCGGTGATCCAGTTGGATGCCGGCGAGCACAGGAACAGTGCCGCCTGCGCGATGTCCTGCGCGGTTCCGTAGCGGCCCAGCGGCACCGTGTTGTTGGCCGAAGGCGCCACGTTGCCGGTCACGTTGGCCCACATCGCCGTCTCCACCGGTCCGGGCGCGAGCGTGTTGGCGTATACGCCGTGGGGCGCTCCCGCCTTGGCGATCCAGCGCATCATTCCGTGGACCGCGCTCTTGGAAGCGACATAGGCGGGGCCGGACGCGACGCCGCCGTTCTTCGCCGCGATGGAGCCCGCCGCCAGGATCTTGCCGAAGCCCTGCCCGCACATCAGAGGAAAGAGCTTGCGGGTCGGATTGACCACGCCGCGCACGTTGACGTTCATGATCGCGTCCCACTCGTCATCCGTGCTGTCCCCCAGCGGGGTGCGCGCGATGATGCCCGCGCAGAGCACCAGGATGTCGATCTTGCCGTGCCGTGCGATCACGGAGTCGATGACCTCATCGGTCGCCGCGCGCGAGGTCACGTCGTACTGCAGGTATTCGATGCCCGGGCCGATGTCTTCGCTCGGCGCGCGGTCCGTGGCGATCACCTTCGCTCCCGCCGCGGCAAAAGCCGCGGAGATGGCCCGGCCCATGCCGCCCGCGCCGCCGGTGATGAATGCGACCTGTCCGCGCAGATCGGCCGGACCGCTCATATGTTGTGTCATTGCATTGCTCCTTGATGTTCTTGGTGTGGGTCTGTCCGTTCAGCGCGCATTCAGCGAAATACGGCCCTGGCCGACATCGCCAGTTCTCCATCGGGCCCACGCGCCCATAACGCAAGGCTTGCATCGCCGTCCCTGCGCCCTTCGAGCCGGAACGCGCGGCCCACGAACAGCGGACTCACTCCGCGAAAGTCGAACTGCGCGATCTGCCTGCCGCCGCCCTGCTCGAGCGCCAGTTGCTGCAGCAGCGTGGCGGTAAGGGGGCCGTGCACCACGAGATCGGGGTAGCCTTCCTCATCACGCGCATAAGCCTGGTCGTAATGAATGCGGTGGCCGTTGAAAGTGAGTGCCGAATAGCGGAACAGCAGCGTGGTGTCCGGGCTGAATTCCCGTGCGAACTGAGCCTCTTCGGCATACGGCTCGGCCTTGGGCCGCGGCGTGCCGGGCGGAGTGGCTTCCCGGTAGACGATGTCCTGCTCCTCGACAATGCATGTCTTGCCATCGCATGTCGTCGTATGCACCACGGTCACGAACCACAGCGATCCGCGCTTGCCCACCTTGTTTTCCACCTTGCCGATGAGGCTGCGCCGCATGGCCGCGCCGCCGATCGGCAGGTCGGCAAGATACTGGATGCGGCTGCCCGCCCACATGCGCCGCGGCAGCTCGATCGGAGGAAGGAATCCGCCGCGTTGCGGATGCCCGTCGGTGCCCAGGCCGCTCCTGCGCACCAGGGGGTTGAAGAACATCCATTGCCAGCCCGGCGGCAGCGCCTCGCCCGGGCCGGGAGCACGCTCCATGTCCAGCGTTGCGGCCATCGCCTGCACTGCGTGCGGGAGGATGGACTCGCGTTGCTCGTCTTCACGGCCGATCCAGGATTCATATGCAGCAGCATTCACCTTGCGTCACTCCTTGCTCAGGCCAGCTTGGCGTCGAAGACGGCGGCGGGATACGGGCGGAAATCACGCACCAGCTTGAAACCGCCGTCGGCCTGCGCCTCGATGATCCCTTCCTGCCGCGCGCCCCGGTGATCGCCCGCCTTGTAGCCGACGTTGCGCGCGCCGCCAATGCTGGCGTTGGTCATCGTCTCCATCACATCCACCAGATGGGCACGGGTGAGCGGCTTGCCGCTGTCCAGCAGCATCTTGAAGCCCTTGACGAACAGCGCGCCGTTGCTCCAGCCATTGAGCCCGAAAACCCCTACCGGATCATTCGGGTAGAGCTTGGCCACGTTCTCGCGATAGGCCTTGATCTCGGGATCGTCCGCGCCCACCGGCATCAGCCACGATGAGAAGTACGTGCCGTTGAGCAGGTCGCCCGCGAGCTTGCGCGTGGTCGGGTCGGCGGTGAAGAACGGCGCCATCCATTTGCCCTGGAAGCCCACGCGATCCGCCGCCTTGAGCGCGGAAGCAAGGTTGGCGTTGGAGCCGAACAGAATCACCACATCGGCCTTGGCGTTGGCCAGCTTGCGCACGTGCGGCGTAAAGTCGGTGTTGCGCACTTCGAAGGGAATCGACTCGGCCGCCTGTTTCTTGTGGGCATCCATATAGAGATCGAAGCCGCGCTTCGCGGAGCGTCCCAGCTCATCGTTCTCCCACAGCAGCGCCACCTTTGATGCCTTCAGATCGGTCAGCGCGAAATCCAGATTCGCCGCGGCGGACCAGCCATAGTCCGGCAACAGCGGAAATACCAGGCGCTCGGAAAACAGCGCCGTCGCGCCGCCGATCGGGCCAATCACCGGAAGACCCACTTCCTTGGCATAGGGAATCACTGCCACCGATTGCGCGGTGCCGGTGGGCGCTGCCAGCGCGAAGATCTTGTTTTCCTCGACCAGACGCCTGGTCACCGCCACGCTGCGCGCGGGCTCGTAGCCATCGTCGTAGGTGACGTAGTTGATCTTCCAGCCGTTCAGCGCGTTGGTCTCATTGGCCCATTTGAAGCACGCCTCGGCCGCATGCGTGAGCACCGTGTAGAACGGAACCGGGCCGGTGATCGGCGTGAACGCACCCACGGTGACGGTCTTGTTTGCAACGTCGATGCCGGGCGACACCTGCTGCGCGCCCACCCATTGCGGCATGGCAACCGACGCTGCCGCGGCAGCGCCCGTAGTGATGAACGACCTTCTCTGCATGTCTCGTCTCCTGAAATATTGTTTGAGGGAACTGCAAGCCTGAGCGCCATGCCAGCGTCAATAGAATGCATCATATAAATTTAGACAAAGTCAAAACAACAGGGATTTCCCCAGTGCTTTAGCTTTTGACAGAGGCAATATTGAAAACCGATAATTTATAGAATGCATTCTTTTCAATAACCAGGATCAACCATGTCAACACCTCCCCTTGCCGGACGGCGCGTGATCGAGCTCGGTTCCATGCTTGCCGCACCCTTTGCGACGCACATCCTTTCCCAGTTGGGCGCGGAAGTGATCAAGATCGAGCCGCCCA
The DNA here is from genome assembly GCF_040396215.1 of Diaphorobacter ruginosibacter. Classification (GTDB taxonomy): domain Bacteria; phylum Pseudomonadota; class Gammaproteobacteria; order Burkholderiales; family Burkholderiaceae_C; genus Diaphorobacter_A; species Diaphorobacter_A ruginosibacter_A. Next base: position 17,496 of record NZ_JBEBOW010000015.1, on the reverse strand, counting down.
TCGGGGATCCCACACGCGCCCTGGTGCGCGGCGGCCCGAGCGGTACCTTCATCGCCTACAGCCATGGCAAGAAAAGCATGTGCCTGGACCTGTCCAGGCCCGAAGGCCGCGAGGCCCTCTACCAGTTGCTCATGAACAGCGACGCGCTGGTGCACAACCTGGCGCCCAAGGCCGCCCGCAAGCTCGGCGTGTCGCGCGTGGATTGCGAACGCGTCAATCCCAAGCTGATCTATTGCCACATCCGCGGCTATGCGGCCGGTCCGCAGGCGGACGATCTGGCCTCCAACCCCGTGGCGGAAGCCTCCACCGGAGTCATGGAGGCCAATCGCGTGAACGGACGCCCAAGCCGCCTCGGCCCTTCCTACCATGACCAGTTCGCGGGCGCGTATGCCGTGATCGGCATTCTTGCGTCGCTGCTGCGCGATCAGCAAACCGCGACGGCCGAAGACCGGCACGTCGAGGTCGGCCTCTACGAAACAGGCCTGCACGTGGCCTCCCGCGACCTGGTGGCCGTGCAGCTCAAGCAGCATCTGCTGGGCCGCCCGGAGCGCGAACCCCACGGCGAGTTCGCCATGCCGGGCTACGGCGCATATCTCACGCGCGACGAGCGCTGGCTGTATCTGCTCATGCTGACCGACGGCCACTGGGCCAAGTTCTGCGAAGCCATGCGATTGCCCTATGGCGGAGATCCCCGGTACGCCACGCTCAAGATGCGCAAGAAGGCGCGCGAGCAAGTGGAGGACATGGTGAGGAACGCCATTGCCGCGCACGATCTCGATGCCGTGCAGGCCACGCTCAAGTCCCACGGCGTGGGCTGCACCGAGGTGCTGCCGCTCGAGCGCGTGCTCGAGGCCGAACAGGCGCATCAGCCCGGCAAGCTGCGCACGGTGGAGTTTCGCGGCATGGGGTTCGACGTGCCGGAGTTCCCTCGCGCTGGAGCGGACAGCGACGGGATCGGCACCATCGCGCCCGCCGAACTGGGCGAGCACACGCGGGAGATCCTGCAATCGCTGGGCCTGGGTGCCGAGAAGATCGACGCGCTGCTCGAATCAGGCGGCGTACAGGCGCACAAGCCCGGTTCATTCGCCTGGGCAGCCGTACGCGAAACCGCCTGAGCGGCTCCCGCCATGGACCAGCACGTTCAGCGCGAGGAACTGCATCATCGCCGGATCGACCTGCGCTTTTACCGGCGAGACGACGGCCTGCATGAAGTCGAGGGCCGTCTCGTGGACACCAAGCGGCACGCGTTTCGCCGCCAGCTCACCAGCGAAGACACAGCGCCCGGCACGCCCTTGCACGACATCACCGTCACACTGGTGATCGATGCCGGCATGCGGGTGGTCGATGCCACCGCGCGCATGCGCGCCACGCCCTTCGGCGTCTGCCTGGGCGCACAGCAAACGCTCGCGCCACTCAAGGGATTGCAGATGGGCGCGGGCTGGAACCGCAAGGCGCGCGAGCTGCTCAAGGGCGCGGCCTCATGCACGCATATCGTCGAGCTGCTCGGCCCCATGGCCACCACGGCATTCCAGGGGCTTGCACCCCAGCGCCTGGCGGAACTCAACGACCCCGCCAATGAACATCTGCACCGCGCCCGCCTGAACAGCTGCTTCGCCTATGCAGACCACCGCGAAGTGGTCGCGCAACTGTGGCCGCACCTGGGCAGGCGCACAGAACCCGGCACCTGAGCATTCGCATACCGCGTGGCGCGGTTTTCTACGCCACATGCACCGATCGGGGCGCTCACGCGGCGCCTTATTCCTACAACATCGACAGGAGACATTGGATGCCACACTCTTCCCCTCTTCACGCTGGCCGCAGGCAATGGATGGGCCAGGCTCTCGCATGCACCGCGCTGGCGGCCATGCCGCTACTGCCCCGCTCCGCGCTGGCCAGCGGCAAATATCCGGACAAGCCCATCCGGCTGCTGGTCGGCTTTCCTCCCGGCGGCGGCGCGGACTTCGTCGCGCGCCAGGTCGCCCAGCAGCTCGGACAGGCCTTGGGCGGCAGCATCGTGGTGGAGAACAAGGCCGGTGCGAACGGCGTGATCGCCGCCTCCGAGGTCGCCCGCGCAGCAGCCGACGGCTACACGCTGCTGCTGGGGGTGACGGCCAGCCAGACCATCAGCCCCGTGCTATCCACCAAGACGCCCTACGACCCGCTGCGCGACTTCACGCCCATCACCAATCTGGGCTCGACGCCGCTGGTGCTGGTGGTCAATCCCAGGCTGCCGGTGAAGACGACCCGGGACTTCATCGACTACGTGCGCCGCAGTGCCGAGCCGGTGCCCTACGGTTCCGCCGGCACGGGCAACATCACCCACATGGCTGCGGAACTGTTCATCCAGAAGACCGGGCTCTCCAACCTGCGCCACATTCCCTACAAGGGCAGCAGCCAGGTGCTGACCGACTTGCTGGGCGGCCATGTCGCGGCCTATTTCGACACGCTGCCATCGTCTCTTCCCTATATCCAGAGCGGCCAGCTGCGGGCGCTGGGAGTGAGCTCGCGCCAGCGCTCGCCCTCGGCGCCAGACATCCCGACACTCGACGAATCCGGCGCGCCGGGATATGACACGACGACGTGGTTCGGCCTGTTCGCTCCGCCGAACCTGAATGCCGAACTCGCGCACACCCTGCATGAGGCCACCAGGAAGGCCATGAGCGGCGCGCAAGCGCAACAGGGCATGACCGCACGCGGGGTCGAGCCGATTCTCAATTCACCGGAGAGCTTCCGCGCGGAGCTGGAAACGGAACTGGCCCGCTGGCGCACGGTCACCCAGGCTTCCGCCATCCGGCTGGACTGATGAATCCACAGCACACCCGGCTTTGATCACACGCAGCCCATAGGTTTTCAACAGGCTTTTCCACAGGCCTCGCGCCATATGGGCTGGCTGGCGCTCACCCGAGAGCGGGCTCGGTACGGCGGCGACGGCCTTGTGTGCGAGGCCTATGCGTGCCAGGCTCCGCTCGGCGGCTCTTGATCGTCATTGCTCCACAAAGTTATTCACAGATTGATGATTCATCCGAAATCCCTCAAAAATCGTTTCATTTGAATTGAAATTGTTTCTTCAATTCATTGAATTTAAATAGGTTTTCACAACAATCCACTTGTTGATGAGCTGTGAATAAGCACGGGTTTTCTGTTGATGGACCTGTTGAGAATCCGGCTTTTGGCGGCTCACTTGTCAACAATGTCAACCGCCCCACCGGGTATGCCCGTAGATCAGAAAACCGCCTCGATCAGGAACGGCCCCTTGCGTGCGAGCGCGGCTCTGACCGCATCACCGAATTCCGCGATGCTGGACACGCGAACGGCCTCCAGCCCGCACCCCTTGGCGATGGCCAGCCAGTCCAGGGCGGGATTGTCCAGATCCAGCATCTGGCAGGCGTTCTTGCCTGGAGTGCCCGCCCCGACGCTCTTGAATTCGCCGCGCAGGATCGCGTAGGTCCGGTTGGAGATAATGATGTTGAGCACATCGAGCCGCTCGCGCGCCTGCGTCCACAGGCCCTGCAGCGTGTACATCGCGCTGCCGTCGGCCTGCATGAGCACCACCTTGCGATCAGGACAGGCAACGGCCGCGCCTGTCGCCAGCGGAATGCCGCTGCCGATGGCGCCGCCCGTGATCTGCAGGTAATCATGGGGTGCGGCCTGCATGGTGTAGCGGAAGAAGTCGCGGCCCGAGCTGACCGACTCGTCGCAGACGATGGCGCCTTCCGGGATCAGCTCGGCCATGGCCTGCGCAAACGTCAGCGCATTGATCGGCGTCGAGGCGCTCCAGCTCAGATCGCCGGCGGCCTCCATACGAGGTTGCGAGACAAGGGATCGAGGCCGGTCGGCGGCGCCCACGGCGTCCGCCAGCCGCGTCAACGCCTCCAGCGCGTCACCTCCCGGCGGGCTCAGCTCGGTGATCCCGCAATCGGGCGGCAGCATCGATCCCGGCTTCTGCGGATAGGCGAAGAACGCGACCGGCGCTTTCGCTCCGATCAGGATGGCGTGCCCGTAGGGCGCGAGCAGCTTGATGGCCGCATCCACGTTGTAGGGAATGCGCTCGATCGAGACGCGGCCCCGGCCGCGCTGCGTGCGCGCATTGGATTGCTGCGCCAGCAAATGCGCTCCGGTGCGCTCGGCGATGCTCTGGGCAATCGCCAGCGCGTCCTCGCGCAGCGCGCGTCCCGACAGCATGATCAGCGTCTTTGCGCCCGCTTGCGACTCCAGCACCTTGACGCTCTCGCGCAATGCGCTTTCATCGAGCTGCAGCGTCTCAGCCGGCTTGGATTGCACCGGCGAGATCGATGTCCGCGACCATGCGGCATCCGCGGGCAGGATCAAAGTGGCGACCCCGCCGCCCAGCGTGGTCGATTCATGGATCGCCTGCGCCGCCTTCTGGGCCACATCATTGGCGCCGCGCACGCGACCGACCCACCTGGACATGGGCCGGGCCAGGGATTCGATGTCGCTGGTGAGCGGCGCGTCATGCTGCAGGTGGTAGCTTGCATGATCGCCCACGATATTCACCATCGGCGTGTGGGCGCGCCGCGCATTGTGCATGTTGGCCAGCGCGTTGGCCATGCCGGGGCCGGTGTGCAGCAAGGTGCATGCGGGCTTTTCCGCCATGCGCGCATAGCCGTCGGCCGCTCCCGTCACCACGCCTTCGAACAGGCCAAGAATGCAGCGCATCTGCGGCTTGCGGTCGAGCGCCGCCACGAAGTGCATCTCTGACGTGCCGGGGTTGGCAAAGCAGACGTCGATGCCGTTGCCCAGCAGCGTATCCACCAGCACATCGGCGCCGTTCCTGCTGGTTTCCGTTGTGTTTTTCTGATCCATGGTGTTTCCGGTATTGGGCCGGCTTACCTCTCCGTTCTTGAGGGATGGTGAATGGAATGATTTTCTCTTCTCGGCGGCAGCGGTGAAGATAACGCTGCTCCGCGGCCTCCGCCGCGCATGCTATTTGTCGATCACGATGTGGTTGTCGGCTATCACCTTTTTCCACACCTTGCCATTGGCGTCGATAAGGCTCTGCATGTCCGCGCGCATCACGTCGCTGGGCTCGGCGCCCATGGCCGCCACTTTTGCGCGGTAGTCCGCATTGCTGATCACTTTCCTGCTGGCGACGGTGAGTTTTTCCACGATGGGCGCGGGCACCCCCTTGGGCACCATCAGGCCGAACCAGCTGTAGGACACCATGTCGGGGTAGCCGCTTTCCTTGAACGTGGGAATGCCCGGCGACGAAGGAATGCGCTCGGCCGTGCTCACCGCGATGCCGCGGATCTTGCCCGCTTCCAACTGCTTCATCATGGACGGGTATTGGTCGATCAGCGCCGTGACCTGCCCGCCCAGCACCGCCGGGAGGAACTCGGCGACGCCCTTGAACGGCACGTGCATCCACTCAAAGCCGGCGGTCGTTGCAAACAGCGCACCGTTCAGGTGGTTGGAGGAGCCGACGCCCGGCGTGGCATAGGAAATCTCTCCAGGGCGCTTGCGGGCCTGCGCCACCAGGTCCTTGACCGACTGGATCGGCGACTCGGCGCTGACGCCCAGGATCAGTCCCATCCGCCCCATCACGGCAATCTGCTCGAAGTCTGCGTGCAGGTCGTAAGGCAGTGATTTGTAGAGATGCGGCGAAACCTCGAACGTGCCCGCATTGGATTGGCCCAGCGTATAACCGTCGGGCACGGCCTTGGCGGTGAGCGACGTTCCCAATTGCCCGGCCGCGCCCGGCTTGTTTTCCACGACGATCGACTGGCCCAGCTCTCGTCCCAGGAACTCGGAGAAATTGCGGGCCATGAGGTCCGCGGTTCCCCCCGCGGGATAGGGCACGATCATCTTGATGGGACGACTCGGGTAGTCGTCCGCCGCATGCGCGGCTGCCGCGCCGAGCAGCGGCAGAGCCAGGAAAAGAGCGCGGGAAATCAAGTGCTTGCGCATCGGCTGTCTCCTCTTGTCAAAGAACCGGCTGACGAAATCGTCCCCCGATCCGCGAGGCCTGCGCGAGCGGATCGGCGCAGGATCCTGGCTAGTTGGCGTAACCGGAAACAAACTCCTTGGCCGCTCCGGTCGCGGGATCGAACACGTGGCGGCGCACCTTGCCAATGTCCGCGCCGTATACGTGGATGCTGATCGACACCCGGTCATCGTAGGCATTGGCCACCTGATGGATGTCGCCGATGGCCGGCGAGACCGCCTCCACATCGCCGGGTTCGAGCCGCGCCTGCGCCGTGCTGGTCAGGGTGCCTGTGTTCTCGTCGCGCGCGAAGGACTGGGCGACTTCGGCATTGCGCAGCATGCCGATCAGGCCCCACACCGTGTGATCATGGATGGGGGTTTTCTGGCCCGGCCCCCACACGAAACTCACGACGCTGAAGCTGTCGTCAGGCGCGCAGTACAGGCGGTATTGCTGATAGAACTGGGGGTGCGGCTGCGCATGGCGGTCTTCGAGCCAGTCGTCATGCGCCACAAGCTCCTGGAGCAATCGGGAGCCTTCCTTCAGGATGCGCCGCTCATCATGGCGGGCGTCGCCGGCCAATCGGGTCATGGCGGCGATGAAATCGTCAAAACGCGGGTGCATGGGGTGGGTCATCTCCTTTTTATGAAACGGGGCGGCGGGCGCTCACTGGCTGAGGTTCACCTTCTTGAGCAGTTCGCCGTAGTACGCGCGGCCGCCATCCATGTCCCTGGCGTATTCGGGGCCGCTCTTCCAGCTTGCCGACAGGCTGATGTTGCCAAAGCGCTTGCGCGTCTCGGGCTCCTGCAGGATCTCCCGGGTTGCCTTGGCCAGCTTGTCCACGATGGGCTGGGGCGTGCCCGCCGGGACGGCAAGGCCCCAGAAACCCTCGAAAGGCAAGGTCACGTCAAAGCCCGCCTCCTTGGGCGTGGGCAGATCGGGGAGTTCGGGATTGCGCTCGCTGGCGAACGTCACGATGCCCTTGGCCCGGCCGCTCTTGACCGCCTCCAGCCCCACGCCGTCGATCAGAAAATCGGTGTGGCCCCCAAGCATCGCCGTGAGCGAATCCGCCGAGCCCTTGAAGGGCACGTGCAGCATGTCGAGCCCGGCGTCCTTTTTCAGGATCTCGCCGGCGAGATGGCCGCCGGAGGCCACGCCCGCGGAACCCCAGCTGAGCTTGCCCGGGTGCTTGCGCGCGTAATCCACCAGTTCCTGCAGCGTGCTGACGGGCAGTTCGTTGCGCACGGCAAGCACCGGCAGGTAGCCTGCCAGACTGCCCACGAAGGTGAAGCTCTTGACCGGGTCGTACGGCAGATCGCCGCGCAGATGCGGCAGGACGGTGAAGGCGGTGCTCGTCGCCAGCAGCAGCGTATATCCATCGGGCCTGGCGCGCGCCACCACGCCCGTGCCCAGCGAAGTGGTGCCGCCCGGCTTGTTTTCGATCACGATGGTTGCGCCCAATTTGGCGCGCAGCCGGTCGGCATAGATGCGCGCGAGGTTGTCGCTGTTACCGCCCGGCGGATAGGGAACGACGAAGACGATTTCCTTGTGCGGGTAGCCCGCCTCGTCAGCGGCGTGCGCAGAAACGGGCAGCCCCGCCATTGCCGCCGCGGCCAGCAAACCCGCGATCGCGCCGGACACCGTGCGCCTTTGAGCCTTGTTCAAACCGGTCATGTATCTACCCTTTGGATATGAATGCATCACTTATTCCAAAATATGGAACATTGTTCTTTACATGAATCGAAAATTGGCCGAAGTTTCCTTCGGCCCCTGGCTGCAGCTTTCGGCGGCCTCGCCTGCCGGCCCGCTTGCCGCGCGGGCGCGGCCATCGTCGGTGGCGAGTCCGATCCAATTCAAGATTTCTCATCGATCGATGGGGCAACTATACGGGCGTGGAAAAAAAAGTGTCAATGCGGATTCCGAGCATGCAAATACGCAAAATGGATATCCAGGCGGAGCGTGCGCGCAAGCGCCCCGCGCCCAGCGGACCATGGACACGCCCCGAGACTCCCGGCGGCTGCGTGTTCCCGCGCGGCGCCCGTCCAGGCGTTTTTTCGCTACAGATTGCGCAACGGAAACGGCCGCCAGGCCTTCTCCATGGCAAACCTTCTTGACCATCGCGCGCCTTTGATTAGAATTTGTTTCATCGCATTTTTAGAAACAGTGTTCTATATTTTGGAATTTCCAAGTACTGCATCAGGCCCGTCGAAGGGACGGCGCGGCGCGCGCATGCGCCGCCCTGTCCATGGCTTTCGCGCCTGAGCGCCACCGACGTCATCGATCCGAGGAGATCCATCCCATGCCAGTGAACAGCACCACACTTCTTCCCCTGCAGGGCGTCCGCGTCCTGGAGCTTTGCAATGTCGCCGCGGGGCCGTTCTGCGGCCTGCTGCTGGCCGACATGGGCGCGGATCTCATCAAGGTGGAGAACCCCACGGGCGGCGACACGTTGCGCACCTGGCCCCCCATCACCGACGGCTTCAGCGAGAACTTCGCATCGCTGAACCGCAACAAGCGCTCGGTCACGCTCGATCTGAAATCGCCCGAAGATATCGACAGGCTGCGCGAGCTGGTGCGCACCGCCGACGTTCTCATAGAAAACAACCGGCCCGGCGTGATGAAGCGCCTGGGACTCGACTACGAATCGCTCAAGGCCGTGAACCCGCGCCTGCTGTACTGCTCCATCTCGGCCTACGGCCAGAGCGGCCCGCGCGCCAGCGAAGGCGGCTTCGATCTCACGATCCAGGCGATGAGCGGCATCATGAGCGTGACCGGCGAGGCCGGCGGCGCGCCCGTGAAATGCGGCGTGCCGCTCAGCGACTTCGCGGCCGGCCTGTATGGCGCCTATGCGGTCGCCGCGTCGCTGCGCCACGTGCAGCAGACCGGGGAGGGCGCGCACATCGACGTGCCCATGCTCGGCACCTCGCTGGCGATCGCCGCGCTGCAGACCTCCGAGTATTTCGGCAGCGGCCGCGATCCCGGCAAGCTGGGCTCGGCCCACCCGCGCAACGCGCCGTATCAGGCTTTCCGCTGCAAGGACGGCTACTTCGCGATGGCCGCAGGCAACAATGCGCTGTGGCGCTCGGTCACCGCGGTTGTCGGCATGCCCGGCCTGCTCGATGACGAGCGCTTCACATCGCCCACCACGCGCGCAAGACACCAGGAGGCGCTGCGCGACATGCTGGAAGTGAAGTTCCTGGAGCACGACGGCGCGCACTGGCTCTCTGAATTCGCCTCCGCCGGCGTGCCGTGCGCGCCGATCAACAGCTATTCCCAGGTGCTGCAGGATCCGCAGGTGCGGCACATGGACTGGGTGCAGGAAATCACGCTGCCCGGCGAGAACGTCACCAGGACGTTCGTCTCTCCCATCAAGATCAACGGGCAAGGCCAGCCCGTGCGCATCAACCCGCCCGCGCTGGGCGAGCACAACGACGAAGTATTCGCCGACAGGGTGGCCGCGCAATGAACGGTTCGCCATCCCCACTGCTGATCGACAGGCACGCCACGCACTGGCTTCTCACGCTCGATCGCCCCGAAAAGCGCAACGCCCTCTCTGCCGATCTGGTTGAAGCCCTGCTGGATGCCGTCCAGCAGGCCAGGGCGCAGCAAGTGCCGCTGCTGGTACTGCAGGGCGCCGGCGCCAGTTTCTCGGCGGGTTTCGACTTCACCGGCTATGAAGAGCAGAGCGAAGGCGATCTGCTCCTGCGCTTCGTGCGCATCGAGACACTGCTCCAGGAGATCGCCTACGGCCCGTTCGCCACGCTTGCGCTGGCGCATGGAAACAACTTCGGCGCAGGCGTGGATCTGCTGGCTGCCTGCCGCCATCGCCATTGCGCGCCGCAGAGCAGGTTCCGCATGCCCGGGCTGAAGTTCGGCCTGGCGCTGGGCACGCGCCGGCTGGCGGCGCTGGTCGGTGAAAGCAACGCCTATTCGCTGCTGGAGACGACCGCCACATTCGACGACGAGCATGCGCGGCGCATCGGCTTCATGCATGGCGCGCAGGCCCGTGACGAGTGGCCAGAACTGATTCAAAAAACAAGTGAATGCACGCTCTCCCTGCCAACGGAAAGCCGCCAGTTCCTGCGGGACCTCACCCGCGGCGGCAACCGGGACGGTGACATGGCTGCACTGGTCGCATCGGCTTCCCGGCCCGGACTCAAGGAGCGCATCCGCTCATATCGGGAAGAAAGCGCCGCCGCCAGGCCCAGGAGCTGAGAACGCGAGACATGCCCGCGGTAGACTCCGCCAGGCACGGGCGGTTCGGCTGCGGGATGGGTATTTGTTGACAAATATCATTGGTCTTTCTTCGCGGATCGACAAATATTGCGAATAGGAATTAATCGCAATACATTTTGATGACCCGGCGCGGCCATGTTGCACGCCGAAATGCGTCCGGAGCCGCCGCGCCCCGTCAACGCGCCGTCCAGATGCATGAGCGGGCCGCTGCCCTTTCCCCGGGCGCTGGTCATGCGCGCCCGATGTGCGCGCAGGTGAATTCCGCGCGGCCCCCGTGGCCGCGCTCGTGGTGACTCCGTTTTCATCCCCGCCCAGCCCAACGCCTTTGCGTCCAGCCACTGCGGTATCCAACTGCTAGCAAGGACCCAGATGCATTCATGCCCATCATCCGTTGCCGCGCCGGTCATCACGGCGCTGCTTTTGCTTGGCCGCCCGGCATACGCCCAGGAAACCCCGGACCATGACGCGCAGGCCAAGGCCGAAACGCCGCCCGCCCCACAAGCGGCATCGCGCGCGCTGCCCTCCGTGACCGTGACGGCAACGCTCAGCGAGCACGACACGGTCACCGCGCCCGCCAGCGTCACCGTCATCACCGCCGAGGACCTGGCCGAGCGCAACGCCACCGATCTGCTGGACGCGGTGCGCGGCGCTCCCGGCATCACGCTCACCGCGCGCCAGGTGGGCGGGCGCAAGACCATCGCGCTGCGCGGCCTGGAAGGCAAGCACACGCTCACGCTGATCGACGGCCGCCGCATCAGCGCGAGCGACGACGTGATCGGGCACTCGGACTACCAGTACGGCTGGCTGCCGATGTCCGCCGTCGAACGCGTGGAGATCATCCGCGGGCCGATGTCCGCGCTCTATGGCTCGGAGGCGCTGGGCGGCGTGATCAACCTCATCACACGCAAGCCCAAGGACCACTGGATCGGCTCGCTCGGCCTCTCGGGCAACCTGCCTTTGAACGCCGACAGCGCCTCGCGCGAGGCGCGCGCATCGGTCTATGCGGCCGGCCCGCTCGGCGAGAAGGCCAGCCTCTCGGTGCAGGCCGAGGGCAGCTACCGCGGCATGGCGGCGCTGCCGGAAGACGAGCGCTACAGCGAGATCGAGGGCCGCCGCCCGCGCACCATCGGCGTCAATGGCGAGTGGGAGATCGCCCGCGGCCACGTGCTGGAGGCTGGCCTGTTCGATGGCAAGGAGTCGCGCTTCTACGACGACGTGAGTTCGAGCAGCGGCGCCTATCACAACCGCTACGACATCGACCGCAGCCAGGCGCACGTGGGCTGGCGGGGCCAGTCCGACAACTGGCGCGGACAGTTGCGCGCCTACCGCAGCGAGATGAACGTGCGCAACTCCCGCACCAACGGCGTGGCAGCCACACGCCCGCAGGACATGCGCGACACCGTGGTGGACGGCCACGCCGCCATGAAACTGGGCACGCATCTGCTCACCGCGGGCGGCGAATGGCGCGACGAGGAACTGGTCAACGCCGGCCTGACGAACGGCAGCGACGACGCGACGCACAAGGCGCTCTTCGTGCAGGACGAGTTCTCGCTGGGCGCGCGCCTGTCGGCCACGCTGGGCCTGCGCGCGGACCATCACGAGATGTTCGGATCCTACTTCAGCCCCCGCGCCTACCTGGTGTGGGAAGCCACGCCCGACCTGGTCGTCAAGGGCGGCTATGGACGCGCCTTCAAGGCGCCGACCATCAAGCAGATCTCGCCCAACTACGTGGGCGCGGAGGGACCGCACACCTTCATGGGCAACGGCGACCTGCGGCCCGAAACGTCCGGCTCCTTCGAGCTGGGCGCGTACTGGCAGGCGCTGCCCGCGCTGCGGCTCAACGCCACACTGTTCCATACCGACGTGAAGCAGCTCATCACCTACCGCCTCGTGAAGACGGAAGGCACGCGCCGCACCTACATCTACGACAACGTGGATCAGGCGCGCGTGCGCGGCCTGGAGACGGGTTTTGCCTGGGACGTGACCTCCGCGCTGCAGTGGAGCACGGACGCGCAGTTCCTGCGCACGCGCGACAAGGCCACGGGCAAGCAGCTCTCCGACCGGCCCCGCACCAGCTTCACCTCGCGCCTGTCCTGGCGCGTGGCCCATTGGACGGCGCAGGTCGAGGCCGAATACACCGGCAGCCAGATCAGCTCCAGCGCACGCCTGCCCGCCTATACGCTGTGGAACGCCAGCGTGGGCCGCATGTGGAACCTGGGCGACGACCGCAAACTACATCTGCGCGCGGGGCTGCAGAACATGGGCGACCTGCGGCTGGCCGAAAAATCCCCCGCGTTCGGATACGCCGAGCAAGGCAGGCGCGTCTTCGTGTCCGGCAGGCTGGATTTCTGAGGACGCAGGACACCTGCCATGAAGCAACTGAAGTCACTGTTTCTTGCCTGCTGGATATTGCTGCTGTGCTGCGCGGCGCAGGCGGCCGACGGCAAGCTCTCGCTGCTGTTCATCGCCACCGGCAACGTGCCTGCGGGCAAGTTCCACCAGCTCGCGGACATCGCCCGGCCGCACGGCATCACGCTCGAGATCCGCTATCTCAACCAGTTGCCGGAAAATGCCGATGCCGGGCTGTGGGAAGGCCATGACGCCGTGTTCGTCGACAGCTACCTCACCGACGCCGTTCAGCTGCGGCTGGCGGCGGCGCTGCCCGGGCTCAGGCAGCCCATCGTCTGGCTCTACGGCAAGGAACAGGCGGCCAGCGGCATTCCCGCGCCCCTGGCGCAGCGCCTGCGGACCTACTACGTGAACGGCGGCAGGCAGAACTTCACCGGCTTCTTCGCCACGGTCGCGGCGCACCTGCGCGGCAAGCCGGCCGAGGGCATCGCCGAGCCCATCGTGTTCCCCAAGGCCGCCGTCTACCATCCGCGCGCGCCCGGGCTGGTGTTCGGCGATTCCGCCGCCTACCTGCGGTGGATATTCAAGGAAAAGGGCCGGTCCGCGGCCTCCTCCGCTCGCCCGCCCGTCATCGGCATCGCGCTGCACCAGCAATACATCGCCGCCATGCAGACCGAGTTCATCGACGACCTCATCCGGCGCATCGAGGCCGCAGGCGCCGTGGCCCTGCCCTTCTATACCCCGATGCTCGACGCCGACGGCTTCACGCGCCTGCTGCGCCCCGGCGGCGCACAGGGCGAGACACTGGCCGACGTGCTGATCACCACGCAGATCATGCTCAATCCGGAAGAACGGCGGCGCGAGTTCGAGGAACTGGGCATCCCCGTGCTGCAGGCCATGTCCTGGCGGCGCGGCGACGAAGCGCAATGGGCCGAAAGCCGGCAGGGCGTGACGCTGATGGACGTGCCTTTCTACCTCGCCCAGCCCGAATACGCCGGCGTGACCGACATCCAGGTCGCCGCCGCCACGCGCAAGGGCGACGAGCAGGTCGTGCCCATCGCCGCGCAGGCGCGGGCCGTGGTGGACAAGGCGCTGCGCATGGTGGCGCTGCAGCGCAAGCCCAGGGCCGACAAGCGCCTGGCCGTGATGTTCTGGAACTACCCGCCCGGTGAGAAAAACCTGAGCGCATCGTTCCTGAACCTGCCGCGCAGCCTGCAAAGCACGCTGTCCAGCCTGTCGGCCGCGGGCTATTCCACGCAGGCCCCCGAGGAAGAGCCGCTCATCAGGCTGCTGCAGCGCCTGCTCGCGCCCACATACCGCAGCGGCCAGTTGCAGCCCCTGCTGGACGACGGACTGGCCGACCGCATGCCGGTGGCCAGCTACCGCCAGTGGCTCGCCACGCTGCCGCAGGCCACGCAGGACGAGCTGCGCGCCGCGTGGGGCGAGCCGGAGCAATCGGCCATGGTGGTGCGCGAGGGCGGCACGGCGTATTTCGTGATCCCGCGCCTGCTCCTGGGCCATGTCGCCGTGCTGCCGCAGCCGCCGCGCACCGAACGCTGGGACCCGCGCGCCAAGGCGCTCTACCACTCCAGCACGGCCATGCCTTCGCACCACTATCTCGCCGTCTACCTGTGGGCCCGCCAGCAGTGGCGCGCCGATGCGCTGGTGCACTACGGCACCCACGGCACGCAGGAGTGGCTGCCGGGCAAGGAGCGCGGCCTCTCTGTGTATGACCCGCCGATGCTCGCCGTGGGCGACCTGCCGGTGGCCTATCCCTATATCGCGGACAACATCGGCGAGGCCATGCAGGCCAAGCGCCGCGGGCGCGCCGTCACCATCACGCACCAGACCCCGCCATTCGCGCCCGGCGGCCTGCACGAGGCGCTCACCCACATCCACGATCTGCTGCACCAGTGGCTGGCGCAGGACGAGGGCGCGGTCAAGGAGCGCATCTTCACCGACCTGCTGGACGCCGCGCGCCGCGAAAGGCTGCTCGCCGACATGGGCTGGAGCGAGCCGCGCGCACGCGAATCCACGCGCGAATTCGTCGACGCCCTGCACGCGCAGCTCCATGAACTGGCCGAGACCGCCCAGCCGCAGGGACTGCACACGCTGGGCCGCGCGCCCGAGGAGCTGCACCGCCTGGGCACCGTGCTGCTGATGCTGGGGCGCGAATTCTGGCAGGAAGCCGCGCGGCATGCCGGCGTGCCGCAGGGCGATCTGGACGAAGCCCTGGTCGGCCCCTGGACACGCCTGCCCGACACCGAGCCCTACCGCCTGCTGCAGCGCCACGTGGTGGCGGGCGAGAGCACCGACGACCTGCCGCCCGCCCTGCGTGATGCGATCGCGCGGGCCCGCAAGGCGTACGACAACCTGGGCGCCCAGCAGGAAAACGCGGCGCTCATCACCTTCCTCGACGGACGGCATCTCGCCACATCCTACGGCGGCGACCCCATCAAGAACCCCGACGCCTATCCCACGGGCCGCAACCTGTATGGGTTCGACCCTTCGCGCGTGCCCACGCGCCAGGCCTGGGAGGCCGGCAAGCAGTCCGCCGAACAGATGCTCGCCGAGCACCGCCGCCTGCACGGCCGCCAGCCCTCCAAACTCACATTCAGCCTGTGGTCCGTGGAGACCATGCGCCACCAGGGCCAGCTCGAGGCGCAGGCGCTGTGGCTCCTGGGCGTGGAGCCGGTGTGGGACGATGGCGGACGGGTGACCGGCGTGCGGCTCGTGCCGCGCGAAGAGCTGGGAAGGCCGCGCGTGGACGTGGTGCTCTCCGCCACCGGACTGTACCGCGACCACTTTCCCAACACGCTCAAGCAACTGGCGCAGGCCGTCCTGCTGGCCTCCCGGGCCCAGGAAGAGGACAACCCCGTGGCCGCCAACGCGCGCGCCATCACCGGGCGGCTGCTCGCGCAGGGAGTACCCGGCAAGGCCGCAGAGGCGGCAGGCGCCACGCGCATCTTTTCATCCGAGAGCGGGCGCTACGGCACGGGCCTGGACGATGCGGTGCTGGACACCGGCGCGTGGAAGGGCAAGGCCGAGGGCGACCGCAAGCTCGCCGAACTCTACCTCTCGCGCATGCAGTACGCCTACGGACCCGACGAGCAGCAGTGGGGCGAACCGGGCGTGGACGGAGCCAGGAACGTGAACCTGTATGCCGAGCACCTGCGCGGCACGGAAGGCGCGGTGCTCTCGCGCTCCTCCAATCTCTACGGTATGCTCACCACCGACGATCCGTTCCAGTACCTGGGCGGCATCTCGCTGGCCGTTCGCCATCTGGACGGCAAGGCGCCGGAGCTCTACATCAGCAACCTGCGCGGCCAGGGCGCGGGCCGCGTCGAAGGCGCGGCGCAATTCCTCGCCAAGGAACTGGCCACCCGCCAGTTCCATCCCGGCTACATCCAGGGACTGATGAAGGAAGGCTACGCCGGCACGCTGCAGGTGCTGGACGCCACCAACAATTTCTGGGGCTGGACGGCCACGGCCCGCGAGGTCGTGCGCGACGACCAATGGCAGGAAATGGCGGACGTCTACGTGCGCGACAAGCACCACCTGGGCCTGCGCGAATGGTTCGAGCGGCACAACCCGCACGCGCTGGCGCAAAGCATCGAGCGCATGCTTGAAGCCGCGCGCCAGGGCTACTGGCAGGCCGACGAGGCCACGGTCAGCGAACTCAAGGAGCGCTGGCAGGACCTTGCCCGCAGGCACGACGTGCGCAGCGACAACGCCGCCTTCGCCGCCATGGTGGGCGCGCGCACCCTGCCCGGCGCGGGGTTCGGCATGGCCGCCCCCGGCGCGGCCGCGCCCAAGGCCACGGCGCAGCTCCCGCAAACCCTGTTCCCTCCCGCCACGCCGCCCGCCCCCAAGGCACCCGATACACCGCCGCCCGAGGCGCAGCAACCCCAGCCGCCCGAAGCGCCGCTATCCGGCCTGCTGCTGCAGCCCACGGCACCCGAGCCGCCCCCCGCCCATCCGGCCGCCGCGCGCTGGCTGCTGGCGCTCCTGGGCGCCCTGGCGCTGGCGGGCGCCTGGGGGCAGCACCGGCGATTTCGCGCTACCGCTTGAACACGACACCATCCACAAGGAAACCGCATCATGAACAATCCCATCGAAGTGGCGATGTACGACGTCAGCCAGATTTTTCTCTACCCCGTGCTGATCGCCATCGCCCTGCTGTTCGCGCACGCCTTCTATGCCCTGGGGGCATTCGGCTGGCAGGCCCTGCAACGAAAACGGGGGCTGGCCGCCGGGTTCGAACTGCACTCGGCGCTGGCGGCGGACGCCTCGCTCACGCCCGTCGAGCTGGAAACGCTGGCCGTCAAGCGCCTGGAGGTCGCCCGCATCGCCACGCGCGTGGCGCCCATGCTGGGTCTCGTCGCCACCATGATCCCCATGGGCCCGGCGCTCAAGGCGCTCGCCGATGGCCAACTGGCCGATGTCTCGCGCAGCCTCATGGTCGCCTTCTCCGCCGTGATCCTCGCGCTGCTGGCCGCGGCCATCAGCTTCACCGTGGTCAACGTGCGCAAGCGCTGGTATGCTTCCGACCTGGCCGCCATCGAGCACCGCATGGCAGAGCGCGACAGCGCCGCCGCCGAGCTGGCGCGGGAGGTGGCGGCATGAAGCATCTGCGCCTCATGGACGAGGGCGACGCCGACGATCCGATACTCTCCGTCGTCAACCTCATCGACGTATTCCTGGTCATCATCGCCGCGCTGCTGCTGGCCGTGGCGCAAAGCCCCGCCAATCCGTTCTCGGCGGAACAGGTGACGGTGATCCGCAACCCCGGCAAGGAGAACATGGAGATCATCGTCAAGGACGGCGAGAAGCTCGAGCACTACCGCGCCAGCGGCGAGATCGGCGAAGGCCAGGGGGCCAAGGCCGGCGTCGCCTACCGGCTCAAGGACGGATCGATGGTGTACGTGCCCGAGTCGGGCATGCCCGGCGCGCCGGCCGCTCAGTAAGAG
>NZ_JBEBOW010000014.1:0-37495 GCF_040396215.1 Diaphorobacter ruginosibacter | reverse complement strand
GCCCGACATGGGCGGCATGGGTGGCATGGGCGGCATGGGCATGTAATTGCCACCGTCCCCGGCGGCTGGTGGGTAGAGGCTCCAGCCGTCGGTCGGAAGTGATTCCAACAAAAAACCCGCAGGTTCAAGGACCTGCGGGTTTTTTGTTGAGGCAGCAGATCGCGCCGGGTGCGTCAGCCGCTCGGCGCGTGATGAGCCTGCAGGTAATGCAGCAGGCCAGCCGTCGAAGGGTCGAGCTTCTCGCTGTCGCCATCGGCCAGCAGCGGCTCCAGTTCCCTGGCGAGCACCTTGCCCAGTTCGACGCCCCACTGGTCGAAGCTGTCGATGCCCCAGATCGCGCCGCTGGTGAACACGCGGTGTTCGTACAGGGCAATCAGCGCGCCGAACGATGCCGGGTCGAGCCTCTCCAGCACCATGAAGGTGCTGGGACGATTGCCCGTGAAATAGCGGTAGCCGCTGCTGCCCTCGCGCCCCACCATCAGCGCCTGCGCCTGCGCGAGCGCGTTGGCAAGCAGGCGCGGATGGTGATCCGGCAAGTCATGCCCGCCCTCTCGCAGCGCGATGAACTCCACGGGAACGATATCCGGCCCCTGGTGGATCATCTGGAAAAAGGCATGTTGTCCGTTGGTTCCGGGCTCGCCCCAGATCACTGGCGACGTGGCGTATGGCAATAGTTCGCCGTGGGCGTCCACGCCCTTGCCATTGCTCTCCATCTCCAGTTGCTGCAGATAGGCGGGCAGGCGGCGCAGGCCATGGCTGTAGGGCGCGATGCTGCGGCTCGTGAAGCCGTGGAAGTTGCGATACCAGACATCGAGCAGGCCAAGGCGCACGGGAAGATTCGCCTCCAGCGGCGCGAGCCGGAAATGCTCGTCCATGGCGTGCGCGCCGCGCAGCATGCGGACAAAATTCTCCGCGCCCGTGGAGATCGCAATCGGCAGGCCAATCGCGGACCACATCGAATAGCGCCCGCCCACCCAGTCCCAGAAGCCGAGCGTGGTATCGATGCCGAATTCAGCCGCCGATTCCAGGTTCGTCGTGAGCGCGATGAAATGCCGGCTCAACGACAGCGGCGCCCCGCGCCGGGCCGACCCGCCGTTGGCGAGAAACCATTCGCGCGCGGCATGGGCGTTGAGCATGGTTTCCGCCGTGGTGAATGTCTTGGAGGCGATCAGGAACAGCGTGCTCTCGGGACGGATCCTGCGAAGCACGCTGCCAAGCTCCATCCCATCCACATTGGAGATGAAGTGCAGCTTCTTGCGCGGATGGGCGAAGTCTTCCAGCGCCTTCACCGCCATGGCGGGCCCCAGGTCGGAGCCGCCGATGCCGATGTTCACGATATCGGTGATCGCATCGTCGGCCCGCACGGCCTCGGCGATGGCCAGCATGGCGTCCAGCGTCTCGTGCACCTCGACCAGGCTGCGTGCGAGCAGGCCGCCAGCGGGCTGCCGGCAACCCGGCTCGCCCTGGCGCGGGCTGCGCAGGAGCCAATGCATGACGGCCCGGTCTTCGGTATTGTTGATGGGCTCGCCCGCGAACATCGCGTCGCGGTAGGCTTCGAAGCGGCATTCGCGCGCCAGTTGCGTAAGCAGCACGCGCGTGCGCTCGTCCGCAAGGTTCTTGGAAAGATCGGCAAATACCAGAGGCGCCTGCTGGCTGAAACGCGCGAACCGCCCGGGATCATCCGCAAACGCCTGGCGCAGGTTGAAATTGCGCCCCGCATTCTCGTAGTGCGCCTTCAACAACTGCCAGGCGGGCGTACGGTCACAGCGGATTCGCGGATCGTTCATGCAGCCGCCAGCATCATCTGCTCGAGCTTGGCTGCGTCCGCGGCAAAGGCGCGAATGCCCTCGGCCAGCTTCTCGGTGGCCATGGCATCGGCATTCAGTGCGTAGCGGAAACCTGCCTCGTCGTACGAAACGGAGGGCAAGTCGAGCTTCTGCGCGGCCTGCGGGTCGAGCGCGCGCTGCACCGGCTCGCTGCTCTCGGCCAGCTTGCCCAGCAGGTCGGGCGCGATCGTCAGCAGGTCGCAGCCCGCCAGGGCGATGATCTGCCCCACATTGCGGAAGCTCGCGCCCATGACCTCGGTCTTGATGCCGAAGCGCTTGTAGTGCTCGTAGATGGCGCGCACGGACTGCACGCCTGGATCGTTCGCTCCGGCCATTTCGGCCTCGTTCCAGCTTGCGCCGGCCTGTTTCTTGTACCAGTCGTAGATACGGCCCACGAACGGCGAAATCAGCTGCACCCTGGCCTGGCCGCATGCCACGGCCTGCGCGAACGAGAACAGCAGCGTCAGGTTGGTGTGGATGCCGCGCTGCTCCAGCTGGCGGGCAGCCTGGATACCCTCCCAGGTGGAAGCAATCTTGATGAGCACGCGATCGATGTGAACGCCTTCGGCCTGGTAGAGCTCGACGATGCGCTCGGCGCGCGCCACGGTGGCGCTGGTATCGAACGACAGGCGGGCATCCACTTCAGTGGACACTCGGCCGGGGATGATGGACAGGATCTCGCAGCCGAAGCGCACGATCAGCCGGTCCATCAGCTCGTCGATGCCGCGGCCCTTCCAGCGCGTCACGCACTCCTGCAGGAGCGGCGCATATTCCGGTTTCTGCACGGCCTTCAGGATCAGCGAAGGATTGGTGGTGGCGTCCCGCGGCTGGAAGGCGCCGAGCTGGCGGAAATCCCCCGTGTCCGCGACAACGGTGGTGAACTGCTTGAGGGCTTCGAGTTGATTCATGATAGATCCTCCCCATCTGTGAAAATCCGGACTCCTCTGTCGGACGACCGATGAGGCGTGGCAACCCAAGAGTGTATTCGCAGCAGGGCTGTCGCCAAGGACGTGTATTGTCCGTCCATGAAACTCGGTAACATCTCTACCTCGCCCACGAGTTACAACTTCACAAGCTTTTTGCGTCATGAGTTTCGATCTGGTTTTGTTTGGAGGCACCGGCGATCTGGCCTGGCGAAAGCTGCTGCCCGCGCTGTTCCAGGCCTGGCGCCACGGCTCGCTGCCGCCGGGCGGACGTATCCTGGGCGTTGCCCGCGATGACCTGGACGATGAGGCCTACCGCGCCCTGATTGCCAGCCGCCTTGACGCGGTGGATTCCGACAAGCGCCCCAGACGCGAGGAATTCGAGAAATTCGCGCAGCTGCTGCACTATCTGCGCATGGACCTGTCGGTTCCCGCCGACTATGAGCGGCTCGCCGTGAATCTGCGCGGCCGCCAGGCCGATACCGTCGTGCTGTATCTCGCCACGGCGCCCAACCTGTTCACCACGGCGTGCGAACAACTGGGTGCGGTGGGGCTGAACACCGCGCAGACCCGGGTCGTGCTGGAGAAGCCGCTGGGCCACGACCTGGCTTCCAACCGCTCCATCAACGCGGCCGTGCGCGCGGTGTTCGACGAGCGGCAGATCTTCCGCATCGACCACTACCTCGGCAAGCCATCGGTCCAGAACCTGCTCGCATTGCGGTTCGGCAACGCGCTGTTCGAGCCGCTGTGGCGCCGTGAGACCGTGGCCAGCGTGGAGATCACCATGGCCGAGAAGATCGGCGTGGAAAACCGCGGCGCGTTCTATGAAGGCACGGGCGCGCTGCGCGACATGGTGCAGAACCATGCACTGCAGCTGCTGTGCGCGATTGCGATGGAGCCGCCCATCAATGCGCATGCCGATGCCATTCGCGATGAAAAACTCAAGGTGCTGCGCTCGCTGGTTCCGTGGACACCCGCCGCGCTCGCGCGCGATGTCGTGCGCGGGCAATACACGGCCGGCACCCTGGGCG
Organism: Diaphorobacter ruginosibacter; assembly: GCF_040396215.1. Classification (GTDB taxonomy): domain Bacteria; phylum Pseudomonadota; class Gammaproteobacteria; order Burkholderiales; family Burkholderiaceae_C; genus Diaphorobacter_A; species Diaphorobacter_A ruginosibacter_A. Next base: position 33,715 of record NZ_JBEBOW010000014.1, on the reverse strand, counting down.
GCGAACGCGCCAATGGCTACCTGAACGAGCCCGGCGTGGCCCCCGACAGCCGCACGGAAACCTTCGTCGCGCTGCGCACCGAAATCGCCAACTGGCGCTGGGCGGGCGTGCCTTTCTATATCCGCACCGGCAAGCGGCTGGCGGCGCACGAAGCGCACATCGCCGTGAATTTCAGGCCCGCTCCGCACCCGATCTACCGCACGCCGCTGGGCCTGGCCAACAAGCTCGTGATCCACCTTCAGCCCAGGGACGGACTGGCGCTGCACCTGTTTTCAGCGGGCAACGACAAGCGTGGCGCGCGCCCATCGAATGCGCAGTCGCTTGCGCCCGTCCAGCTGAACCTGGACTTCGATCAGCGCTTTGGAAGCGAACGCGTGGGCGCATACGAGCGCCTCCTGCTCGACGTGATCGCGGGCCGCCTGAACCTGTTTGTGCGCGCCGACGAGCAGGAGGCCGCATGGCGCTGGGTCGAGCCCATCATGCAGTACTGGAAAGACTCCGACGACGGCCCGCGTCTTTACGCGGCGGGCTCCTGGGGACCGAGCGCGGCCAGCGCGCTGGTCGCCCGCGACGGCAACATATGGATGGAAGAATGCTAGACAGAATCACCGCATCCCTTCCCTCGCTCGCACCTGCCGAGCAGCGCGTCGCCAGGCTGGTGCTTGCCGATCCGCGCGCCTTTTCGCACCTGCCTGTGCGCGAGCTGGCAGCCCGCGCGAGCGTGAGCAAACCCACCGTCGTGCGCTTTTGCCGAAGCATGGGCTATGACGGGCTGGCCGATTTCAAGCTCAAGCTCGCCGGCAGCGTCAGCGAAGGCGTGCCGTTCATCCACCGCAGCGTGGACGCCGACGACAAGACCGGCGACGTGCTCGTCAAGGTCGTGGACAATGCCGTCGCCGCGTTCCTGCAATACCGCAATGCGGCAAGCACCACGGCGCTCGAGCGCGCGGCCAGCGCCATCGCGGCGACGTGGCGCACGGGCAGGCGCATCGAGTTCTACGGCGCGGGCAACTCCGGCATCGTCGCGCAGGACGGCCAGCACAAGTTCTTCCGCCTGGGCATCACCAGCATCAGCACCAGCGACGGCCATATGCAGGTGATGAGCGCCACCATGCTCGGCAAGGGCGACTGCGCGGTCGTCATCAGCAATTCGGGCCGCACGCGCGACCTGATGGACGCCGCCGATATCGCCCGCAAGAATGGAGCGACGACGATCGCGATCACCGCCAGCGGCTCGCCTCTGGCGCACACCTGCGAGATCCATCTGGCGGCCGATCACCCCGAAGGCTACGACCGCTACAGCCCCATGGTGTCGCGATTGCTGCACCTGCTCATCATCGATGTGCTGGCCACCGCCGTGGCCCTGCGGATCGGCGAGCCGCTGCAACCGGTGCTCCAGCAGATGAAAAACAACCTACGGGCCAAGCGCTACACCTGACCCCGCGCTGCGACGACAGTCAGCAAGGCGCGCCCCGGGCATTCCGCGGCGCGCCGGGGAAAACGGCGCTCAGGCCGTCAGGCCGCGCGCGCGTATGTCGAGGTGAAGCCTACCTTGGCGATGGTGTTGGCGTTCACCATGAATCCGGCGAGCGCCGCCGTGGCATCGGCCGGGATCTCCAGCCTGTCCACCGACAGCGCGTGCAGCGTGAAGACATAACGGTGCGGCTTGTCGCCCGGCGGCGGGCAGAAGCCGCCGAACTCATACAGCCCGTAGTCATTGCGGACGTGGCGCGCACCCTTGGGCAGCCGCGCACCGCCCTTCTCGCCGGCATGGGCCGCAAGCTGCGTGACGTCCGCTGGAATGTCGACGACGAACCAATGCCACCAGCCCGATCCGGTGGGCGCATCGGGGTCGTACACGGTCAGCGCGAAACTCCTGGTTCCGGCGGGCGCCGCCGTCCAGTTCAGAACCGGCGACTGATTCTGGCCGGAACATCCAAAACCGTTGAATTCAAAGCGCGGATCCGCGCTACCGCCCGCAGGGATGTCCGGGCTGCTCAGACTGAATTCAGTAGCCATGTGTTTGCGTCCTTTCTTGCGTATCAATGAAATGGGTCATGCCGCGGCCAGCGGCATGCCCTGCTCGATCAGCCCCGCATGCAGCGCCGCCCCCAATGGAAGTATGTCGTCATTGAAGTCGTAGCGGTTGTTGTGCAGCGGGCTGTTGTTCGCCCCCATGCCCTGCCCGATGCGCAGATAGGCGCCGGGCCGACTTTGCAGCATAAAGGAAAAATCCTCCGCGCCCATGCTGGGCTCGAGGTCGCGCACGACGTTCTCGGCGCCGACGATCGACGCCGCCACATCGCCCGCAAAGCGTGCTTCGCTCTCGGTGTTGATGGTGGCCGGATAGATGCGCTCGTAGCGTACGTTCACGCTCGCGCCCATCCCCATCGCCACACCGCTGCAGACCTCCTGGATCCTGCGCTCGACCATCTCCTGAACGGCGGGATCGAATGACCGCACGGTACCGACCAGCGTCGCCGTCCCGGGCAACACGCTGAATGCGCCCAGGTCGCCGGCTTGCACCGCGCAAAGGCTGACGACGGCGCTGTCCAGGGCCCGTACATTACGGGACACGATGCCCTGCAGCGCCGTGATGATATGCCCCGCCACCAGCACCACATCCACGGTCTGGTAGGGATGCGCGCCATGGCCGCCACGGCCGGTGATGTCGATGGTGATGCGGTCGGCCGCGGCCATCATCGCTCCGCCATTGAGGCCCACGGTGCCGGGCTTCATCTGCGGCCAGTTGTGCATGGCGAAAATGGATTGCACCGGAAAGCGATCGAACAGGCCATCCTCGATCATCACGCGCGCGCCGCCCAGTCCTTCCTCGGCAGGCTGAAAGATGAGCACCGCGGTACCGTCGAACTGGCGCGTGGCAGCCAGATAGCGCGCCGCGCCCACCAGCATGGTGATGTGCCCATCATGGCCGCAGCCGTGCATCAGCCCCTGTCTTGCCGATTTCCATGTGAACTCATTGCTCTCCTGCATCGGCAGCGCATCCATATCGGCCCTCAGGCCGATCATGCTGCCGCTCGAGCGGGTCTGCCCATGAATCAGCGCGACCATGCCCGTCTTGCCGATATGCTCATGCACCTCATCCACGCCGCATTGCCGCAATGCCTCCGCAACGCGCGCACTGGTGAATTTCTCCTCGAAGCCCAGTTCGGGATGGGCATGCAGATCCCGCCGGAACGAGGTCAACTCCGGATGGAAGGTGGAGATGTGCGCAAACGCCCTGCCTCCAGCCCTGATTCGTGCCACTTGCATATCCAATACCTTTCCGCCTTGCCCGCGCGCCGTTCGGCCACGGAGTCTCTCGCACGCACCACCATCGTGCTTCATCCACCACTTTCACACCCTGGATCATGGCAAAAAAAAACCGCCACTCTTGCGAGCAGCGGTTTTTTCACCTCTAACCTAAGCTGGCATTAAGCCAGCCAGAAATTAGAAGGAGTGGCGGATACCAACTTGCACGCCAGCTTGGGACTTGCCAGCGCCAGGACCGTCGGTGTTCAGGTTCTTGGAAGCCAGGCCCAGGTTTGCACCGTCCTTGTTCTTCAGGTAGGACACGGTACCGTACACAGCAGTGCGCTTGGACATGTTGTACACATAGCCCAGGCTCAGCTGGTGAGACTTGCCGTCGTCAAATGCCTTTTGATCGTACAGGGTGTACTGAGCCTTGATCTCGCCAGCGCCCAGGGGAGCGGAAGCGCCCAGCATGTAGGCGTTGACCTTCTGGTTGGGAGCGCCGTCGATCTTGTCGCGGGTTTGTTGCAGGATGGCGTTCAGCTTCACAACGTTCAGGTTGTAGGAAGCGCCCAGGGTCACGGCATTGCGATCGCGGCCAGCCAGAACGCTGTCACGGTCGTCATACGACAGAGCAACGCTCAGAGGACCGTTGTCATATGCAACGTTACCACCGATGTAACGGCCAGCGTGGCCGGAAGTTTGCTCGTCGAAGCCATAGCCCAGAGCGGCGGTGAAGCCACCCATGTTAGGCGAGTAGTAAGCCAGCATGTTGTTCGAACGAATGCCGTTGGCATCGCCAGCGGTGCCGTACCAGTTGCTCCAGCCCATGAATTGGCCGATACCGGTTTGGTTGAACAGGTCGTAGGAGCTGGTCTTGGCATAGCCAGGAGTCAGGTCACGGCCCAGACGGACTTCACCGAAGCCGCCAGACAGGCTGACCGTGGAGCGACGCTTGAAGTTGAAGCCGGATGCATTGCCGTCGTCAGCGAAGAGTTCGCCTTCCAGCCAGAAGCCAGCCTTCAGACCACCGCCCAGATCTTCCACGCCGCGGAAGCCGATACGGCTGGTGTAGTTGCCGCTGGTGTACATGCCGTACTTGCTGTCGCCAGCAGCATTGGACTTGTTCACATAGCCAATACCCGTGTCAACGATACCGAACAGGGTCACGGAAGATTGAGCCATCGCAGCGCCGGAGGAAGCCAGCACAGCCAGGGCAATCAGTGATTTTTTCATTGCGAGTTACTCCAAGGTTAAACAGAGGGCCCTGGATCAAGGGGACTAGAGGCACATACTTCTGTGCAGCCCGCCGGTTCCCCCGGGCCAACCTCCTGGTGGGGAAGTTAGTACTATTGCAACAGAGCCGGCGATCTTTCGCAAAGGAATTCCCTCACAATTTGCCGAAAACGGGAAAATCGTTGCAGTCGTGCAACACACTCTGTCGGCAAAGGGCAAGCATTCAATGAGCCGTTAGTCAACTGGGCATTACAGCTAATTTTGTAAACAAGATATAGATATCCGGCTTTTTACCGACAATAACGGCAATGGATCAATTCTTAAGTACCGCCGACTCCGCCTTGCGTACGCTTTTCGCCAGGCCAAGGGCAAGCGAGGCCTCTCCCGCTCACGGCAGCCCAGAACCCCAATTGGGCGAAAGCGACCGCCGGCTCTCCGGGGCCCTGATGCGTGTGAACCACGTGGGCGAAGTCTGCGCCCAGGCGCTGTACCTGTCCCAAGCCATCGTCACCCAGGACCCCGCTCTGCGCGACAGCCTCCTGGCTTCTGCCCGGGAGGAGGTTGATCACCTGGCCTGGACGCGCGAACGGCTGGACGCGCTCGGCAGCCGCCCGAGCCTGCTCAATCCGCTCTGGTTCGCCGGTGCGTTCGCCATCGGGTTTGGCGCGGCGAAGATCAGCGATCGCATCAGCCTCGGTTTCGTGGTGGAAACGGAACGCCAGGTGTCCGAGCACCTCCATGACCATCTTGGCCGGCTGCCTGCGCAGGATGAGCCGTCAAGACAGGTTGTTGCCCGTATGCAACAAGACGAGGAACGCCATGCCGCACAGGCTCTGGCGGCCGGAGCCAGGGAGCTTCCCGTCCCCGCCCGTCTCCTGATGAAGGCTGCGGCCAAGGTCATGACCGCGACCGCTCACTACATCTGACTACTTCGGCCCCAGGCCAGGCCGCCTCTCGACTCCTCGTACGCTCATATATATACAAGGATATACAAGGAGCAAGCGGGGCGCCTTCACGCCTCGACGATGTCGAAACCCGTCGTGATCTCCGCCGTCTTGCCAAGCATGATGCTGGCGGAGCAGTATTTTTCGTGGCTCATGGCGATGGCGCGCTCCACCGCGGCAGCGGGAATGGCCTTGCCCGTCACCGTGAACTGCATGTGGATCCTGGTGAACACCTTGGGATCGGTTTGCGCCCGCTCCGAGGTGAGCTTGACGCTGCAGCCGCGCACGTCATGGCGGCCACGCTTGAGGATCAGGACCACGTCGTAAGCGGTGCAGCCCCCCGTCCCGGCCAGCACTGTCTCCATGGGGCGCGGCGCGAGGTTCTGTCCGCCATTGCCGGGATTGTTCGCATCGGGAGCGCCATCCATCGCAAGAACGTGGCCGCTGCCTGTCTCGGCGACAAAGCCCATTCCCGAGCGGGTACCCGTGTTTCCTGTCCAGCTCACCGTGCATTCCATAATTTTTTCCTCACAAAAATGACTCGTCCGCGCAACAGTGCGTCGCGCCACAAACAAAAGGTGATGATTTTGCTGCATTGCAGCAGACTTTGGAGTACAATTCACTGCATGCGCTGCTCATGCTTACAAAGCGAGTCGGCGCACCGATTGTCTCCTCCATCTCCTCAAAGGATGGATTAGGCCCCAGGCTTACCAGTCTGGGGCCCTTTTTTTGCCTTTTTTGAATCACGCCCGCCAACAGCCCGCTTTGGGACTGGCCCGCATGTTTCTATGATGGCGGCCGATGCACTGCCATCATCCAGTGCCCACGGATCGCCAGATGACCACCCAAGACCAATCAACCCCGCACGATCTCAGTCCCTTCGACTATCTCAAGAAGATCCTCACCGCCCGCGTCTATGACGTCGCCGTCGAGTCCGATCTCCAAGTCGCCAAGTCCCTCAGCCGCCGCATGCACAACAAGGTGCTGCTCAAGCGCGAAGACCAGCAGCCCGTGTTCAGCTTCAAGCTGCGCGGCGCCTACAACAAGATGGCGCAGCTCACGCCCGAGCAGCTCGCGCGCGGGGTGATCTGCGCGTCCGCCGGCAATCACGCGCAGGGCGTCGCGATGAGCGCATCGAAGCTCGGCGCCCGCGCCGTGGTCGTGATGCCGACCACCACGCCGCAGCTCAAGATCGATGCGGTGAAGACCCTGGGCGGCGAAGTGGTGCTGAGCGGAGAGAGCTATTCCGACGCATACGAGCACGCCGCCAGGCTGCAGGCCGAGCAGGGGCTGACCTTCGTGCATCCGTTCGATGACCCGGACGTGATCGCCGGGCAAGGAACCATCGCCATGGAAATACTGCGCCAGTTGCAGGCCCTCGGCAGCAACAGGCTGGATGCCGTCTTCGTGGCGATCGGCGGCGGCGGACTGATCTCGGGCGTCGCCAACTACATCAAGGCCGTGCGCCCGGACATCAAGGTCATCGGCGTGCAGATGAACGACTCCGACGCCATGGCGCAGTCGGTGGCCCAGCATGCGCGCGTGACGCTGCCCGATGTCGGCCTGTTCTCCGACGGCACGGCGGTCAAGCTGGTGGGCGAGGAGACCTTCCGTGTCGCCAGCAATCTGGTGGACGACTACATCCGCGTGGACACCGATGCCGTCTGCGCGGCCATCAAGGATATTTTCGTGGACACCCGCTCCATCGTGGAGCCCGCGGGCGCCATGTCGGTGGCGGCCATCAAGCAATATGTCGCCAGGAACAAGACGAAGGGCGAGACGTATGCCGCCATCCTCTGCGGTGCGAACATGAACTTTGACCGCCTGCGCTTCGTGGCCGAGCGCGCCGAGGTCGGCGAAGAGCGCGAAGCCTTGTTCGCCGTGACCATTCCCGAGGAGCGCGGCAGCTTCAAACGGTTCTGTGAAGTGGTGGGCGCCCTGCCCGGCGGCAGCCGCAGCGTGACCGAGTTCAATTACCGCATCAGCGACGCCAGGCGAGCCCACGTGTTCGTCGGACTGTCCACGAGCCGCGGTGAGTCGGAGAAGATCGCCAGGAACTTCCAGAAGCATGGGTTCGACTCACTCGACCTCACGCACGACGAACTGGCCAAGGAGCACCTGCGCCATCTGGTGGGCGGGCATTCCTCGCTCGCGCGGGACGAGCGCCTGATGCGCTTTACCTTTCCCGAGCGTCCAGGCGCGCTGCTCAAGTTCCTGAGCCTGATGCAGCCGCACTGGAACATCAGCCTGTTTCACTACCGCAATCAGGGCGCCGACTATGGCCGCATCCTGGTGGGCATGCAGGTGCCGCCGGAAGACGCAGCCGAGTTCGAGCAGTTCCTCAAGACGCTGGACTACCCCTACGTCGAAGAAACGCTCAACCCGGCCTACCGCCTGTTCCTGCAGGCCGGCAGCCGCTGATCGCGCGCACCACGACGCCCCGGACATCACCCCATGCAAGCAGTTCGCCACTATCTGCTCGCCGTGCAGTTCTTCACCCGCATCCCCGTGACAGGGCCGCTCGCGCAATGGGTGGGCTACAGCCCCGCCATGCTCAGGGCCAGCTCGGCGCATTTCCCCGGCGTGGGCTGGCTGGTGGCCGCGGTGGCGGTGGCCTGCTTTGCCGCGCTCTCGGTGCTGCTCGGCACGCGGCAGCCCTTCACGCCTTTGGCCGCCGCCGTATTCAGCACGATCGCCACGGTGCTGGCCACCGGCGGCTTCCACGAGGATGGGCTCGCAGATGTTGCCGATGGCTTCGGTGGCGGATACCAGCGCGAGCGCATTCTCGACATCATGAAAGACTCGCGCGTGGGAGCGTTCGGTGCCATGGCGGTCGCGTTGATCCTTGCCGCCAAGTTCGCGCTGCTGGCGCAACTGGGCAGCCATGGGCTGGCCATCGCGCTCTGGTCGCTGTTCTGCGGCCACGTGGTCTCACGCTTCTGGCCGCTGGTTGCCGTGCGCGCGCTGCCACACGTGGGCGACACAGCCACCTCCAAAAGCAAGCCGCTGGCCGATCAGATTTCCATTGCCGCCCTGATGGCCGCGCTGGCGTGGTGCGTGATTCCGGTGGTGCTGTTCGCGCTGGCGCTGGGCATCGAGACCGCGCTGAGCGCCATCGCCTGCAGCGGCATCGGCGCTTCCTGGATGCTCTGGCGCTGCAAGAAACGCCTGCAGGGATTCACCGGCGACTGCCTCGGAGCGATCCAGCAGGTGGGTGAGGTGGCGTTCTACCTCGGCGCAGCCATCGCGGCAGCGCAGTTCGGCATCGCGGCCAGGCCGCTCTGGCACGGCTTCTGAACATGCGGGAGCGGCCCCCTCCCCGGCTCTGGCTGGTGCGGCATGCGAGGCCGCTCATCGGTCCCGGCATTTGCTACGGCGCGCAGGATGTTCCCGCCGACGATGGCCACAGCCGCCAATCCGCGCTGGCGCTGAGCGGGGCTTTGCCGGACAGTCTTGCGCTGGTGGCGCACTCGCCTCTTTCACGCTGCGGCCAGTTGGCGCGGGCGTGGTCCGCGCACCGCGCCGCGCCGAGAGCACAGGCAGACGCGCGGCTGCGGGAAATGGATTTCGGGAACTGGGAAGGCCAGCGCTGGGACGCCATCCCGAGAACGGAGCTAGACGCCTGGACGGACCGCTTCGCGTCCTACCGGCCCGGCGGCGGCGAGCCGCTGCAAGCCATGCTGGGGCGCGTATCGAACGCACTACGGGATGCGCATGCCGCATCCCTCGAAAATGCGGGCCGGGACGTCGTCTGGATCACCCATGCCGGCGTCATCCGCTGCGTGCTGTGGCTGGGTGAACACGACGACTCGATCCCCCGGGCCTGCGACTGGACCATGCCGGCACCCGAGTTCGGCAAGTGGTTTTCCGTGCCCCTCACTACTCCACAATGACTGCTTAATTGCAAGCGGTTGCTTACGCAGCCGGCCTCGGGCGCGGCTGCAGGGGAGCATGCCCGGACGTGCTCGCGGGCGCGATGCCCGGCGTCTGGCCTTGGGGGATCATGGGCGACTGAACCTTCGGCGAACCGGGTAACGAAGAGGCCGGTGAGGCCGCGCCGCCATCCGTGCTGGAGGCAGCCTTGAGCGGCATGCGCAGCGTCATGCTGGAAGGCCCGTCCACGGACGCTCCCAGATGCGCCTCTCGCCGTCCCAGGGACTGAAGCACCAGCCCCTGCGCCACCTCGGCGCCGATGCGAAACGGCTTGGCGGGCTTGTCATCCACCTCGATCAACGCGGCGCCATGGCCGCTGCGCAATCCTGCCAGCACCCCCACCAATGTATAGCGCGTGGCGGCCACGGCGGGCTCGGCAGCCGCCGCTTCAACACCGCCCAGAAGCCGCGTCAGCGCCTGCGCATCGACCACGGTGGGCGCGGCGGGCAATGCCGGAGCGCCGAATGTGGACGCTCCCGCCGAGAGCCTGAGCCCCCAGAAGCCCACGCAGGCAACCGCCAGAAACCACGCGGCAAAGGTTCCAGCGCCGACCTTCCAGCGACTATAGGTGTTCGTCAACATTGCGCGATTATGATTGACAAGTTATGTCCACTCCAGGTCGATCCAACGACATGCTGCAATCCGCCCACGCTTTCTCACGTTCCTGCCGCCGCAAGATGGCGCGCGGCTTCACGCTTATCGAGCTGATGGTGGTGCTCGTCATCATTGGCGTGCTGGCCGCGCTGATCGTGCCCAACGTGCTGGATCGCGCTGACGACGCGCGCAGCACCGCCGCGCGCACCGACGTCACCAACCTGATGCAGGCGCTCAAGATGTACCGCCTCGACAACCAACGCTACCCGACCGCCGAACAGGGGCTTCAGGCCCTCGTCGCCAGGCCGGACAGCGGCCCGGTGCCCAACAACTGGCGGCCCTACCTGGAGAAGCTGCCCAACGATCCCTGGGGCCGCCCCTACCAGTATCTCAACCCCGGCGTCAGGGGCGAGGTGGACGTGATGTCCTTCGGCGCGGACGGCCAGTCCGGCGGCGAAGGCAAGGACGCCGACATCGGCAGTTGGCAATAGGCCCGCACCGCGGTGCTTTCCTGCGGCCTCCCGCCCATGCAAACCAACCTGCTCCCGCGGCGATGATGCGCGCGAGCCGCGGCTTTACCCTGCTGGAGTTGCTGATGGTGATGTCCATCATCGCGCTGGCCACGGTCGGCGTGAGTTTCGCGCTGCGCGACAACGGCGGCGTGAAGCTGCGCCGGGAGGGAGAGCGGCTGGCCGTGCTGCTGGAGAGCGCGAGGGCGCAATCGCGCGCCTCGGGAACCGCGGTGCGCTGGCGGTCCACCGAGCGCGGATTCGTCTTCGAAGGCCTGCCCACCTTGCGGATGCCGGATCAATGGCTGCTCGCGGGCACGCGCACCACAGGGCCGGCAACGCTCTGGCTCGGCCCCGAACCCATCATCAGCGCGCAGCAGGTATGGATCGTCAACGAGGCCTACCCCAACCGCGCCATACGCGTTGCAACGGACGGCGTGCGCGCATTCACCGTGGAGTCGCTGCAATGACGGCGCGCGGCCCATCCCGCCGGCAGGCCGGCTTCACGCTCGTCGAAGTGCTGGTCGCGCTGGCCATCGTGGCCATTGCGATGATGGCCGGATCGCAGGCCACGTCGGCCCTGGCGACCAATGCCATGCGCCAGACCGACGTCATGCTGGGCCACGTCTGCGCGCAGAACGAACTCGTCAAGGCCCGCCTCTCGCGCCAGTTGCCATCCTTTGGCGATTCGCGCACCACATGCGAGCAGGCGGGCCGCCAGTACCAGGTGGTGACCACCGTTTCTCCGCTGCCCAACCCGCAGTTCCGCCGCGTGGACGCACAGGTCTATGACGAGAGATACCCGGTGATCCGCGTTTCGACCATCGTCGGCAGGTACTGACCGCAAACCCATGCCGCACCCGCGCCACGCCCGCCCCCCACGGCCCGCCCTGTCCAGCGGCTTCACGCTGGTCGAGCTGATGGTGGCGATCGTCATTCTTTCGCTCATGGCCCTCCTGAGCTGGCGCGGGCTCGACGGCATGGCGCGCTCGCAAAGCATCACCAGGGAGCATTCGGATCAACTGGTGGTGGTCCAGAACGCGCTTGCGCAATGGAGCTCCGACCTTGATGCGCTGATGGCCATCGGCAACACGCAGCCACTGAGCTGGGACGGCCAGGTGCTGCGCCTCACGCGCCGCAGCTCGCAGCAGCCCGAGCAGGGCGCGATCGTCGTGGCCTGGGCGCTGCGCGAATCGGGAGGATCACAGCAGTGGCTGCGCTGGCAGTCCCCGCCGGTCAACACCCTCGCGGACTGGGACGCCGCCTGGCAGCGCGCCGCACAGTGGGCGCGCACTCCCTCCAGCAGCGAGACACAGCGCGAGACACGGCTTTTCCCGCTGGGCGAATGGCATCTCTATTACTTCGTGGGCGGCGCCTGGGCCAACGCGCTGTCAAGCTCCGGCGGCTCGTATGCCGAGCAGACCCTTGGCGGGCTGAGCAAGGAAGCCGCCTCCATCCCCGAGGGCATCCGCCTGCAGATCAGGCTGCCCCAAGGCATGGCCATCTCCGGCACGATCACGCAGGACTGGGTCAACCCCCTGCTGGGCGGGAACAAGTCATGAGCCCGGCGCGCAGGCCCACCACCAACCGTCCGCCGGAAAGGGGCGCGGCGCTGCTGGCCGCGATGCTCACGGTCGCGCTGGTCGCCACCTTCGCGGCCAGCGCGATGTGGCAGCAGTGGCGCACCATCGAGGTCGAATCGGCGGAGCGCGCCCGCATTCAATCGGCCTGGATCCTGGTGGGCGCGCTGGACTGGTCGCGCCTGATCCTGCGCGAGGACGCGCTCGCCCGTGGCGACGGCACGGACAACCTCACCGAGCCATGGTCGATCCCGCTGGAGGAAGCACGCCTGTCCACCTTCCTGTCCGCGCAGGGCAATGTATCCGACCCTGGAGCGGCCACCGCCGACACGGAAAACGCCTTTCTCTCCGGGCGCATCACCGATCTGCAGTCACGCATGAACCTGCGCAACCTGGTGGCCGACAAGACCGTCAACGAAGTCGCGCTCCAGCAGTTTTCCCGGCTTTTCGAATACCTCGGGCTGTCAAAGGAAGAACTCAACCGGATTGCGCAGAACCTGTTGAAGGCCCAACTGGCGCAGAGCAGCAGTTCGCAGGCGCCCCTGATGCCGCAAAGCGTGGGCCAGCTCACCTGGTGGGGCGTGCAGCCCTCCACGATCGAGACACTGGCGCCCTTCGTCACGCTTTTGCCGAACGCCACGACCCTGAACATCAACACCGCGGATGCCGAGACCATCTGGGCCAGCGCCGTCGGGCTGGACATGTCGGACGCGCAGCGGCTGGTCCAGGCCCGCGCCTCCAGCTATTTCAAGAGCGTGGACAGCGCGGGCAAGCTGCTGAGCGACTCCACCGTGCTCGGCAGCGCGCTTTTCGATGTCAAGTCCAACTATTTCGAAGTGCGCGGCCGCATGCGGATCGACCAGACCGTGGTGGAAGAACGCTCGCTGGTCTACAAACAGCGCGGCAGCAACACGCGCACGCTCTGGCGCGAGCGGGGCGGCTTTCTGCGCAACTCGGCGGATACACTGGGCAAATCTTGATCACCGCGTACAAACGATGCCTGCCACTGTCACGTGCGACGCCTAAAATGGCGCGCGAAAACAAGTCATGAGCATCCTCATCATCTCCCTGCCCCCGGGTTCGCCGGGGCCGGCCGCCGCCTATAGCTACACGCTCACCGCCGACGGCCACACCGCCATCCGCCATGCCAGCGCCGCGGCCGCCCTGCTGCCCGATGCCGGCCGCACGGGCGAAGTGGTCGTCGTGGTGCCGGCGCGCGCTCTCTCGTGGCAGCGCGTCACGCTGCCGCAGGGCGCGCTGGGAACACCCGCGCGCCTGCGGCCCGTGCTTGAGGGATTGCTCGAAGAACAGGTTCTGGATGACCCGGGCAATCTGCATTTCGCGCTCGAGCCCGATGCCGCCGCAGGCGCTCCGGCGTGGGTGGCCGTATGCGACCGCGCATGGCTGCGCGGACACCTCCAATGGCTGGAAGCGGCGGGACACGCGGTCAGCCGCATCGTTCCCGAATTCGCCCCGGGGGCACACGGTGTCCCCAACGAACGCCAGATCCATGTACTCGGCGTGCCTGAAGATGCGCGGCTCGTGCTCACCTTGCAAGGCCCCGGCCAGGCCATCGCCGTCCTGCCGCTGAACGCCGCCACGCTGGCGCTGGGCATGCGGCACGATGCAAACGATGCCCCGCCGCGTGTTCTCGCCGATCCCGCCATGGCGGGCCTGACCGAGCAGATGGCGGGCCGGTCCGTGGAGATCGCCACCATCGGCCAGCGCTCGCTCGCCGCGGCACGCGGCTCCTGGAACCTCGCCCAGCTCGAACTGGCCAGCAGTGGCCGCACGCGCGCCCTGCGCAGCGTCGGGAGCGCCGTCAACAGCTTTGCGCGCGCGCCGCAGTGGCGTGCGGCCCGCTGGGCCCTGGGCATCGCCGTCGTCGCGCAGATCGCGGGATTGAACCTCTGGGCCTTCAAGGAGCGCCAGGCGCTCGACGCCAAGCAGGCCGGCGTCCGCGGCATCCTGCAGCAGACATTTCCAGGCGTGAAAGTCATCGTGGATGCGCCCGTGCAGATGGAACGCGAAGTGGCCCGGCTGCGGCAGGCCGCCGGCAGCGTGTCGCCCCGCGACCTGGAACCCCTGATGGCGGCTGCCGGCGTTGCCCTGCCTCAAGGACAGATTCCCGCACAGGTGGACTATACGAGCCCGGAACTCAAGCTCGGCGGCATCGATCTCGGTCCCGATGAGCTCAGCGCCATGAACCAGCGGCTGCGCAGCGACGGGTTCGCTGCGGACCTGCAGAACCGGCAGATCCGGATCCGCGCGTTGGAGGGCAGGCCATGATCGAGAAATTCAAGGAATTCAAGGGGTTGGACATCCTCCGGCAGCGTTGGAACGTCCTGGGCGCCCGCGAGCAGATACTGGTCATGGGCGCCGCCATCGTCGTGGCTTGCGCGCTGGTCTGGTGGGTGGCGCTTGCCCCCGCGCTCAAGACGCTTCGCACGGCTCCCGAGGCGCACGCCCTTCTCGACGCGCAGTTGCAGCGCATACGCGGCCTGCAGCAGGAAGCGCTCGAACTGCAGAAAGCCCCGCGTATCCAGGGCGACGATGCCGTACGCTCACTGCAAAGCTCATTGTCGAAGGCGCTGGGCGACACGGCCCAGGTCTCCATCGCCGCCGACCGTGCGACCATCACGCTCAAGGGCGCTGCGGCCGCGCCGCTGGCCCAATGGCTTGCACAGGTGCGCCACACGGCACGCGCCGTGCCCATACAGGCCAAGCTGACCCGCCATGGGGGAGCCAGGGGCGACGCGCCAACCCTTCCCGTGCGGTGGGACGGAACGCTGATCATGTCGCTTCCGCCGTCCCTCTGACACACCATCCAACCGGCACAACGCAAACCAGTTTCCCGAACCCGTGGCCAGAAAACAGCTTTCATCGCAACGCAGACCCGCAGATACCGCCCGCTCTCCGCGCGGCTGGGCCGTGCTGGGCGGCTTGCTCGGCGCGCTGACGGTGCTCGGCCTGAATGCGCCGGCCAGCTGGCTCGCATCCAGCGTGCGGAATGCGACGCAAGGCCATGTGCAGCTGCAGCAACCGCGAGGCACCATCTGGAACGGTTCGGCCCAGCTCGTCCTGACCGGCGGGCAGGGCAGCACCGACGAAGCCGCCCTGCCCGGCCGCCTGGACTGGCGGCTGCGTCCCGCGCTGGCCGGCGTCAACGTGGAGCTGCGCTCCGACTGCTGTACCACGGCGCCGGTCCAGGCACGCGCGCGGCTGCGCTGGAACGGCATGCAGCTGATGGTGGCCAATCACGAAAGCCACTGGCCCGCCGCCGTTCTCGGCGGCCTGGGCACGCCCTGGAACACGATCCAGCCGCAGGGCAAGCTGGCGCTGTCCACGCAAAATCTGCAGATCAGCTGGCACGCGGGCCGCATGGCGCTGCAGGGAACAGTCCAGCTCGATGCGCTGGACGTCTCCTCCAAGCTCTCCACGCTGCGCCCCATGGGCAGCTACCGCATCACGCTCGACGGCGGCGACACGCCCGCCGTGAAACTGTCCACGCTGGATGGCGCCCTGCTGCTCAGCGGCACCGGCCAATGGCTGGGGCCGAAGCTGCGCTTCAGAGGCGAGGCCTCGGCCGCGCCCGGGCGGGAAGCCGCGCTTGCCAATCTCTTGAACATCATCGGGCGGCGCGCCGGCGACCGCTCCATACTCACCGTGGGTTGACCCTATGACTCCTATGCCTCGACACCGCCTGCGGACTGCCTTGCACACCCTTGCCGCCAGTGCATTGCTGCTGTGCGCCGGCGCTCCCATGCACGCGATTTCAGCCCCGCAGGGCAGCGTGCAGTCCAATGAGCCCGTCACCCTGAATTTCGCCAACGCCGACATCGACGCGGTGGCCCGCACGATCGCCACCATCACCGGCCGCAACGTCGTGGTCGATCCGCGCGTGAAAGGGCAGCTGACGCTGGTGACCGACAAGCCCGTGCAGCCCAATGTGGCCTTCCAGCAGTTTCTGGCCGCGCTGCGGCTGCAGGGCTTCACCATCGTCGAGTCGGCGGGGCTCTACAAGGTGGTGCCGGAAGCCGACGCGAAGCTGCAGACCAACATGGTCACGGTCACCCAGGGCAGCTCGGGCGCCGCGCCTGGCGGCGGGCAGGTCGTCACGCAGATCTTCAAGCTCAACTTCGAGAACGCCAACAATCTGGTGCCGGTGCTGCGCCCGCTCATCAGCCCCAACAACACCATCAACGTGAATCCCGGCAACAACTCGCTGGTGATCACCGACTATGCGGACAACCTGCAGCGCATGGCCCGCATCATCGCGGCCATGGACGTCTCCAACGCCAGCGACGTGGAAGTGATCCCGCTCGAAAACGCCATCGCCTCCGACCTGGCGCCGCTGGTGCAGAAGCTGGTGGACGGCTCGGGCGCGGGAACGGCAGCCGGCACCCCCGGTGCGCCAGCGGGCGCCGCCGCGCAGGGCGACTCCTCATACCGCACCACGCTGCTGGCCGAACCGCGCAGCAACTCGCTCATCGTGCGCGCCGCCAATCCGGCGCGGCTGGCCCTGGTGCGCTCGCTCGTGGCCAAGCTCGACCAGGCCCCGGTGATCGGCAGTTCGGCGGCCACGGGCAACATTCATGTCGTCTATCTGAAAAACGCCGATGCGGTCAAGCTCGCGGCCACCCTGCGCGCCGCCATCTCCAGCGGCTCCGCGGGCAGCGGCGGCTCCGGCTCCGGCAACAATTCAGGCCAGCTCTCCAACAGCGGCAGCAGCGGCCTGGGCAGCCTCTCCAGCGCAAGCAGCAGCACGCAGGCATCCGGCGCAAGCAGCAACAGCGGCGGCGGGCTGGGGTCGGGCACGGCCTCCAGCCTCGGCAATTCACAAGGCTCCCAGAACCAGCCGTCCACCGGTGGACAGATCCAGGCCGACCCTTCGACCAACTCGCTGATCATCACCGCGCCCGAGCCGCAGTACCGCCAGATCCGCGCCGTCATCGACAAGCTCGACGGCCGCCGCGCGCAGGTGCTGATCGAGAGCCTGATCGTGGAAGTCTCCGCCAACAAGGTGGCCGAGTTCGGCATCCAGTGGCAGGGCGTCCTGGGCAACTACGGCAGCACGCTGGGAGTGATCGGCATGAACTCCAGCCAGAGCGGCTCGAACATCATCGACCTCGCGCTGGCCGCGGCGGGCCTGGGCAGCAGTTCCAGCACGGCCAGTTCGCTGTCCTCCTCCTCGCTGGCCTCGGGCATGAACATCGCCGTCGCGCCTCGCATCAACGGCAAGTACTACCTCGGCGCCCTCGCCAACTTCCTGGAAAACACCGGCGACGCGAACGTGCTGTCCACGCCGAATCTGCTGACGCTCGACAACGAGGAAGCGCAGATCATCATCGGCGAGAACGTGCCGTTCGTGACCGGCTCCTATGCCAATTCCAGCAGCAGCTCCACCGTGAACCCCTTCACCACGGTCGAGCGCAAGGACGTCGGCCTGATGCTGCGCGTGCGTCCGCAGATCAGCGAGAACGGCACGGTCAAGCTCTCGCTGTACCAGGAAGTCTCCAAGGTCAATGACGAGACGACGACGAACACCAATGGCCCGACCACCAGCAAGCGCTCGATCGAGTCATCCGTGCTGGTGCGTGACGGCAACGTGATCGTCATCGGCGGCCTGCTTGAGGACTCGTATGCGCTCGGCCAGGACAAGGTGCCGGTGATGGGCGACCTGCCGCTGGTCGGCGGCCTGTTCCGCAACGAGCAGCGCCAGCGCAAGAAGACCAACCTGATGGTCTTCCTGCGGCCCATCGTGATCCGCGACGACGCCACCAGCGACGCGCTGGTGCAGGACCGGTATGAGGCCATCCGCGCGATGCAGATGGGCAACCAGCCGGCGGACAGCACGATGATGCGCGCGGTCAGCGAAGCGCCCGTGCTGCCGCCCCTGAATACCCAGACCACGCCGCCCAAGGCCGACCCGCAGGCCAAGGCGGTTCCGGGGCCGCTGCTGCCCATGGTGCCCAATGCGCCCAAGGCCGCCAAGCCTGAGCAGACCAACTGGAGCGTGCAGGACCCCAACTTCACGCCGCAATAAGGCGGCAGCGGCTGCGCCGCCACCGCAAGAGCACCCGACAAACCGATAGACCACCGCCCATGCGCCACCCCCTGCCCTACACCTTCGCGCGATCTGCCCAGTTGCTGCTGGAGGACGATGGCCATCAGCTGGTGCTGTGGCACGCGGCGGCGCCCGACATGGGCGCGCTGTCCGAGGTACTGCGCAAGCACCCGGTGCAGCAGCTCGCCGAGCTGGACAACAACACGCTGGCGCAGCGCATCAGCGCTGCCTATTCCCAGTCCGATTCAAGCGCGGCGATGGTGGTCAGCGAAGTCGAATCCGACGCCGATCTCTCGCGCATGATGCAGGAACTGCCCGCGGTCGAGGACCTGCTCGAATCCGCCGGCGACGCACCCATCATCCGCATGCTCAATGCGCTGCTCACCCAGGCCGTGCGCGATGGCGCGAGCGACATCCACATCGAGCCCTACGAACGCCATTCCAGCGTGCGCTTCCGCGTGGACGGCACGCTGCGCGAAGTGGTCCAGCCCAACCGCGCCCTGCACGCCGCGCTGATCTCGCGCCTGAAGATCATGGCCGACCTGGACATCTCGGAAAAACGCCTGCCGCAGGACGGCCGCATCTCGCTGCGGCTTGGCACGCGCGCCATCGACGTGCGCGTCTCCACCTTGCCCAACGCCCACGGCGAGCGCGCCGTGCTGCGCCTGCTGGACAAGAGCGAGAACAAGCTCAGCCTCGAATCGGTGGGCATGCAGGGGCCGGTGCTCGCGCAGTTCGAGCGGCTCACCGCGCAGCCCCACGGCATCATCCTGGTGACGGGCCCCACCGGCTCCGGCAAGACCACGACGCTGTACGCGGCGCTCTCGCGGCTTGACGCATCCAGCAGCAACATCATGACGGTCGAGGACCCCATCGAATATGAGTTGCCGGGCGTCGGGCAAACGCAGATCAACAGCAAGATCGACCTCACTTTCGCCAAGGCCCTGCGCGCGATCCTGCGCCAGGACCCCGACGTGATCATGATCGGTGAAATCCGCGATTTCGAGACCGCGCAGATCGCCATCCAGGCATCGCTCACCGGCCACCTGGTGCTGGCCACGCTGCACACCAACGATTCGGCCAGCGCCATCACGCGGCTCACCGACATGGGCGTGGAGCCCTTCCTGTTGTCCAGCTCGCTGCTGGGCGTGCTCGCGCAGCGCCTGGTGCGCAAGCTCGACGCCAGCGATCCATCCGGCTATCGCGGCCGCACCGGCATCTTCGAATTGCTGGAAGTGGATGATGCAATCCGCGCGCAGATCCACGGGCAGGCCAGCGAATCCGACATCCGCGATCGCGCGCTGGCCAACGGCATGACGCTCATGCGCACCGACGGCGAGCGGCTGGTCGACGCCGGCATCACCAGCATGGAGGAAGTGCTGCGCGTGACCCGCGACTGACATGCCGCGGCGGCCGCGCCTCTCTACTCTCTAGCCGCGTGCTGGCGCCGTCGGCTTCCTGGCGGGGGCCGCGTTGCGCACCAGGCTGCGCTTGAGTTCCTTGAGCAACAGCACGATCTGGCGCGATGCGTGCTCGCACTGCTTGAACGTCTGCCGCGCGAGCGCCTGATCGCCCTGCTCGATCAGGCCGATCAGCTCTGCGGCCTTCAAATGGAAATAGCGATTGCGCGCCAGCAGCAGGTTGTAGGTGGGCAAATGACCCAGCGCCTTCTGCCCCGCGTCATGCAGCCAGGCGCCCAGCTCCGAACTGCAATCGTCGCGGATCACCTCGGGGCGCAGTTGCGCATCCACCTGGCCGCCCAGGGCCTGCCACAGCCAGGGCATCCAGCGCTCGTGGCTCACGATAAGCGCCTCGATGTCGAATTCCGCGGACAGACGGCTCATCTCATCGCCGAACACCACCAGCTCACTCGCCTGCAGCGTTGGAACCGTCGTCCAATCCTCAGGTTGGCCTGACTTCGTGGATGGGCGGCTTGGGGACGATGACGAAAACAATCGTTTCAAGAAGTTCATTTCCCCTCCCTGGGTTATGCCTCCGGGCATCGGCGCAATATCCGTCGAAGAAATGGGTAGATACAGCAGGAAAGCGCCACTGCCATATTTAATTTAAATTGTATTTTTCATACGTTAATTACAACCTATTATCCACATCCAGGCCGCTCCTGTCGATGACGAATGGCGTCCGTGCTTCCATTTGATGCGGAGTGTAAGTTCCGCCGTATCGATTTGATACACATCAGATTTGTCAACATTTATCAACCATCCCGTTTCGCCAGCAAACCCGTCGACAGTCAGGGCCGCACATCGCCCCCCATGGGGAAGGATTCCCGAACGAATATCCCTGTTCAGCGGAGTTTTTGCAGGCCTCACACAATGTCGGAATGAGTTCATCCAGACTACCCGCGCTCTCCCTGCTCGACCTGGTGGCCGTTCGGGAAGGAGGCAGCATTTCCGATGCGCTGTCCATCGCCGTGCGCACCGCGCAACACGTCGAACAACTGGGGTTCACCCGCTACTGGCTCGCCGAACACCACAACATGCCTGGCATAGCCAGCTCGGCGACTGCCGTGCTGATCGGCCATATCGCGGGCGCCACCCGGTCCATGCGCATAGGCTCGGGCGGCATCATGCTGCCCAATCACGCGCCGCTGGTCGTGGCGGAAGCTTTCGGCACCCTGGCGGAGCTGTATCCGGGCCGGATCGACCTGGGCCTTGGCCGCGCGCCTGGAACCGACGGCGCGACCATGCGCGCGCTGCGCCGCGACCGCATCGAGACCGAGGAGGATTTCCCGCGCGATGTGTCCGAGCTGCAGCGGCTGCTCGCGCCCGCGCAGCCGGGCCAGGCGATCACGGCCGTGCCGGGAGCCGGCACCGAGGTGCCCATCTGGCTGCTCGGCTCCAGCATGTTCTCCGCGCAGTTGGCCGCCGAGAAGGGCCTGCCCTACGCATTCGCGTCGCACTTCGCTCCGCGCTTTCTCATGCCCGCCATCGAGATCTACCGCGCCCGCTTCAAGCCATCGAAAACGCTGCAGAAGCCCTATGTGATGATCGGCGTTCCGGTGATCGCCGCGCCCACGGATGAAGAGGCGCAATACCTCGCGAGCAGCACATTCCAGCGCGTGCTGGGCATTCTCACCAACCGGCGCGGGCTGCTCCAGCCGCCAGTGGAAAACTATTTCGAGGAACTGGGCCCACGCGAGCGCGAAGCCATCGCCGATTTCCTGGCCATTGGCGTGATCGGCGGCCCGCAGGCGGTTCGCAAGGGCTTCGAGGCGCTGGCCGAAGCGACCGGTGCCGATGAGTTCATGCTGGTGAGCGACGTGTTCGATCCTGAGCTGCGCCTGCGCTCGCTCGACATCGCAGCGGACGCCGCCCGAAGCTGAATCCGAACGGGGTTTCACCCCGTCGTCGGGCATGGCCGCATGGCAGCGTCTCGCCAAACCGCTACCATCACGGCATTGGCGCCTTGACCTGATCGCAATGCCGTTGCGGGGTTCCTGGCGCTGCCGAATCCCGAACCCATTACGCATGCCCGCCTTTTCCTTTGAAGCACTGGACGCCGAAGGCCAGACCCGCAAAGGCACGATCGACGCCGACAGTCCCAAGGCCGCTCGCAGCCTGCTGCGCGCCCAGGCCCTCGTACCTCTGGCGGTGGAAGCGCTCGCCGCCGGTCAGGCGGGCGCTCACGCACCGCTCGGCCAGCGCCTGCTCGCCCGCCCGGTTTTCAACTCCACGCAGCTCGCCATCTGGACACGCCAGTTGGCGGGGCTGATCGTCTCGGGGCTGCCGCTGGAGCGCGCGCTCAGCGCGCTGTCCGAGGAAGCGGACAACGACCGCCAGCGCCACCTCGTCGCCAACCTGCGCGCCGAGGTCAACGCAGGCTCCACGTTTGCCAAGGCGCTGGCGCAGCATCCGCGCGAGTTCTCGGACATCTTCTGCGCGGTGATCGGCGCGGGCGAGCAAAGCGGCCATCTCGGCGAGGTGCTCGACAAGCTGGCCGACGATCTGGAAGAACGCCAGGCCCTGCGCGCCAAGCTGATCGGCGCGGCGCTCTATCCGGCCATCGTGACGCTGGTGGCCATCGTCATCGTGCTGTTTCTCGTCGGCTACGTGGTGCCGCAGGTGGCGAACGTATTCGCCGGAACCAAGCGCGCGCTGCCGGCGCTGACCGTAGCCATGCTGGCGCTCAGCAGCCTGGTGCGCAACTACGGCTGGCTCATGCTCGGCGTCGTGATCGTGTGCGCGGTCGCCATGCGCGCGGCGCTCGCGCGTGCGCGCTTTCGCGCGGTGTTCGATGCGTGGTGGCTGAATCTTCCGCTCATCGGCAAGCTCGCGCGCGGCTACAACGCCGCGCGTTTCGCGGGCACCCTGGCCATGCTGGCGGGCGCGGGGGTCCCCATCCTGAAGGCGCTTCAGGCGGCAGCGGAGACACTCAACAACCGCGCCATGCGCGCGGACGCGCTCGATGCGCTGGTGCTGGTGCGCGAAGGCGCGCCGCTGGCATCGGCCATCGCGCAGAAAAAGCGCTTTCCCGGCCTGGTGTCGATGTTCGCCCGCCTGGGCGAGCAGACCGGCCAGCTGCCGCTGATGCTGCAGCGCGCGGCAACCCAGCTCTCCACCGAAGTACAGCGCCGCGCCATGCAACTGGCCACCATCCTGGAGCCGCTGCTGATCGTTGGCATGGGCCTGATCGTGATGCTGATCGTGCTGGCGGTGCTCATGCCGATCATCCAGCTCAACCAGTTCGTGAAATAAACGCCCGCCCATGCCAATCACGCTCGACGATCAACTGGTGGTGGCGATTTCCTCGCGCGCCCTGTTCGACTTCGAAGAGGAGAACCGCCTCTTCGATGCCGAGAATCCGCAAGCCTACATGCAGTTGCAGCTGGAGCGGCTGGACATTCCGGCGCGCCCCGGCGTGGCCTTCTCGCTGGTCAGGAAGCTGCTCGCCTTCAATACCGCCGAGCGCCAGCGTGTCGAAGTGGTCATGCTCTCGCGCAATGACCCGGTCAGCGGCATGCGGATCTTCCGCTCCACGCAGGCGGCCCGCATCCCGCTGCAGCGCGGTGTGTTCACCCAGGGCGGCGCGCCGTTCCGGTATCTGCGGCCGCTGGGCGCGCACCTGTTTCTCTCGGCCAACGAGAAGGATGTTTCGCAGGCGCTGCGCCTCGGGCATCCCGCCGCGCACGTCTTCACGGACTCGGTCCGGGCAAGCGATTCACACCCCAATGAAGTGCGCATTGCGTTCGACGGCGACGCTGTGCTTTTCTCCGACGAGGCCGAGCAGGTCTTTCAGCGCGACGGGCTGGCCGCCTTCCAGCGCCACGAAGTGGACAAGGCCTCGCTGCCGCTGCCCGAAGGCCCGTTCAAGCCTTTGCTGGCCGCGCTGCACCGCCTGCAGCAGGCGGCAAGCACGGGCATGCGGATCCGCACGGCGCTGGTGACCGCGCGCAGCGCCCCGGCCCACGAGCGCGCCATCCGCACGCTGATGAACTGGAACATCGCCGTCGATGAGGCCATGTTCCTCGGCGGCCTGGAAAAGGGCCCGTTCCTGCGCGAGTTCGAACCGGATTTCTTCTTCGACGACCAGACAGGCCACGTCGCATCGGCGGCGCGCCACGTCCCGGCCGGGCATGTGAGCAGCGGCATCGCCAACCCATGAGAACGGCCCGCAGCACCTTGGTTTGTGAGTGAAATGAGGAGCCCGGCAAAGTTGTGCAAAGCCCGGGCACTCGCGCGCCGCCGAAACATCCAACGTGGCACCATCGGCACTTGCTTCATCGGTTCATGAGGCTCGTTGCGCTCTTTCCGCTCATGACGATAATGAAGGAAACGATCCCATGCCCTTCCCTCTTCGCCCCTGCCCTCCAAGCGCCGCCATGGCGGCCATCCTGACCCTGTTCTCCCCGCTCGCCATGGCGGACGCCAAGGCTGCCGAAGATCCAGCCAAAGCGGCAAGCGCCCCCATGAGCAAGGGCGAGATCAAGGCCATCCAGCAGTTTCACATGCTCGACTTCAATGGCGACGGCAAATTGAGCCGCAAGGAGCTTGCCCTCGTGCCCAAGCTGTATGCCGCATTCGACGAGGCCGACACCAACCACGATGGGTTCATCACCCTGGACGAGGTGCGCGCATTCGCCATCAAATATCGCGCCGCACGGGAGGAGGCCAAGGCGCAGGCGGCAGCCCGCGCCGGGAAATGACGCACCGGGAAATGACGCGCCGCGCAATCAGGGATTGAAGAGAATCACAGGAACCGTCCAAGCAGCTTGCGCGAGGCCTTGTCCATGGCGGTCACGTCGGGGACGCTGTACTGCATTCCGTCGCTCGCGGTGATCAGCAGCCGGGTCCGGCCTTGCAGTTTGCGAATGTCCTCTTCCGCCTTGAGCACCAGATCGACCGTTCCGCGATCGGTCTGCACGGTCCAGGTGCTCGGCGTCGCGAAGCTCGACACATGCAGCAGCCGCTCGATCGTCGGCACGAACTCGCGCGCCGCGAGCTCCTCTTCAACAAGGCCGCGCTGCCCGGCGGACAGCTGATCGAGATGATCGATCCACACCAGCTCATGGCCGTCGGTGCCGAACAATGACAAGCCGTCATTGGGGGCGGAGATGGGAAAGGCGCGCACCGGCAGAACGCCCACGTGCTCTACGCCGTCAGCCAGCGTCAACACCAGTCGGCCATGCGGATTGCGCGAAAGCGCGAATGAAATGGAAGTGCCCGGGGCCGGGCTGTGCGTGGTCATGTGTTCCACCTTCTGGTCCAGCGCGCTCATCATGCGCTCTTTCGTTCAGCCACTGGCTCGGCCGTGGCAACGCGCGAGGCGGCATCGATCACCACGCCCGCGGCTTCGGCATCCTCCTCGGCGCGGCGCGCCTGCGCCATGTACAGGCGCCAGTACGCGCCCTCGCTGGCCATGAGTTCGTCGTGCGGGCCGACTTCCACGATTTCACCGCGGTCCATCACCACCAGGCGGTCGGCCTTGCGCAGCGTGGACAGGCGGTGGGCGATCGCAATGGTCGTGCGGCCCTTGACCAGATTGTCGAGCGCCTTCTGGATTTCCTTCTCGGTCTCGGTGTCCACCGCGGACGTGGCTTCATCGAGGATCAGGATGCGCGGATCGATCAGCAGCGCGCGCGCGATCGAAATGCGCTGGCGCTCGCCGCCGGAGAGGCCCTGGCCACGCTCTCCGACCAGCGAGTCGTAGCCGTGGGGCAGGCGCAGGATGAACTCATGCGCGTGCGCCGCGCGCGCGGCAGCGACGATCTCCTCGCGCGTGGCATCGGGCTTGCCGTAGGCAATGTTCTCGGCGATCGTGCCGAAGAACAGGAACGGCTCCTGCAGCACCAGTCCGATGTTGCGGCGAAAGTCGGAGACCGATATGCGGCGCACGTCCACGCCATCGAGCTGGATGGACCCTTCGCTCACATCGTAGAAGCGGCAGATCAGGTTGACCAGCGTGCTCTTGCCCGACCCGCTGTGGCCCACCAGCCCGATCATCTCGCCGGGCCTGATCTGCAGGTCCAGGTGCTTGATGACCGTGCGGCTGCCGTAGCGAAAGCTCACATCATCCATGGTCAGCGCGCCCTTCACGTTCTGCAGGCGCACCGGGTTCTGCGGATCGGGAACATTGCTCACGTGGTCGAGAATGTCGAAAATCCGCTTGGCGCCGGCCGCCGCCTTCTGCGTGACGGAGACGATGCGGCTCATGGAATCGAGCCTGCTGTAGAAGCGCCCGATATAGGCGATGAAGGCCGTGAGCACACCCACCGTGATGCTGCCGCCGGCCACCAGCCAGATACCGAACGCCCACACGATGAGCAAGCCCACCTCGGTAAGGAAGGTGACGGTGGGAGTGAAAAGCGACCAGGTCTTGTTCACCTTGTCGTTGGCCTGCAAATTGGCCAGGTTGGCGTCCGCGAAGCGGTCCGCTTCGCGCTTTTCCTGCGCGAACGCCTTCACCACGCGGATGCCGGGAATGGTGTCGGCCAGCACATTGGTCACCTCCGACCAGACCCGGTCGATCTTCTCGAAGCCGGTGCGCAGGCGTTCGCGCACGAGATGGATCATCCAGGCGATGAACGGCAGCGGAACCAGCGTGGCCAGCGCAAGCCAGGGATTGATCGAGAAAAGGATCACCGCCGTCATCAGCATCATGAGCACGTCGGTGGCGAAATCGAGCGCATTCAGCGACAGGAACAGGTTGATGCGGTCCGTTTCGGCGCCGATGCGCGCCATCAGGTCGCCCGTGCGCTTGCTGCCGTAGTAATCAAGCGAAAGTTTGAGCAAGTGGTTGTAAGTCGTGGTGCGCAGTCCCGAGCCGATCCGCTCGGACACGCGCGCCAGCACGAACGTGCGCGCCCAGCCCAGTCCCCACGCCAGCAGGGCCGACACCAGGAGACCGCCAAGATAGTAGGTGACCATGCCTGGATCGATCTTCTCGCCGTTCTGGAACGGAATGAGGATCTTGTCCATGATGGGAATGGTCAGATAGGGCGCCACCAGTTGCGCGCCCGTCGCCGCCAGCGTCAGCATGAAACCGAGCAGCAACTGATTCTTGTAGGGCCTGGCGAACCGCCACAGGCGCAGCAGCACCCAGGTGGAGGTATGCGGGGCCTGCTGGCGGGCGCAGGCCGGGCATTCATCGCTGTCGGGCGGCAGCGGCGTGCGGCAGGTCGGGCACAGGGCCTCGTCCTCGTCGGATTCCGCAGGCAGGGATTCGCCGTTGCGGAGGGCTTCGAGCCGGCGCTCGAGCTTTTCAAATCTTTGCATCAACACCAGCGCCTGCGGGTGCAGGCCCAGCCGGAAGCGCCATAGGGCCAGCCGCCGCGCTTCGGTATGCAACTCCAGCGTCCCCACGCCGCCGTGATCCAGCAGGCGCAGCGACATGCCCGCCTCCAGCGGCCACTCCTGCTCCTGCCCTTCCGCATTGCGGAAAATGAAACGCGATGTGGTCAACGCCAGAAGCCCCTGCTGGAAACGCAAGTCCTGGGTCAAGTCAACCTGCAGTGCCGCGAGCACGTTCTCATCTGTAGCGAGTCCGGCCCGCAAGCCGGTGCCCAGCGGGCCGTTCATGACACCCGAGGCGTCCAAAGGATGTTGATTTTGCATTTGGTTTATTGTTTGCCTTTCAATCTTCGAGGAAGACTATCCGGGCTGGAAGTCGGATTGTGTCCGATTCCCGTGGCCGCGCAGCGGCATCCTTTAGTAACGCGCCCGGCCCGTTTCCCGCTGACATCCTTTCGCACCAGCAATAATTAGCGAGCACAATGCACACACGTCGGCGTTCGCGGGTGGGCTTTTTTCAAGCCCATGGCTTCGTCTGAATTTCACGCATTCACAAGTTGCAATCCATGGCGACATTCAAAGATATCCAACTCTTGCGCACAACCTACCTGCGCGGCCCCAGCGTCTGGACCTACCGCCCCGTACTGGAGGTCTGGCTCGATCTGGGAGAGCTGGAAGACTATCCGTCCAACAAGATCCCCGGCTTCAACGAACGCCTCACCGCCTGGCTGCCCGACCTGATCGAGCACACCTGCGGCGTGGGCGAGCGCGGCGGCTTCCTGCTGCGCCTGAAAAATGGCACCTGGATGGGCCACGTGCTGGAGCACATCGTCATCGAGTTGCTGAACCTGGCGGGCATGCCCGCCGAATTCGGCCAGACACGCGAGATCTCCAGGCGCGGCGTCTACCGCATGGTGTTCCGCTGCCCCGAGGAGTCCGTGGCGCGCACGGCGCTGTTCTGGGGCCACAAGCTGATCATGGCGGCCATCAACGACCAGCCGTTCGACCTGAAGCCCGCCATCCATGCCATCAAGACCGACATCAACGACCGCTACCTCGGCCCGAGCACCGGCTCCATCGTCGATGCCGCAGGTGAACGCCGCATACCGCACATCCGCCTGAACGACGGCAACCTGGTGCAGCTCGGATACGGCGCGGCGCAGCGGCGCATCTGGACGGCCGAAAGCGACCAGACCAGCGCGATCGCCGAGGGCATTGCCCAGGACAAGGATTTCACCAAGCGCCTGCTGACGGCTTGCGGCGTGCCGGTGCCCGAAGGCCAGATCGTCAAGTCGCCCGAGGAAGCCTGGGAAGTGGCGCAGGACATCGGCTTTCCGGTGACGGTGAAACCCTCCGACGGCAACCACGCGCGCGGCGTGACGCTCGATCTGCACGCCGAGGATGACATCAAGGCGGCTTTCGCGCTGGCCGAGCCCGAGGGCTCCGACGTGATCGTCGAGAAATTCATCAACGGCACCGAGCACCGCCTGCTCGTCGTCGGCGGCAAGGTGGTTGCAGCGTGCCGCGGCGAGACCGTGAGTGTCGCGGGCAACGGCAAATCCACACTCGCAGAGCTGGTCGCCGTGGTCAACCAGGACCCGCGCCGAGGCCCCGAGCAGGAGTATCCGCTCGACTGGATCAACCTCGATGCGCCCGCCGTCAAGCTGGAGCTCAAGCGCCAGAACGTGACGCCGGCATCGGTTCCCGCACAGGGCGAATCCATCCTGCTGCAGCGCAACGGCAACATGGCCATCGACTGCACCGACGAGGTCCACCCCGACGTCGCCTATTACGCTTCGCTGGCCGCGAAGATCGTGGGCCTGGACATCGCGGGCATGGACATGATCCTGCAGGACGTCTCCAAGCCCATGAAGGGCCAGGGCGCGATCCTGGAAGTCAACGCCGGCCCCGGCCTGCTGATGCACCTGAAACCCACCAGCGGCGCGCCGCGCCCGGTGGGACAGGCCATCGTCGAGCACCTGTTCCCGACAACCGATGAAGGCGCGGGCACCGGCCGCATCCCGATCGTCGGCATCGCCGGCACGCGCGAGAACGCATTCACCGCACGCCTGACCGGCTGGCTGCTCCAGCTCTCGGGCAGGCTGACGGGCGTGGCAAGCGAACAGGGCATGTTCCTGAACAACCGCCAGACCCAGCGCACCAACACCGCCAACTGGGCGGGCGCTCACCGCCTGCTGACCAACCGCCTGGCCCAGGCCGCCGTGATCGAGACCACCGCGCGCTCGATCCTCGAGGAAGGCCTGGCCTATGACCGCTGCCTGGTCGGCGTGGTCACCGACATGGACGGATTCGAGACGCTGGCCGACCACGACATCCATGAGCAAAAGCAGATGACCCGCGTGATGCGCACCCAGATCGACGTGGTGCTCGACGAAGGCGCGGGAGTGCTCAACGCGGACATCGAGCAGGTGGCCGATCTCGCGCGCCTGTGCGACGGCGAAGTGCTGCTGTACTCCGAGCATGCGGACAATGCCCACATCGCCAGGCACCGCGAGGACAACGCGGAAGGCCGCGCGGTATTCGTCAGGAACAATCAGGTGGTCCTGGCGACCGGCCCGCAGGAGCGCGTGCTGGGCACGCTCGAGGCGCTGTCGCTGCCCGGAGGCCGCAAGCCCGATACGCCCGCGCTGCTGGCGGCGATCGCCGCCGCCTGGTCGATGGACATCGCCCCCGACCTGATCGGCGCGGGCATCAAGACCTTCGAGTACAACGCAGCCTGATCGTCCGCCCCATCACACGACAAGATGATTTCTCTGCAATGCCGCGCTCGCCGCGGCAGCGCATCAAGGAAAGAAACAACATGCAAGTTACCCGCGCACGAGCCCTTCGCGGTCCGAATCTCTGGAGCCGCAATACCGCGATCGAGGCGATCGTCCATTGCGACACCAACGAGTGCGTGTACTCCGACATCACGGGTTTCGAGGCCCGCCTGCGCGCGCGCTTCCCGAAAATCGGCACGCTGCAGCCGCATGGCGCGGACCAGCGCCTGTCGCTCGCCCACGTGATCGAAGTGGCCGCCCTGTCGCTGCAGGCGCAGGCCGGCTGCCCGGTCACCTTCAGCCGCACGCACGAAACCGTGGAGCCCGGCACCTACCAGGTCGTGGTCGAATACACCGAGGAAAGCGTCGGCCGCAAGGCCATGGAGTACGCCGAGGCCCTGGTGCGCGCGGCGCTGGACGATACGCCGTTCGATGCCGGCAAGGCCATTGCCGAACTGCGCGAGATCGATGAAGACGAGCGCATCGGGCCCTCCACCGGAGCCATCGTGGACGCGGCCGTGGCGCGCGGCATTCCATTTCGCCGCCTCACTTCGGGCTCGCTCGTGCAGCTCGGCTGGGGCTCCAGGGCGCGCCGCATCCAGGCCGCCGAACTGGACCAGACCAGCGCCGTGGCCGAATCCATCGCGCAGGACAAGGACCTGACCAAACGCCTGCTGCACGCGGCCGGCGTGCCCGTGCCGATGGGCCGCCCGGTGCAGGACCTGGAAGACGCATGGGCCGTCGCCCAGGAAGTGGGCATGCCCGTGGTCGTGAAGCCGCAGGACGGCAACCAGGGCAAGGGCGTGGTGGTCAACATCACGACCCGCGAAGGCCTCGAAGCAGCCTACAAGGTCGCTCAGGAGTTCAGCGATGAAGTCATGGTCGAACGCTTTCTGCCCGGCCATGATTTCCGCCTGCTGGTGGTGGGAGGCCAGCTCGTCGCTGCCGCCCGCCGCGAGCCTCCGCAAGTGCTTGGCGACGGCCAGCACACCATCCGCGAACTCGTGGAGATCGTGAACCGCGACCCGCGCCGCGGCTCCGGCCACGGCACGGCGCTCACCAAGATCCGGCTGGACGATATCGCCATCGCACGCATCTCAACCGAAGGACTGACGCCCGAGTCCGTTCCCGAACAGGGCCAGCGCGTGGTTCTGCGCAACAACGCCAACCTGTCCACCGGCGGCAGCGCCACCGACGTGACGGATGACGTGCACCCCGAGATCGCGGCGCGCGCGATCGAAGCCGCGCAGACCATCGGCCTGCATATCTGCGGCGTGGACGTGGTCTGCGAGACCATGCTCAAGCCGCTGGAAGAGCAAAACGGAGGCATTGTCGAAGTGAATGCCGCGCCCGGCCTGCGCATGCATCTGGCGCCGTCCTTCGGCAAGCCGCGCAACGTGGGAGCGCCCATGGTCGATGAGCTGTTCGCGCCAGGTCAGGACGGCCGCATCCCGCTGGTCGCCGTGACCGGCACCAACGGCAAGACCACGACCACCCGGGTGATCGCGCACCTGTTCACCTCGCATGGCTGGCGCACAGCCATGACCAACACCGATGGCGTCTACGTCAACGGACGGCAGATCGACAGCGGCGACTGCTCCGGGCCGCGCAGCGCCCGCAATGCGCTGGCCCACCCCGAAACCGATGCCGCGGTGCTCGAATGCGCGCGCGGCGGCATACTGCGGGAAGGCCTGGGCTTCGACCGCTGCCAGGTCGCCGTGGTCACCAACATCGGCGCGGGTGACCACCTGGGGCTGAACTTCATCACCACGGCGGAAGACGTCGCGGTCCTCAAGCGCGTGATCGTGCAGAACGTCGCACCCGACGGCTACGCCGTGCTCAACGCCGCCGACCCGCTGGTGGCGGCCATGGCCCACGTATGTCCCGGCAAGGTCATCTTCTTCGCCGCGGACCGTCATCACCCCGTGATGGCGACGCACCGCGCGCAGGGCAACCGCGTGATCTACGTGGACGGCGACAGCATCGTGGCCGCCGAAGGCTCATGGCGTGAAACCATCGTGCTGCGCGAGATCCCGATCACGCGCGGCGGCATGATCACCTTCCAGGTCGAGAACGTGATGGCGGCCATCGGCGCCGCATGGGCATCGGGCCTGCCCTGGCAGACCATTCGCCGCGGCCTCGCGGGCTTCATGAATGACAGCGACAACGCGCCCGCGCGCTTCAACGTGATGGACTATCGCGGCGCCACCGTCATCGCCGACTACGGCCATAACCCCGACGCCATCCGCGCCCTGGCGCAGGCCGTGGAAGCCATGCCCGGCAAGCGCCGCAGCGTGGTGATCTCGGGCGCGGGCGACCGCCGCGACCAGGACATCGTCGAACAGACCCGGATCCTGGGCCAATACTTCGACGACGTGATCCTGTACCAGGACGCCTGCCAGCGCGGGCGCGAGGACGGCGAGGTGCTGGCCCTGCTCAGGCAAGGCCTCGAAGGCGCGCCGCGCACGACCTACAGCACCGAGATCCACGGCGAGTTCATTGCCATCGATCACGCGCTGGAACGCCTGAATGGCGGCGATCTGTGTCTGGTGCTGGTCGATCAGGTGGAAGAAGCGCTCGCCCACCTCTCCGAGCGCTGCGCCCAGGCCAGGTAAGACAGGCCGGGCCGCGCTCCAGCACATCCTGCACGCTCATCCAACGCGACGACAAGCCATGCGCAATCCAATCTGCAAGTCCCTGCTGCCCGCCATCGCGCTGGCTTGTCTCTCGATCCCGGCGCTGGCCGCCGACGGCGAGAAAATCGGTTCCGTGGACACCGCCTTCAAGCTCCTTGGCCGCGACCACGACATCATCGTGGAAGCCTACGACGACCCGGACGTGCAAGGCGTGACCTGCTACGTATCCCGCGCGCGCGTCGGTGGAGTCAAGGGTACGCTGGGCCTCGCCGAAGACCGTGCCGAAGCGTCGCTGTCCTGCCACCAGGTGGGCGCCATCGGCTTTCCCCAGCCGCTCAGGCAGCAGCAGCAAGTCTTCAGCGAACGCATGTCGATCCTGTTCAAGCGCTTGCGCGTCGTGCGCATGGTGGACGCCAAGCGCAATGCCCTGGTG
Organism: Diaphorobacter ruginosibacter; assembly: GCF_040396215.1. GTDB lineage: Bacteria > Pseudomonadota > Gammaproteobacteria > Burkholderiales > Burkholderiaceae_C > Diaphorobacter_A > Diaphorobacter_A ruginosibacter_A. The sequence goes on along the minus strand of NZ_JBEBOW010000014.1, from coordinate 1,004 downwards.
TATCTGACTTACTCCGACAAGCTGATCGACGGCTCCCCGCAGAACTCGGTGTCCGCAGTGCCGGTGCCGCACTCGACAGTCATCCCGCTCAGAAAATGACGGGCGGGGAATGACGGGCGCGGCAGGCTCGGCTCGCACCCCTGCCCCGCCGCGCGAGAACACTCAGCCCTGAGCGGCCAGTTTCCTCAGCGCCTCTTCAAACACCTCCACCGGCTGCCCGCCCTGAATCAGGTGCCGGTCGTTCACGATCACGGCAGGCACCGAGTTGATCCCATGCTGGTGGTAAAACGCCTCGCGCTCGCGCACATCATCGGCATACTCGTTCGATTCAAGAATGGCCCTGGCCCGGGCCTCGTCAAGGCCCAGTTCACGCACGATCCGCAGCAGCACGGCATGATCGCCTGGATTCTCGCCATGGGTGAAATAGGCGGTGAACAACGCATGCTTGAGCGCACGCTGCTGCCCGCCCGCACCCTCCTCTTGCAACCAGTGCAGCAAGCGGTGCGCATCGAAGGTGTTGTAGATACGCGAGCGCTTGTCCATGTCGAACGTGAAGCCAAGGGCCGCGCCACGCGCGGTGATCGCCTCCTGATTCCTGCGCATCTGCTCCGCGGGCGCGCCGTATTTGCGCTGCAGATGCTCGGTCACATCCTCACCCTCGGGAGCCATGTCCGCGTTCAACTCGAACGGCTGGAAGTGCAGGTCGACATGCACCTGATCCTTCACACGCTGCACCGCCTGCTCCAGCGCATGCAGCCCGATGGCGCACCATGGACAGGATACGTCCGAAACAAAATCGATCTTGAGCCTGACAGGAGCTGAGGACATGAGAGTATTCATGAGCAATGAACTGCACGGAAGTGAATGCGCGAAATAGCGTGCACGCAATCTACGACATTTCCGTTTTCCCTATGGGAAGACACCCTATGCGCCGATGTATGCCAACCAAGCAGCACGACGGACGATACCTCCCCCGTCCTCAACGGCTCCGTCCCACAAGCCCT
>NZ_JBEBOW010000013.1:0-38206 GCF_040396215.1 Diaphorobacter ruginosibacter | reverse complement strand
AAAACAGGGCCCCCACGCTTCCTCGCTGCGCGCGGTCCGCTGCCCCCCGAGGGGGGCGCTTTTTGTCTTGGGGCGGCCCGGCGATAAAACAGAGCCCCCCCACGCTCCCCCGCTGCGCGTGGTCCGCTGCCCCCCCGAGGGGGCGCTTTTTGTCTTGGGGCGGCCCGGCGACAAAAAACGCCCTGCACTCTCATGCAGGGCGTTCCGAGCCGGTTGGCGTCGGGTACAGCTTACTTCCTGAGCAGCACCTTCAGCGCATTCTGCAGGCGGCGGGCAGTCGCCTCGTCGCTTGCACCGCTCAGCACCGCGGCGACGTCCTTGCCCCAGGTCTCCTGCGGCGATGGATCGTTGCGGCGAGTGAGCAATTGCAGCTGGTAGGCGCGCCGCGCGGCAATCTGATCGGCGGGCGTGGGAACGTCCGCGGCGATCTCCAGGCGCAGCAGCGCATTGCCATCAACGTCCGGCCTGGCGCCCGAGCCCAGCGCCTGCGCCCATGCGGCGCGCACTCCGGGCTGTACCTTGCCGAGTTCCTGGACGGTGGGCAATTGTTCGGCATCACGACCTTCCCATGCCGCCAGCAGGCGGTTCAGCGACTCGCCGTGCGCCTGGGCTGCCAGCTTGCGCAGCGCATTCTGCGCATGGTCCATGGCCTCGCGTTGAGCGCGGAAGGCCGAATCACCCAGGCGCGGTGCGCGCGGCCCGTCGCTGCGGTCGCGGCCATCGCGTGAGAAACGGCCATCGCCACGCCCCATGCGGTCACCGCGATCTCCGCCGCGGCCATCCCGGGCACCCCGGTCGCCGCGATCACCCTGGCGCGGCCCGCGGGCTGCGCCTTGCGCTGCGGGCGCAGGCCTGTTCGCGCCAGGGCGGTCGTCGCCACGAACCGCGATGACCGGGCGCGCCGGCCTGGAGGCCGCAGCAGGCTTGGCCTCGCCCTCCGCTTCACCCCCATCTTGCGAGGGCTCCGAGGCGGATTGTTGCGACGCCTCATCAGCCGCTGCTTCTGCAGCGGGAGCGGATGCCTGAGCAACTGCCTGGGCGCCAGCAGCTTCGGCTGCTTCGGCCGACTGCTGCCTGATTGCGGCTTCGAGCGCATCCATCGCCGTGCGAATGGCCTGGGCATCGCCCGACGCATTGGCGGCCTCCAGCGCCTTGGCGGCATCCAGGACGGCCTTGTCACGCGCGCTCATCTGCGCGGACTGGCGGTCACGGTCCGCGCTCTTGCGCTGGAAAGCCTCGTCGATGGGCTTGCGGAAGGCATCCCACAGCTTTTGTTCACGCTTGCGGTCCAGCGGCACGGATTGAGCTTCCGCCTGCCAGCGCTGCTGCAACGCCTTCACGGCATCGATGCGCAGCGAGGCGGATGCGCCAAGTTCCGCGGCTTCGTTGATCATCGCCTGGCGGCGGTCCAGGCTCTGCTTCTGCGCGGTCTCCAGCGGCCTGGATGCTTCGCCGAACGCCTGCTTCCACAACGGCTGCAGCTCGGCAAACACCTTCTCGCTCACGTGGCCGCCATTGCGCCAGCGTTCGCTGAACTGGTGCAGGCCGCGGCTGAGCGCCTTCCAGTCCTGCGATGCCAGATGTTCCTGAGCCCAGGCCTTGAGCTCTTCGATCAGCGCCACGCGGGCGCCCCTGTGTTCGGCCGCCTCGGCCCGCACTTTATCCAGCCATGCCTCGACCACCTTGTGGGCCGTATTGCATGCTTCGTCGAATCGCTTCCAGAGCGCATGATTGGCCGGAGCGCCTTGATCGGACTGCTTCCATTGCTCGCGCAGCTGGCGCAAGGTTTCCTGCATCTTGCGGCCACCCAGTTCCTGGCCTTCGGGGCGCTTGAGCAGCGCTTCGGCGCGGTTCACCAGCTCCTCGCGCAACTGGTCTGCGCTCCAGCGCTGCCAGCCTTCGAGTTCGCCGGCGGCGATCAGCGCGGCATTCACCTGCTGCTCGAGTTCGCCATCCACAAACCGCCCCTGGGTCTTGAGCACGGCGCGCAGCGCGGCGGCTGCGCCGATGCTGGCCTTGCCATGGCCTTCACCGGTTTCGGTTTGCAGCTTGGCGAGTGCCTCGCGGACCATGGCCTGCGCCTTCTTGCGCACTTCCGGATCGACCTTGGGCTTGGCCGCTTCCTGGGTCACCTTGGCAGCAGCCTCGGCTTCGGTCGGCAGGCCGCGCGCGGCACGGATTTCATCAGCCCAGACGGGAACGGTGGGCAGGGGCGCATCGGCGCTGGCCGCAGCCGCGACGGTTTGCGAGAGCGCCGACTTGAAGGCATCCCAGACGGCGAGCAGCTGCGAGCCCGAGGTTTCGAGCATCGGAGGGAAACGCGCTTCGACACTGGTCCAGGATGCATCGGACGTCAGCTCGGCGGCATGTTCCTGCCAGCGGTTCACATCGGCCGTCAGGCCCTCGAGCGCCGTTTCGGCGTCGCGGAACGGCTTGGTGGACAGCACTTCGATGCGCTGGGCCAGCAGCACGGCCGTTTCACGCTGCACCTGAACGCGATGCTGCAAGTCTTCGATGACTTTCACGCGGTCCGCGATCTGCGTCTTGAGCACGGACAGCGGCTCGCGCGACAGCGGCGCGCCCGCCTTGGCCGCATCGCGCTGCCACGCCAGGGCATCGGCAATCGACAGCCGCGTGGCGGACAGCAGCTTTTCGGCCTTGTCCGCCCATTCAGCGGCGATGGCTTCCTGGCCTTGAATGCGCTTGATTTCATCAAGGCGCTCGCGCACGGCGCGGGCCGCTCCCTTGTCGCGCGCGCTCAACTCCTTGAACACCTCCTGCAATTGATCCTGCGCGGGCTGCGTGGCCAGCCATTCACGAATACGTGAAGCGCGTTCTCCGGACGTGGCGGCGGAAAAAGCGCCGCCTGTCAGCGCATCAAGTGGATGCGGTTCACTGGCTTTGGCGGGCGTCGGTGCCGCTTCGGGTGCGTCGGACATTTTGTTGCGAGAAGAAAAAGAAAACATGAAACCTATGGGATGTGAATGGTGCGAAAACATCGCGGCCGGCAACCCGGCCGCGATGCCTGCCTGCAAAAGTTTCGCCAGATCGCTATTTTGACCCGTTTTTCACCCGGCCCTCCGGGGAAACCATTTCAGAAGTCAGCTACCGGGCCGCCGATGCCGTCAATAAACTTCCAAATTCACTGGGCGGCAAGCGTCAGTTCGGCCTTGGGCGACCATTTGGATTGCGCATCGGCGTCGCTCTTGAGCTTGCCGGCGCCGACGAACAGCCGGTCGATCGGCACTTCACGGCTGGCAAGGTAGTCCCGGACCGCCACGCCGCGCTGCAAGGCCAGTTCCTGGGCCGCATTGTCCTGCAACTGTATGTTGGCAAGCAACAGCGACTCCATCTCCGCATCGGGCAGATCCTTGGCCAGTCCGATCATGTTGCGCGGCTTCTTGATGTCGGCGCGCTTGTAGGTTTCCTTGAGAAGCGCCGGATACTCAGCGGGATCCACCGCCGTCACGCTGGCGGCATCACCACCGTCACGCGACACCTTGCGGCGCTTTTGCGCCAGCACCATCTGGTTGAGGCGCTCACGCTTGAGCGCCTCCCGCTCGGCCACGGGGTCGGCCCAGCCCACCACGGTCATCTTGAGCGCGGGACGGTCGGTCAAGGCTTTTGCCACCGTGTCCAGATTCTCGCGCGCCGACGCGCTCAGCGCGGCACTGCCCGCGTTGAACGGAACGACGCCCTGCTCGTCGCCTCCGCCCAGGGCGCTGGCCAGCAAGGAGAAAGGCGCGGTGACCGCCTTCATGATGAGATTGCCGATCACCTTGAGGATCACGCCGCCAAGACTGAATTCGGGGTCGTTGAGCGAGCCGCTGATGGGCAGATCGACGTCGATCACGCCATTGCGATCGGCCAGCAGCGCCACCGCCAGGCGCACCGGAAGGCTGGCCGGAGCACCCTTGACTTCGTCGCCGAACGCCAACTGGTTCAGGACGAGCTTGTTGCTTGCGGTGAGTTGGCCGCCCGGATCGATCTTGTAGGCGACGTCCATGCTGAGTTTGCCGCGCTCGATGCCATGGCCAGCGTACCTGATGCTGTATGGCGAGAGCGGCGGCAATTCCAGATCGCGCATGCGCGCCTGGATGTCGAGCGCCAGCGGCTTGGCCAGCGGATTGATCTTGCCGGACACCTCGACCGCCGCCGTGCCCTCGGCCTTGCCGCTGAGTTCGATATCGGCCATGTCGTAACTCTCGGCGCCGGCGGGGCGGACCGAGGAGAATGCGCTCAGGCGGCCATTGAGCTCGCTCAGATCGGTTGAGTAATTGGGCTTCACGAAATGGTCGGTGAAGTACATCGCGCCGCGCACGATGTTGACCGGGCCGAAGCGGATGACCGGAGCCATCGGGTCGGGAGCCGGCTGCGCGGCTGCCACCTGAGCCGTCCCGGCAGCCTCCGACGCAGGCGGCACGGGCGCCTGCGCCGTCTTCTCGGCATCTCCGGCGCTCTGCGCGGCTACCGGCTCACCCTGTATATCCTGCAGGTTGATGCGGCCGTTTTCCTGAATGATCACGCGTGCAAAGAAGTCGCTGAGCGTAGTCTCCTGCACATCAACGGTGAGCGGCTTGTCGGGCTGCACGCTCACCGCCAGCCCCTTCAGGCCCAGTATCTTCCAGTTGAGCAGGTCCTGCGCATCGCGCCCGGTCGCCAACACCTTCTCGGTGGCGTCGGGCTCATTGGCGGCGGCGCGCACGCGCACGTCTTCAAGCGAGACGTTGCCTTTCACGGAAGCGGCCGGCCCCTTCTCGCCCATGACCAGCTTCACATCGCCATGGAAACTGCCGTCCGCGCGCACGACGCGCAGATTCAGGTTCTTGGGCAAATAAGGCTGTGCCACCTGCAGCGGCAAGGCCGTCGCCTGCACCTTGCCATCCACTGTCAGCGGCTCGAGCCCCACGTGGCCCTCGTAGCGCAGGCTGCCCGGTTCGGCGCGGCTGGCTCCCGCCACGCGCGCGGAAACCCTGGCCTGGAACGTGCCGCCCTTTTTCGCCGGAAAGCCAAAATCGCGCACGTTGGCCTGCAGCGAATTCACGCGCAGCAGCATCGGCTGCTCGTTCGCGGCATCACGCACGACCACGGCGCCCTCCTTCAGGTCCAGCTCATCCAGCGCAATGCTCCAGGCCGGCTCGGCCGCCCCCTTGTGGCTGGCGGCTGCCGGCTTCGCCGGTTTGGAGGTCTCCAGCCAATCCTCGTACATGAGCCGGCCGTTTTTGTCACGTTCCACATAGAGCCTGGGCTGCGCCAGCGCGATTCGCCCAAGGTTGACGCTGCGACGGGAAAGATCGATCAGGGTGTCCTGCATCTCGAGCCCGCCCAGTTCCACCACCGTGTTGCGCCTGGCGCCCGGCACACCGGCCGCCGCCAGCGTGCGGCAGCGATCACCGCCCGAAATGCAGGTCAGCGCGATATTCCTGACCGATCCCTTGCCGACGCTTGCCACCAGGCGTTCGCCATTGCGGGCCAGACCCAGGTCGAGATCCAGTTCGCCTCCCAAGCGCGGGGTGATGATGCCCTTCAGATAGGGTGCCGCCCAATCGAGCGGCAGTGCCCGCAGGCTCGCGGCCACCTTGGCCTGCGCGAGATCCGCGCTGCCGTCGAATCCAAGGGTGGCCGGGCTCTTTGCCGCGGCGCCCGAAGAATCAAGCGCAGTGATATCCGTCTTGCCGGTGAATTCGACCGGCTGCTTCACCGGCCAATGAATCGCCCTGGCGCTGACCTCCAGATTCTGCAGCGCCAGATGCGCCGGGTCGCCCGCCACCGCTTGATCGAGCCAATCGATCGTGCCGCCGCGCAGGCCGAAGGCATCCACCTGCACGTTCCAGGCAGCCGACGCATCCGATGGATCCGCCTTTGCCTTGCCCTCACTTTCCTTGCCCTCGCCTTCCCTGGCCTCATCCGCCGGCCTGACTGCCACGTTCCTGCCCTGGGCAGGACCCATGCCCGGCAATTCCAGGTTGCCGTCACGATCACGGCGCAGCGCCAGGCGCGGCGTCTGCCACTGGATGGACGACAGGTGCACCAGACCCTTGAGCGGCTGCACATCGGCCAGCGTGACGTCCAGACGCTCGAATGCCGCCAGGTCCTGCATTCCGCCAGCGTCCGCCACCTTCACATCGCGCAAGGCCAGCTTGCCGCTCAGCCCCACCTCGGGAGTGGCTTTCTGCTCGAACACCAGTTTGAGATGGGCATCCAGCAGGCCCGACTGCAGACGCACGGGCGCCGACTTGGGGATATAGACCGCGAAGGGAGCCAGATCAAAACCGTCCAGTTGCAAGCTCACGTCCGCGTGGCGGTTGTCGGAGAAAGGCGTTGCCTGCGCCGTCGATTCGAATGGGCTGCCATTGAGCGCGAACGCCAGGCGGGGCGTCACCTTGACGGCGCGATCCGCATCCAGGTTGCTGAGGAACGGAATGCCAAGCTCCAGCCCGGTCAACTCCTGCTTGCGCCCGACCACGCGGTCATCAAACTCCACGGAGCCGTCGCGCAGCACGATGTTGTAGAGCGCAAAGCGCTGCGGGTCGCCTTTTTTCTGTGATGCAGGTTGCGCCTCGATGCGCTGGAGGATGTCGTCGAAATCGAACTCGCCTTCGGCCACCTGCGCCACGCGCACGCGGGGTGAGTCAACCTCGATCGTGTCGAGCACCGGCGCCAGCCTGAACAGGGACTGCGCGGCGGCATCTATATATATGCGTGCGATCTCCACTTGCCTGGAGGCGCCATCGGCACTGGCAATGGACAGATCACGCAAGGTCAGCTGCAGCGCCCAGGGCTTGAACTGAACCTCGCCCACCTTGACCTGGCGCCCCAGGAACTCGGAGCCGTATTTCTCCATATTGCTGCGAACCAGCGGAGGAACCGCCAGCCACAAAACCACGCCCAGCAACAAAACGGCCACGATCAGCCAGACGACGCGGCGAACCCATTTGTGGGTGCGAAATATTTCAACGGTAGATTTGGACACGCTCGGCATGCTTTCTGATGCGACATCCGGATTGCATCAGAAAACTCCTCTCTTCTTCTGTAAACAAGCGCAAAAGAAAGCCCGAAGACCAGCATGACCGACCTTCGGGCTTGATGGCTGGCACAACGGCCCTTTGCCACCATTTTGCTTGCCGGGAGAGTTGCGTCCCGGAAGCAGAGAGCAATGTATTGCTCTCGGGGGGTGCCTTCGAAACACTGCTTTCCAGAGAGGGCACTGCATGCCGATGATTCCAAATTGCAGGGATTTCTCCAGCGATGCCATGCATGTGCAGGCAGTGTTGACAGTACTCTCATATGGACCGCCTATCCACATGTTTATTTCAATGAAGTATCTCTAACGATTGAAAGTTTCATTCCCAAACAAATTTCGCTTGCTGTTGCTCCGCGCAACTTTGCGGCTGGAGATGCTTGCATGATCACAAAACTGTATATACACACAGTTAACAATAGATTATTTCATTCTAAGAGATTGTTTTTTTAGTATTGACCTAGAATTTAGAGAACTTCTAGAATCCGCCAGTAACAAAAAAAACGGGTTTACCCCAACCCGGCACCCAGCTGCCGATATCGGCCCAGGTCGGTTCATCTTTCCTCGCCACCCACGAAAGGCGCGCGAGCCAGATCGGAACCCGACACCCCATCCAGGCGAAGAAGCCTGGTAAGGATGCGCGTGATGACGACGCCCATCCTCGACTCAGGATTTCTTCAACTCGAGAAAGGTAAAGCTTGTGACAGCTTCAGGATCAGTGCTCGCGGGCATACGTACATTTGCTTCGGACGTCGTGGACGGCTTCATGGAGCTCGTCCACAGCGGCTTCGCGCTCATTGGCCTGGCTGTAGCCCTTGTCTGCATCACCCTGGCCGCCCGCCCTGACCTGCGCAGCATCGGCGAGGATCACCTTCGCGCCTGGCTGCACGACCGCCATGTGGCCGTCCTGGGCTCCCCCATCGAGCCCGGCGCCGTTGACAGAGCCACCGCGGCCAACCCCAAGGAACTGCCCGTGGAGCAGGCCAAGGTCGCGTTCTGGCTGAGCAAGAAGTACCGCGTGGCGCCCGAGCCCATCGCGGCGCTGGTCTCCGAGGCCTATTCCATCGGCGCACGCACCAAGCTCGACCCTACGCTGATCCTCGCCATCATGGCGGTGGAGTCCAGCTTCAATCCATTCGCACAAAGCTCCGTCGGAGCGCAGGGCCTGATGCAGGTGATGACCCGCGTGCACAACGACAAGTACAGTGATTTCGGCGGTGACCTGGCCGCATTCGACCCCGTCACCAACATGCGCGTCGGCGTGCGGGTGCTGCAGGAATGCATAGCGCGCGCCGGCTCGCTCGAAGGCGGCCTGCGCTACTACGTAGGCGCGGCGAACCTGCCCGACGACGGCGGCTACTCCACCAAGGTGCTGGCCGAGCATTTCCGGCTGCGCCAGGTCGCCAACGGCAAGTCCGTGTCGACCACCACGGTCACGCCAACGCCGATCCCGGCTGCCAAGCCCGCTGCCGCGCCCGTGGTCACCACCAAGGCCGTCACGCCCGCCGCGCCCCCCGCCAAGGCGGCTTCCACCGAAGCCCGCGCCTCGGACGCGCCGGCGCCCGCCTCCGAAAAAGTGGCCATGCTGGCGCACTGAGATCGGCTCTGCCCCGCCGTCCTCAGTTACACTAGCGGAGTACGCGACTGGCGATAGGCGTGGGGCACACACTCGAGAGAAAGAGATGCCTCGCCGCTGACGTGGATCATGTCGGGAGGTGAATCCCTCCCGCAAACCACTGGGGAGCGTGCCGCGCAGGCCATGGGTTGCATTGACCGCCTTGAGCCCCTGCCGCGTTCAGCCGTTCGCCTGGGCAGCTCTTGCCGTCATGCCGACGGGCAAGGGATTCCAAAGCATAGGACTGCCATGTATCAACGCTCTATTCTTGTCGAACAAACCGATCCCGAACTCTTTGCAGCCATCCAGGCTGAAAATCAGCGCCAGGAACAGCACATCGAGCTGATCGCCAGCGAGAACTACGCCTCGCCCGCCGCCATGTGGGCGCAGGGCACGCAACTCACCAACAAGTACGCCGAAGGCTATCCGGGCAAGCGCTACTACGGCGGCTGCGAATTCGTGGACATCGCCGAAAAACTGGCGATCGACCGCGTCAAGGAACTGTTCGGCGCCGATGCGGCCAACGTGCAGCCTCATTGCGGCGCGTCCGCCAACGAAGCCGTGTTCCTCGCGTTCCTCAAGCCCGGCGACACCATCATGGGCATGAGCCTGGCCGAAGGCGGCCACCTCACCCACGGCATGCCGCTGAACATGTCCGGCAAATGGTTCAACGTCGTCTCCTACGGCCTGAACGACAAGGAAGAAATCGACTACGACAAGATGGAAGCGCTCGCCCGTGAGCACAAGCCCAAGCTGATCGTGGCCGGCGCGAGCGCCTATTCGCTCGAAATCGACTTCGCCCGCTTCGCCAAGGTGGCCAAGGAGGTCGGTGCGATCTTCATGGTGGACATGGCCCACTACGCCGGCCTGATCGCCGGCGGCCAGTATCCCAACCCGGTTCCTTTCGCCGACGTGGTTACCACCACCACCCACAAGAGCCTGCGCGGTCCGCGCGGCGGCGTGATCCTGATGAAGGCCGAGCATGAGAAGGCCATCAACAGCGCGGTGTTCCCGGGCCTGCAAGGCGGCCCGCTGATGCACGTGATCGCGGCCAAGGCCGTGGCTTTCAAGGAAGCCCTCGCGCCCGAGTTCAAGGAATACGCGAAGCAGGTCAAGCTCAATGCGCGCGTAGTCGCCGAAACCCTCACCCAGCGCGGCCTGCGCATCGTGAGCGGCGGCACGCAAAGCCACGTCATGCTGGTCGATCTGCGCGCCAAGGGCATCACCGGCAAGGAAGCCGAAGCGGTCCTGGGCTCGGCCCACATGACCATCAACAAGAACGCGATTCCCAACGACCCGGAAAAGCCGATGGTCACCAGCGGCGTGCGCATCGGCACACCGGCCATGACCACACGCGGCTTCAAGGAAGAAGAAGCCCGCATCACGGCCAACCTGATCGCCGACGTGCTGGACAATCCACACGACGAGGCCAACATCGCCGCCGTCCGTGAGAAGGTTCACGCACTGACGTCGCGCTTCCCGGTCTATCGCTGATTCGCGCCCAGCCTGTCGAGTCACTGCCATGAAATGCCCTTTCTGCAGCCACCCGGAAACCCAGGTTGTGGAAACCCGCGTATCTGAAGACGGGGACTTCATCCGCCGCCGCCGCCGCTGCGGCGCGTGCGACAAGCGCTTCACCACCTACGAACGCCCGGAGGTCAACTTCCCGACGATCGTCAAGAAAGACGGTCGCCGCGTGGAGTTCGACCACCAGAAGCTGCACGGCTCCTTCAAGCTGGCGCTGCGCAAGCGGCCCGTGAGCGTGGAGCAGATCGACGCTGCCATCGAGCGCATCGAGGAGAAGCTGCTCAATCTGGGCCAGCGCGAAATCCTGTCCGCCCGTGTGGGCGAGCTGGTGATGCGCGAACTCAAAAAGCTCGACAAAGTGGCCTATATCCGCTTTGCCAGCGTCTACCGCAGCTTTGAGGACATCGACGAGTTCAGGGCGCTGGTGGACGAGGTCAGGCCGCAGAAATAGCCGACTGGAAAACAGCGGGCTCGCGACAAAAAACGGACGCATCGGGCGTCCGTTCTGCGTTCTGGTGTGTGCCTCTGCCCGCGTGCGCGATTCAGCGCGCGATGCGTGCGGGAAGCGTTGCGGGGATCGGCGCCAGGCCCGAATCCACATCCCCGCACTGCCCGCGATGCCGCAGCGCATGGTCCATGATCACCAATGCCAGCAGCGCCTCGGCAATCGGCGCGGCGCGAATGCCGACGCAGGGATCGTGGCGGCCCTTGGTGATCACCTCGACCGGCTCGCCCAGCGTATTGATGGAATTGCGCGGGCTGATGATGGAACTCGTGGGCTTGATGGCAATGGTCACCTCGATGTCCTGGCCCGAGCTGATCCCCCCCAGAATGCCGCCCGCGTTGTTGGTCTCGAAGCCCGCCGGCGTCAGCGAATCGCCGTGCGTGGTGCCGCGCTGCACGACGCTCTCGAAACCCGCGCCGATCTCAACGGCCTTCACCGCGTTCAGGCCCATCATCACATGCGCGATGTCGGCATCGAGCTTGTCGTAGAGCGGCTCGCCAAGGCCCACAGGCACGCCCGTGGCCTGCACACGCACTTTGGCGCCGCAGGAATCGCCCGACTTGCGCAATCGGTCCATGTAGTCTTCATAGGCCTGCACATCGGCAACTGGCGCGAAGAACGGGTTGTTCGGCACATGCTCCCAGCTCTCGAAGGGAATGGCGAGTTCGCCGATCTGCGTCATGCAGGCGCGCAGTTCAACTCCGTACTTTTCCCTCAGCCATTTCTTGGCCACGGCGCCCGCGGCCACCGTAGGCGCCGTCAGGCGCGCCGAAGAACGGCCGCCCCCGCGCGGATCACGGATACCGTACTTCTGGAAGTAGGTGTAGTCCGCATGTCCCGGACGAAAGCTCTGCGCAATGCTGGAGTAATCCTTGCTGCGCTGATCCGTATTGCGGATCAGCAATGCAATGGGCGTTCCGGTCGTCTTTCCTTCATAAACACCCGACAGTATCTCGACCGCGTCCGCCTCGTTGCGCTGTGTGACATGGCGGCTCGTTCCGGGGCGACGGCGATCCAGATCGATCTGGATATCCGCCTCTCCAAGGCTCATGCCCGGGGGGCATCCGTCGATGACGCAGCCGACCGCCGGACCATGGGATTCACCGAAATTGGTGACGCAAAAAAGTGTGCCAAGTGTGTTGCCGCTCATAAGACGTGCATTATCGCCGCAAGCCTTTTCCTTCGGGCGGCCCGGAAGCCAGATTCCGCAAACCGCTCAAGTCCAGGCAGCAGCATCGGTTCCCGGAGGAACCGAGTCACGCGCCCAATGCGCGGCGGTGCGGGAGAATTCCGCGGCATGGCGGACCGCCCGCAGCTCGCCGAAACCGCTCGCATACCGCGCAAGCCATGGCGCCGCAAGCACATCCACGCGCTCGGGGACGGACAGCGGATCGACCTGCCTGCGCCCCAGCTCCCTCAACCATTGCGCGACCCGAGCCAGCGACACCTGCACATGCCACGATCCACCCTGCCGCGCCTGGCGCGCCTGGCGCAGCAGTGCCGCCTGAATGCCGAAGGCCAGCAGGAAACCGGCGCAATAGTCGAGCGCCTGCACGGGCAGGGCGCGCGGGCTCGCATCGCCAAACGCGCGGGCCTCATCGGCGTTGATGCCGCTGACGGTCTGCACCAGCGAATCAAAGCCCCGCTTGTCCGCCCACGGCCCCTCCCGCCCATAGGCGGACAGGCTTGCGTGGACGATGCCCGGGCGTGCCTTTGCGACGTCGCGCACGCCGAATCCCAGGCGCTCCATGCCGCCCGGACGATAGCCTTGAATGAAGACATGCGCATCGCCCAGCAGCCGATGCAGTTGCGCCTTTCCTGAGTCCGTTTGCAGATCGAGCAGCGCGGAGCGCTTGCCGCGGCTGGTTTCCGCAATCGCCTCGATATTCGGCAGATTCGGCGAGTTGATCATGAGAACATCCGCGCCGTACGCAGCCAGCGTGCGCGCTCCCACCGGCCCCGCGAGGATGCGTGTGAGGTCGAGCATCCTCAGCCCCTGCAGCGGCGGCTGCTGCTGCGATTTCGAAGGCCAGCGGCAAGGCGGCGCTTCGCCGGTCCGCTCGATATGGACCAGAGGCTGCGGCGCAATGGCCTTACCCATCTCGCTCGCATCCCAGTCAACCGCCTGCCTCAGCGCGGCAACCACCAGCCCCGCCTCGCTCGCCCGATTCTCGAAGTCGATGGCACTCCAGTGCCTCAAAGCCTGCGCCACCTGCGCTCTCGTCGCGTGCTCGCCCTCCGGCAAACCAAGCAATCGCAACACTCCATCCCGGTGATGCGCAAAATTGGCATGAACACGCACGAAGCCTGGCCTCCCGATGCTTTCACCGCAGGCGTACAACCCGGAGATCGGCGCCCAGGCCGGCGGGCGCCTGCCGTCCAGGGTGAAGTAGCCCGTGGTTTCTGCAAGCGCATGCTGCACATCGATGCGTACGGTCTGCGGCTGCGCGTCCGGCGAGCGCACGCGGTCCGCTTCCGTCGCGGCCAGCGCCGCGGCAGCCAGGGAGCTCTGAGCGGCCACATCGACCGCAAAGCTGCAGGGAAAGCCATGCGCCGCGCCATGCAGGCATGCACGCTCCAGTGCATCATCCGGCAGTTGGGCGTCACGCCAGATCTCGCGCAGCGCCTCCCCAGCGCTCTTCATGAATATCGTCTCTGAATTCATGGGGTAGATCCAGTCATCATCAAAAATCGCGCGATATCGTGCGCAGATGCGCGCGCCTTGCCTGCAGCTTTTGTCATTGCGCCCCATTTTCGGAAAAATCGGGTCGCCCACGGTCGATATTGCCACTGTTTTCACCCCGTATTCCCCGCGGGAGGCTGCCGTTTGAAGGGATAATCAGCCAGGGTCGTGGCATGTGCCGCAGCCTTTTTTGTTTCCCGCACCGTTCGTCTCTTGCTTTTCAAGGTCGGCATGGATCCATTGCCGATTTCGCTTCTCGCGCGATGTCGTGAAAAGCGTCCCGGTCCTGTTGCGCAAGCTGTCGGAAGTTGAACGCTCCAAGCCACAGGACTCCCTCCATGCGCACATCCCGGCAAGTTGCGACCATTGACTGGCTGCAGGCATTTCGCGGCCTGGCGGCGCTCTTCGTCGTCATCACGCACGCGGGCTGGACCATGGCCCAGCCTTCCAGCCAGGAAATCGCCTGGGGCCTCCTGGCCCATGGCGCGCTGGGGGTGGACCTGTTCTTCGTGATCAGCGGCTTCATCATGTATCTGACCACGCGCGGCTGCGACGGCTCGGCCCGCTACGCGGCGGAGTTCGGCATCAAGCGGTTCGCCCGCATCTGGCCGCTGTTCTTCGTGGTGAGCATGGTCTATCTGTGCATCGCATGGTGGCGCGCCGAGCAGTTTCCTGCGGACTACTTCTCCCGCACCCTCGGCCAACTGGTCTTCTATCCCGTCAGCCCCAAGGCGTCGGAATTCTTCGGGTTGCCCGTCGATGTCGCGTGGACGCTGTGCTTCGAAGCGTATTTCTATGCCGTGATCGCCGTTTCGCTGCTGTCGCGCAAATCACGCTGGTGGATCGTCGCGGCGCTGCTTGCGCCGGGGCTGGCGCTCTATCCGCTGCTCAAGCAGCAGCTGAACCTGTCCTTCTATCATCAGCCGGCCATCATCCTCAACCACTACCTGAACCTGATGGTCAACCCCATGGTCTGGGAATTCATCCTGGGACTTTTCGCGGGCTGGGTCTATACATCGGCGTGGTCCACGCCGCCGCGCCCGCTGGCGATCGCCTTCATTCTCGCATCGGCGGCGGCATTCATCACGATACCGAACACCCACATTCCCACGCTGTACGGCCCGACGATCGAATATGGCGGACTCACGGTGTTCGCCATATTCCTCATGCTGGCGCTGGCCAGCAAGTCGATGGAGTTGCCGGCCGCCCGGCCGTTGGTCTGGCTTGGCACGATGTCCTACTCCATCTATCTGACCCACAAGCTGGGGTTTCTCGGCGCGGCTCAGATCAATGCCTGGCTGGACATCCGCAACGGCGACGCGCGCGACTGGATCGGTTTCGGGATCTACCTGGCCTGCGGAGTCGCCATGGGAGCGCTGTTTCACCACACCGTCGAGACGCCGCTATCGGCCTGGACGCGGCGCAAGCTGATGGGCTTGCTCGGCAAGCCAGGCCGCCCGGAGTTCGCGGACACTGAAATCAAGCCGGTGTAACCCGGCCGGGCCGCGCGCCGCCACGGGCCAGCCGCGTGGGCGGCCCGATGCCATCCATCAAACCGACTGGTTCTGCTCCGGCCAGTCGCGGATATAGGCCTTGAGCAGCTTGTTCTCGAAGTTCTGGCTGTCCACGACCGCCTTGGCCACGTCATAGAAACTCACCACGCCCATCAGCATGCGCTTGTCCATCACGGGCATGTAGCGCGCATGGCGGTTGAGCATCATGCGGCGCACTTCATCCATGTCGGTCTCGAGGGTGCAGGTCAGCGGCGCGTCATCCATCGCGCTGCGCACCAGCATCGTGCCGACGCTGCCGCCGTTCCTGACCAGCGCCTGAATGACTTCGCGGAAGGTGAGCATGCCCACCAGGTCGCCGTGCTCTATCACCACCAGCGAGCCGATGTCCCTCTCGGACATGACCTCCACCGCGCGCGCCAGCGGATCATCCGGCGTGGTGGTGTAGAGGGTGTTGCCTTTGACGCGCAGAATATCGCAGACTTTCATGGGGTATCTCCTTAGGGCCTGCTACGCATATGCCACATGTATGAGCAGCGTTCGACCAAAACCTACGGAAATATAGCCCACAATTGCGGACAGTTTGAACACCCATGGAGACATGAATGCCCGGATATTCCGACCCCGGCTTCGATACGCTGTCACTGCATGCAGGCACCCAGCCCGATCCCGCCACCGGCGCGCGCGCCGTTCCGATCCACCTGACGACCTCTTTCGTCTTCGAATCCAGCGATCACGCGGCAAGCCTTTTCAACCTGGAGCGCCCCGGCCACGTCTACAGCCGCCTGAGCAACCCCACCAACGCCGTGCTGGAGCAGCGCGTCTCGGCGCTCGAAGGGGGCGTGGGCGCCATTGCCGTGGCAAGCGGCCAGGCGGCGCTGCACCTGTCGATCGCCACCCTGATGGGCGCCGGCAGCCACATCGTGGCGAGCACGGCGCTGTATGGCGGCAGCCAGAACCTGCTGCACTACACGCTCTCGCGCTTCGGCATCGAGACCACGTTCGTCAAGCCCGGCGACATCGACGGCTGGAAGGCCGCCATCCGGCCCAACACCAAATTGCTCTTCGGCGAGACCGTCGGCAATCCAGGGCTTGATGTGCTCGACATACCCACCGTCTCGCAGATCGCGCACGACGCGGGCGTGCCGCTGCTGGTGGATTCCACGCTCACGTCGCCGTGGCTCATCAGGCCGTTCGAGCACGGCGCGGACATCGTCTATCACTCGGCCACCAAGTTCCTGTCAGGCCATGGCACGGTCATCGGAGGCATCGTGGTCGATGGCGGAAGCTTCGACTGGGACAAATCCGGCAGATTCCCCGAGCTGACCGAAGCCTATGACGGCTTCCACAACATGGTGTTCACCGAGGAGAGCACGACGGGCGCCTTCCTCCTGCGCGCGCGCCGCGAGGGCCTGCGCGACTTCGGCGCATGCATGAGCCCGCACACCGCGTGGCTGATCCTGCAGGGCATCGAGACGCTGCCGCTGCGCATGGAACGCCACATGCGCAACACCGAGAAAGTCGTGCAGTTCCTCGCCAGCCACCCCCTGGTCGGCCGCGTCGGGCATCCCCTGCTGGAGACGCATCCATCCCATGAACTGGCCAGGAAACTGCTGCCGCGCGGCGCGGGCTCGGTGTTCAGCTTCGACATCAACGGCAACCGCAGCCAGGGCAAGAAGTTCATCGAAACCCTGAGGCTGTTCAGCCATCTGGCCAACGTGGGCGATTGCCGCTCGCTGGTGATCCACCCCGCCAGCACCACGCACTTTCGCATGACCGACGAGGCGCTCGCCCAGGCGGGCATCGGCCAGGGCACGATCCGCCTGTCGATCGGCCTGGAGGATGCGGACGATCTGATCGACGACCTCAAGCGCGCACTCAAGGCCGCGGAGAAAGCGGCCTGACCCATTCCATGGAATGCCTGCGCCAGGGCATCGGGCGCAAGCCCGGCATTCCGCCAGAGATACACCGAATCAGCCAGGAGACCCGCACATGCACATCGACGTTCATGGTGCAAGGATTTACGCGTACACCGGCGGCAAGGCCTTCGACGCCGCCAAGCCCACCGTCATATTCATTCACGGCGTGCTGTGCGACCACAGCGTCTGGGCGCTGCAAAGCCGCTACATGGCGAACCACGGCTGGAACGTGCTCGCCATCGACCTGCCCGGGCACTGCAAAAGCACGGGCAAGGCGCCGCAAAGCGTGCAGGAGGCCGCCGACTTCATCGCCCGGCTCATGGACGCCGCGGGCCTTCGGAAGGCCGCGCTGGTCGGCCATAGCTGGGGCAGCCTGATCGCCATGCAGGCCGCCGCGCAGCTGGGCGAGCGCATCAGCCATCTGGTGCTGGTGGGAACGGCGTTTCCCATGAAGGTATCGCCCGCGCTGCTCGACGCCGCCGTCAAGTCGCCGGAGCAGGCCATACGCATGATCAACGTCTTCTCACGCGCCACGCTTTCGCCGCCCAACGGCGCGGGTAGCTGGGTGTTCGGCGCGGGCATGGCGCTGGGCCGCCGCGTGCTGACAAGCAACAGCGACGTCAATCTGCTCTACACCGGCTTCAAGGCCTGCGACAGTTATGACGGCGGCGATGCCGCCATGGCCGCCCTCGCCTGCCCGGTGCTGTTCGCGCTGGGCTCCGAAGACCAGATGACGCCCGCCAAGGCCGCCAAAAGCCTGATCGACGCGGCCCGCTGCGCGGGCAAACGGGTGCGCGTCATGCAGTTGCCCAGCGGACACAACCAGATGACCGAGGCACCGGACGAAACCCTGTTCGCCATCCGTGACTTCCTGGCCCAATCCCCTGAAAACATTCCGGTTTAGGGTTTTGAGCGAACGAGGCGTATAAGACTGGAGACAGCCGGATGCGCGCATCCGGCTTCGTTGACCCGGCACAGCAAGGGAGCTCGCCATGTCTCCAGCATCGGCCCCACCGCCCCCGGCGGACAAAACGGATCGCAACGGGCATGAGAGCGGCCACCCGCACGTCGATCCGCGCCAGCTCCAAAGCTTCGGCGAGTTCTACGCCTTCTATCTGCGCGAGCATAGCAACCGTACCTGCCGCCGCCTGCACTTCACGGGCACCTCCCTGTCGCTGATTTTCCTCATCGCGCTGGTGGCCACGGGCCACTTCTGGTACCTGATCGCCGCGTTCGCAAGCGGCTACGGCCTCGCCTGGTTCGGCCATTTCGCCTTCGAGAAGAACAAGCCCGCGAGCTTCAAACGGCCGCTCTACAGCTTTCGAGGCGACTGGGTGATGTGGCGCGACATGCTGACGGGCAAGATCAAGTTCTGATGAGCCCGGCAGGCACGCTCCGTCAGCGCAATATGCCGCACAGTGCCGACAGCGTGTTCAGCGTCGCATGGGGGCGCACCGGCAGCTCCCACGACTTGCCCTCCATGTTCAGCCACGCGGTCTGCATGCCCGCGCCCAGCGCGCCCTGTACGTCCAGCGCCGCATCGTCGCCCACATGCAGCGTGGCCTCGCACGCATGCCCCGCCGCCCGCGCCGCGGCATGAAAGATGCGGGCATCGGGCTTGCCCACGCCGAATTCGCGCGCGCTGAAAGCCGCCTTGAAATAGCGGTCGATGCCCACGCGCCGGATATCGGCATTGCCATTGGACAAAGCCACGACCGGGTAGCGGCCCGCCAGGAACTCCAGCGTCTGCAGTGCGTCATCGAACAACACCACGCGCTGCCGGTGCTCGAAGAACAGATCGAACGCGGGTTCGGCCAAGGCCGGATCGTCGCCGCTTTGCCTGAGTGCCTCGCGGATGGACTCGCGGCGCATGGCGCTCAGGTCGTGCAGCAACTCCGGGCGTTCTGCCTCCACCTTCATGCGGATGCCGCGCAGCGACCTGGAGTCGGGAAACGCCCGCGCCGTCGCCGGTGCGTTCTCCTTGAGCCACTCGGCCAGCGCTTCCTCCGCACGGGTGATCGTGGGCCAGACCGGCCAGAGCGTGTCGTCCAGGTCGATGGTGATGGCCTGGATGCGGCCCACGTCCAGCGCATGCGCGATGGCGCTCGCGGTATCGTGGGTTGCAATGGATGCGGCTTGCTGCGGGGAAAGGGTCTCGGACATATGCGCCCGAGAATAACCGAGAGCGCCAGGCCCGCCGCCAGTCCGGTTTTTCCGCCGCGGCCTGCGACAATCACGCCATGCAAGCTCCCCAAGTCGCGGCCCCCGCCGCCCACGCCGCGAGCGCCACGGTCGATGGCGCGCCCCCGTCCCACCAGCCACGCTGCGCCGTGGTGCTGGTGAATCTGGGCACACCGGACGAGCCCAGCGCGCCGGCGCTGCGGCGCTACCTGGCGCAATTCCTCGGTGATCCGCGCGTGGTGGAGATCCCCCGCATCGCGTGGCTGCCCATCCTGCACGGCATCATCCTGCGCGTGCGCCCCGCCAAATCAGCGGCCAAGTACGCATCGATATGGATGAAGGAAGGCTCGCCGCTCGCCGTCTGGACGGCCCGGCAGGCGGTGATGCTGCGCGGCTGGCTCGGGCAGGCCGGACTTCGCCAGGTCCAGGTGATTCACGCGATGCGCTACGGCCAGCCCGCCATCGCCGCGCAGTTGCAGGCGCTTCAGGACCAGGGCGTCGAGCGCATTCTGGTGCTGCCGCTGTACCCGCAATACTCCAGCACCACCACTGCGAGCGTCGTGGATGACGTCTACGCATGGCTGGCGACGAAGCGCCACATGCCGGAGCTGCGTTTCGTGAACCGCTACCACGATCACCCCGCATACATTCACGCGCTGGCCGCGAGCGTGCGCAGGCACTGGGCCCGCGAAGGCGGCCCCGCCGAACGGCTGGTGATGAGCTTTCACGGCATCCCCGCGCGCAACGTGGCGCTGGGCGATCCGTATGCGCACGAGTGCCATGTCACCGCGCGCCTGCTCGCCGCCGAGCTGGGACTCAAGGACGAGCAGTACCTGGTCACCTTCCAATCGCGCTTCGGCAAGGCCAAATGGCTGGAGCCATACAGCGAGCCCACGCTCATCGCCATGGCGCGGCAGGGCATCAGCCGCGTCGACGTGATGTGTCCAGGCTTCACCAGCGACTGCCTGGAAACTCTGGAGGAAATCAACCAGGAGGCGCGAGAAGCCTTCCTGCATGCAGGCGGAAAGGAGTTTCGCTACATTCCCTGTCTGAACGACGACCATGCCTGGATATCAGCGCTCAGCGCCATCGCAGCGGAACACCTGGGCGGCTGGGCGAGCGCGCAGGAGGCGCCGCCCCGCGAGTCCATGCAGCCGCGTTCGACCTGAAACCCTATGGAGACAAGCCAACACCATGACGACATCCGCCATCGACGCCTTTCCCATTACCCGCAAGTGGCCCGCACGGCATCCCGAGCGCCTGCAGCTGTACTCGCTGCCCACGCCCAACGGCGTCAAGGTGTCGATCATGCTGGAGGAAATCGGCCTGCCCTACGAGGCGCATCGCGTGGCCTTCGACACGCAGGATCAGATGTCGCCGGAGTTCCTGTCGCTCAATCCGAACAACAAGATCCCTGCCATTCTCGACCCCAACGGCCCGGACGGAAAGCCGATGGCGCTGTTCGAATCGGGCGCGATTCTCGTCTATCTGGCATCCAAGTCGGGCCAGTTGCTGCCCAGCGACGACGCGGGCCGCTTCCGGACGCTGCAGTGGGTGATGTTCCAGATGGGCGGCATCGGCCCGATGTTCGGACAGCTGGGGTTCTTTCACAAATTCGCGGGCAAGGAATACGAAGACAAGCGTCCGCGTGACCGCTATGCGGCCGAATCGCGCCGCCTGCTCGGCGTGCTGGACGCCCAATACGCCAGCCACCAGTGGGTAGCAGGCGACGAGTACACGATCGCCGACATCGCCATCCTGCCGTGGGTGCGCAACCTCAACGGCTTCTATGAAGCGGGCGATCTGGTCGGCTTCGGCGACTTCAAGCACCTGGCAAAGGCACTTGAGCGCTTTCTCTCGCGGCCCGCGGTGCAGCGCGGCCTGGTGGTGCCGGAACCACCCAGGCAATGACGAGGCTTGAAATTAGTCGTCCATGAATCAGTGACGGCTTATTCATTAGGCGGTATATGAATACTGCTTCTTCGTTGTTGGAGTGCGGGGAGTTGAGGAGGAAAATCAACCCCTGCGGGTGACTCCGAGCGGGCTCCGAGCATCTCCCGCCCCCATAACCTGAGCACTTCCTTTTCCGCCATGAAAGCCTTGATTGCCCTTGCGGTCGCGCTGTCGGCCGCCAATGCAGCCGGGGCTGCAGAGCCCCTTCTCACACCAGAACAACTGCAGCCGCTGCTGCGCGGCGCGGATGTGCGCGTGATCGACATCCGCGACCCCAAGAGCTTCGCGCAGGGCCATATCGAGGGCGCGGTCAACGCGCCTTATGGAAAATGGCGCGGCCCGGCGACCAATCCCGGCGAACTGCCCGACCAGGACAAGCTCAACGCGCTGCTGCAGTCGCTCGGGCTCGCGCCCGAGATCCATGCCGTGGTGGTTTCCAGCGGCGCGGACGCCACCGACTTCGGCGCGATGGCGCGCGTGTACTGGACGCTCAAGAGCCTGGGCCTGACCGAGCTGTCCATCGTCAACGGCGGCATGCAGGCCTGGAAGGCCGCGGGCAAGTCCACCACGCAGGCAGCCGCCGAGGTGCGGCCCAGCACCTACGCACCGACATTCGACACGCGCTGGCTCGCCACGCGCAGCGACGTGGGCAAGCACATCGACCTGAGCAACGCGGCACTCGTCGACTCCCGCCCCGACGCCTTCTACAAAGGGAAGACGCGCGCGCCCGCCGCCAAGATGGCAGGCACGTTGCCTGGAGCGCAGTCGCTCGACTTCAACCAGTGGTTCGTGCCAGGCACCTCCAGGTTCGTCGATGCCGGCAAGGCCCGTGAAATCGCGGCGCAACTGCAGCGCAAGGATGGCCAATCCACCGTGGCGTTCTGCAACACCGGCCACTGGGCGGCTACCGACTGGTTTGGTCTCTCCGAAATGGCCCAACTGCCCAACGTTCAGCTCTATGCGGGTTCGATGGTGGACTGGACCCAGTCCAGCGAAGTCCCGCGCGTGGCCAATCAGCCCAGCCGCGCCGAGTCCCTGCGCTACGACGCGCAGCAGTGGTGGAAGCGCACATTCCAGTAAACGCGCGGGCCAGGGGCCCCGCGCTACCCGGTGGTCGCGCGGGCAAGCCCCCCCGCGCCATCGCCCTCCCAGCCCGCAAGCATTTCAACAATGACATCATCAAACAAGGTTCAGGCAACATGAGCACGGCCACATCGACGGCTTCCGGCGGCGCCAGCGCCGAGCTGAATCCATCCGCATCTCCCGCGCCCTCCGTGGGGGCCAGGCGCCTGTCGCTGGCGCTGATCTTTCTGGCGTTCTTTGGCTGGCTGCTGTGGACCATCTCCGTGCGGCAGGCCGCGCTGTTCGCCGTCGGGCTGGGCCTGGGCGCGGTGCTGGCGGGCAAGCGGTTCGGGTTCACCACCGGCTGGCGCATGCTGGTCGAGCAAAAGGATGCCAGCGGCGTGTTCGGCCAATTGCTGCTGCTCGCGCTGGCCGCCGCCATGGCCATGCCGCTGCTTGGCCACTTTCCGGAGCTGACGGCGGCGCTCGGTCCTCCCAGCATCAGCCTGCTGGTGGGCGCCTTCGTCTTTGGCCTGTGCATGCAGATCGCCGACGGCTGCGGCAGCGGCACGCTCTACAAGGCAGGCATGGGCATTCCCATGAACACGGCCATCCTGCCGATGTTCGCCATCGGCAGTTTTCTGGGCAGCCTGAGCCTGGGCTGGTGGATCGACCTGGGCGCCATCCAGCCGGTGGGCCTGGTCACGGCATGGGGATGGCAGGCCGCGCTGGCGGCAACCCTCGCGGCGCTGGCCGTGGTGGCCGTCTGCGTCGCGCTCTACACCCGCAAGGCCAACGCGGATCTGCAGCGCCCGCCCAAGCCGCTGTTCGTTCGCAAATGGCTCGTGGGCGCGGTGCTGCTGGCCATCCTCGCAACGCTCAATCTGCTCATCGCAGGACAGCCCTGGGGCGTGGTGTACGGGTTCGGCCTGTGGGCCGCCAAGATCGCCAACGCGGCCGGTGCGATGGATCTCTCGCAGAACTGGTTCTGGAGCCAGCCCGGCAATGCGGCGCGCCTGCATGAAACCGTGCTGCTGGACGTCACCAGCATCACCAACATCGGCATCCTGGGCGGGGCGCTGTGGGTCGCCGCCGGCAAGCCCGTATCGGCCAGGCCGCTCAGCGGCACGCAGTGGGTGGTCGCGCTGGTGGCTGGACTGATGCTCGGCTACAGCTCGCGCCTGGCCTTTGGGTGCAACGTGGGAGCCATGTTCTCGGGCATTTCCACCGGCAGCATCCACGGCTGGATCTGGGTGCCGCTGGCATTCGCCGGCACGATCTTCGGCCTGCGCATTCGCCGCCACTTCGATATGTGAGCGCCGCGGCAGCGAAACGAAAAAGGCTTGAACATCATGGCTCAACAACAGTACAAAACCCTCCGCGCCGGTTTCTGGATCGTTCTGGTGGTTTTTCTCGCATGGGACCACTGGGCATCGCCCCGCGTCGATCTGCGCTTCGAGGCGCCGCTGATCGCCGCCGGCTCCGGCCAGGCTGCACAGGGCGGACATTGCTCCATGCCGGCGGGCAAGTAAGCCGGCGCCAACATCCGCCTGCGTTTGCAGGCGCACCCGCGCCACGCGGCGCTCGTCGCGGCAAGGCAACCTCCGATTGCGGATTTTGTAGGCGGAAAGCGCGAAGTCGCGTACTGCCCGACACAAACCCGCGAACACGCAATACGATGGAACGATCCTGATACGGCAGGCTGCAGCGGCGCACTTCCACGTTCACCGTCTGGCGCAGGCCGGGAAAAAGGACATGCGCTTTTTCATTCGAACCAGAAAGCGCATCCCCCAACAGAAAGGAAGGAGTGTTATGCGAAATATTTCTCTGCGTACCGTCGTGATGGCCGCCGCCGTGGCCGCTGGCTCCCTGTCGATGGTGGCCTGCACCACCACCAAGACCGATACCGCCGCTGCTCCCCGCATGGACAGCACCACCATCAACACCCGAGCCAACGCGGCGCTCGAGCGGCTGTACACCACGGCCCCCGGCTCCAAGGAAATGATCGCAAAGGCCAAGGGCGTGCTGATCTTCCCGTCCGTGGTGGGCGGCAGCTTTGTCGTGGGCGTGGAGCATGGCCGCGGCGTGCTGCGCGAGCATGGTGTCAACACCGCCTACTTCAGCACGACCGGCGCATCCATCGGCTGGCAGATCGGCGGCCAGTCCAAGGCCGTGATCTATGTGTTCAACACCGACCAGGCACTGCGCCAGTTCAAGGAAAGCAATGGCTGGACTGTCGGTGCGGACGCGCAGGTGAGCATCGGCCGCGTGGGCGCAAACTCATCGATCGACACCACCACCGCGCAAGCCCCCGTGGTCAGCTTCGTGCTGACCAACGTGGGCCTGGAAGCCGGGGTGTCGCTCAATGGCTCCAAGATCACGCGCGTGGTGGAATGATTCCGGCATGATCTTTTTCTGATCGCCACGCTCCATTCGCGGCGCAGCGCACCCGGGGTGCGCCGCAAGCGGGCCGGGAAGCCACCTTGACGGTGGCTTTTTCACACCTGGGCCTCGGGGGACTGGCGCGCTTCGCCCCTTCAGGGGATCAGCGGCCCTTGAACATCCACCTGCTGCTCCTGCCCCGAGGATATCTTGCTCTCCACCTCGAACCCGGCGGCCTGCCATGCCTGCAGGCCGCCGACGAGCGGACGCACATTGGTAAAGCCGGCGCGCTGCAGTTGCCTGGCGACGCGGGCGGCGGAAATCTCGTGCGGGCAGTCGCAGTACACCACCAGCCCGTAGGGATGGTTCTGCTGGGGCAGCAGGTACTCGTGAGGCACGTCGTACTGCCGGGACTCCAGCTTCCACGACGTCGCGCCCGGAATGTGCCCGCGCTGGTATTGCGCGAGGTCGCGCACATCGATCACGGTGGGCATGGAGCCCTGCGCATGCAGTCCAGCCAGTTCCTGCACGGACATGCGCGGCATCTTCAGCGATCGCAGCACCCGCGCGCGCTGCCACCATTTGCGCAGCAGGAACAGCACGAAGACGAAGGCCAGCAGCAACAACCCCCATTGCCCCAGGGCGGCGAGCACGTCCAGCAAATCCTGCACGGTGGTGCTGAACAGCGATCCCAGGAACACCGCCGAGCCGACCCAGATGAGTGCGCCCAGCGCATCGAACAGCACGAAAACGGCCAGCGGCGTGCCCACTGTCCCGGCCAGCGCGCTGGCAATCGATGCGAATCCGGGAATGAACTTGGCGATCAGCAGCGACTTCGGCCCCCAGCGGCCATAGACCTGCTCGGTCTGGCGGATGCAGGCATCGGGCGAGAGCGAGATCCGGCAGATCTTGCCGAGCACGGCGTGACCATAGTTCCGCCCTGCCGCATACCAGAAGACATCGGCGATCAGCGCGGCGAGCACCGCCACCGCGACGAGCAGCGGCCAGCGCGATGCATCGGAGCCTTCCAGCGCGCCGGTCACGACAAGCACCGGATAGGCAGGAATGGGCGCACCGAGCTGCTCCACCAGGACATTGAGGAACACGACCCCGAAACCGTATTCCCGAATCAGGTCCATCAGCCACGTCATCTACTGCAACTCCAGCGAAGCCGCGGTGCGCCCCTTTGGCGCACGCTCGGCGGTTCGCTTCAAAGCTTAAGCGGGAGGCAGTGTCCCTGCGCCGCAAAGGTCAAAAGGCTGGATGGCCACGCGCTCGCAAGGTACGCGGGCATCCAGCCCCTCCATCGCCGGGTTACTCCGGCACCGTGATGGACGTGCCCGCGAAGCCGATCGCATCGGCCGCCGCCGGCGACATGGCGAACGCAGGGACATTGGATGCGGTGATGGCAGTCGCCGCGCCCGGCGTGCCGCCACGGGGCGTGGTGCGCACCACCTGGCTCGCGGGCAGCGGGCCCTTGTTCTTCAGATGCTCCCACATCACATCCATCGCCTGATTGAAGTAGGGATGCAGCGGCACGAAGCGCGTATCAAATCCGGAGAACAGCAGGAACGCGTCGAAGTGCTGCGCATGGGTCACCTCGATGTAGCGGAGATTGGACTGCGCGCCCTCGATGGTCCTGTTCAGCGCGGTGTAGGCCCGCGCATTGTTGTTGACGGGAACCAGCGCATCGCTGCGCCCCGCGACGATGATGGCCGGCTTGCCCTTCAGGCTGGCGCTGTGATGGACCTCCGCGATCCCGGCGCGCACCGCATCGCTTTGCGCCTTGGTCGGAGTGCTGCCTGCAGTCAGCGCGGCGCCCGTGACGGGATCGGTGCCGCTCACCAGCGCATGCTGGCACAGCGCGTTATCCAGACCCAGATCCGCTACTCCGGTGGAAGGCGACACCGCGAACGCCCACGACTTGGCGCCACCCACGGAGTCGTTGTAGATGACCGTGGCGGGCGTGCCATTGGCCGTGCCGTTGGCCGTGGCGAAACTTTGCGCGAGCGCCGTGGACGTCGCCGCCACCACGTCGCCCGTGGCACTGGCCGCGGCGAAACTGGTATTGCACAGATTCGCATCCGCGCCGAACCGGCCATACGCCATCGTGTACATGCCGGAGAGGATCGGCCCATTGCCCAATGCATAGTGCGCGTTGTGCATCTGGTCGTTGTCGCGCGTCCATCCGTAGGCGCGCAGCCTGGCCAGCGCGTCGGCGGCGCGCTCGGCCGTGGTCGAGCCGTTGACCAGCCCCTTGGCGGCGAGCCCGTCGCAACGCGCAGTGGCGCGGGCGGTCATGCCCGTCAGCGCGATGTAGTTGTAGATCGAGGCCTCCGTCAGCGCCGCATCCGCCGCAAGCGCCGCGCAGGGCTGGTAGATGTTGCCGTAGGTGGTGAAGTCGCCCAGCGTCTTTCCATACCCCGCCACCGTCGCGCCGCCGAATTCAATGCCGTAGCCGGATGTGCCCGGCATCTCGGTAACCGGCTCGGAGGCGACCACGCCGTCGATCAATCCGTCGCCGTCCTGCTCCGCAGCCCGCAGCACCGCCGCGCCGCCGTTGGATGCCGAGCCTCCGATCACCAGTGTATTGGCCTTGCCGAACGGCACCGGGTTGCCGGTCGTGCCGAACTGCTCGTTAAGCACGTACATCGCATAGCGAGCCGCGGCGAGCGTATCGTTGCCCCAGTCCTTTTCGGGATTCATCTGCGAGTGCGCATGCTTGATCGCGATGCGATTGGGGAACAGCGCGTTGTAGGCCGACCGGGCCGCGTCGGTGATGTTGGCGGCAAAGAAGGTGAGCTTGCCCGCCGCCGCATGGGTGGCGCGGGACCCATCGATCCGGTTGACGGTATCGTCCGAGAGGTTGTGCAGGCCCACACCCTTGCCCGCATCGGTCAGCGCGACCGCGCACCCTTTCTTCAGGCCCCACTCTCCGGCGGTGCCAATGGCGCCGTAGACGCCGCGCGATCCCGATGACGGGCCGAGCACGATGCATGGATTGCCCGCATCGAAACTGTCGGGCACCTGCACGGCCACCGTCGTCTGCTTGCGGCCCGAGCCATCGTCGAGCACGGCCAGGTATTCACGCCCCGGGATCAGCCCCTCGGACTGCGTGATGGTGCCATCAAGCTTCACATTCGGGCCATAGAGCGTGCCGTAGCCTCCGCCCGCCGATGGATCGAGAATGCCCCGGTAGTTGGAATACAGCGCATTGCGGCGCAGTTCGGCCACCGTGGGATTGGCGGGATCGGCGTAGGCCGGCGCCGCGGCCGCGCCGAGCCCGGTCTTGCCGATGCCGCCCGTCAGCAGATCCTGCTGCGCGGTCGTTTCGCCCGAACTCACCGAAGTGGCGGGATAGACCGTCACGCCGATTTCCGAAATACCCTCCGGCAAGTCATTGCTGACGTGATGCGAGCTGCCTCCACAGGCCGCCAGCGTGGCGGCCGCCAGCGCCGTCAAACTCCATTGAACAACGGCAAAAGAAACCTTTTTCGTGCGGGTGTGCATGTTGTCTCCGTAGATATTGGTTTTTCGTGTTTCACCGTCCGGCATTGTGGGAAACAAAACCGCCACGGGCCCTTGAAGAAAACCCGAATAAGTCAGACTACGTAGGAAAAGGCCCCATATCAAGCCTGGCGCTCAAGCCGCCATTGCTGCACGCGCAGCATCATCACGGCGCCCGCAACGATGGCGGCAACGGCGACAAAACTGCTGATCTGCAGCGCCGAGATCGCGCTGATGCCCTGGCCTACCGTGCAGCCCAGCGCCATGACGCCGCCAATCCCCATCAGCGTTGCGCCCACCAGATGGCGTGCCAGATCGGCATTGTCGGCAAACCCCTGCCAGCGGAACTCGCGCCGCCACAGCGACTGCGCGAACGCACCGCAAACCACCCCGAAGACGGCCACCACTCCCCAGGTCAGCACCTTGGCCTTGTCGCTGAAGAACAGCAGCCAGTCCAGCACATGCGCCACGGGCGCCACGAAGCTGAAGGACTCGATACGGCCGGTATAGGTGGCCGCGTACATGTGTTCCAGCGTTTGCGGATGCTCCTGGACCTCGCCCCAATGCCCGCTGATCGCCCAGGCCGCCGCGACGCATGCCCCCACCAGCAGGCCGCCGGCCAGCACGCTCCCGTCACGTTGCTGGCGGGGCGCGCCCCAACCGAGCGCGATGAGGGCGGCCCCGAGCCCCCCGCCCAGCCACAGACGCACGTTCGCCGCGCCTCCCGCGCCCTTGCTGGCCAGCCACTCCGGCAGGAGCGCGGGCACGGCCAGCGTCACGTTCACGCTATCGAACCAGCGTGCGCGCGGCACGGCGGTAATGCCCTTGAGCGTGGCGAATGCGCTGACCGCCAGCACCAGCAGCACGACGAGCGACTTCAGGCTGCCGCCGCCCAGCCGCGTGAGATTGCGCGCGCCGCAGCCCGATGCCAGCACCATTCCGACACCAAAGAGCAGCCCGCCCACCAGGGCCGACAGCCAGATCACCTGGGGCGCCGCATAGACGATGTTGCGCGGATCGACCCACCCGGCGTGAGCCAGCAGGGAGAAACCGCACATCGCCACGCCAATCGAGATGAGCCACTGGCGCGCGCGCATCCAGTCGCCCACATAGACCACGTCGCTGATCGCGCCCATGGTGCAAAAGCGCGTCTCGCGCATGACGGCGCCCAGGACGGCCGCCAGCAAAAAAACCGCCACCAGGATGGTGGCGTGCAGGGAATCAAACTCGGAAAGGCTCATGCGCGATATTGGAGCGTTTCGCGCCTGGCTGCGCAATGGCAAACGGTACAAATCCCTACTATGCTATGCCATCATTTGGTCTGACATTCAACAAATCAGGCTCATTCAGCTTGCGTGGACCAATGATTTTTTGATCTTTCAACCAGGGCTCCACGATCTCCCAGATAGGCTTGTTGCCCGCGGAGCGGGCCTCCTCCGCCACCGGAGCCCATCCTGCCACCTTGTATTTTCTGTCGGCGTCAAGCAGCTCGCCCTTCAGGCGCATTTCCGTGATCCGCGACCCCGCCTTCGCCGTCGGATCGCAGCGATACCGCAGACCTCCGACGCGCACCATGTCGCCGCCCTGCTGATAATACGGATCGGGGTTGAACAGGTTGTCGCAGACATCCTCGAGCACGGTCTTGATCGTCGCGCCGGTCATCTCCGTCACGGTCGCATAGGAATAGGTCGTCGCCGTCATGTCCATCAGCCATTCGCGCGTGATGTCCTGCCCCGCCAGCAG
The DNA here is from genome assembly GCF_040396215.1 of Diaphorobacter ruginosibacter. Taxonomy (GTDB): domain Bacteria; phylum Pseudomonadota; class Gammaproteobacteria; order Burkholderiales; family Burkholderiaceae_C; genus Diaphorobacter_A; species Diaphorobacter_A ruginosibacter_A. The sequence goes on along the minus strand of NZ_JBEBOW010000013.1, from coordinate 8,597 downwards.
CGAGGTGCCCCAGCGGAAACCCGGCGAAAAGGCGATCGGGCAGTCCTGCACCGCCATCATCGCGTCCAGCAGCAACTGGTCGCCCGTGCCATTGAAGTTGCCGCGGCGGTAAAGCGTGCCGTCCGTGCGCGCCAGCACCTCGCCAAGCCTGTCCTCGTAGGGCGCGCGCACCCTGGTGATGAGCGCCTGCATCTGCGCGTCCGCCGGCAGGATGTTGGAGAAGACCGGCAGCAGGCGGTATTTGAAGCCAGCCACCTTCCCCTCCTTCACGTCGAAGTCCAGCACCCCGAGGAACTTGCCGTTGGAGCCGGCATTCGTCACGATGGTCTTGCCGCCCGCATTCTCGACCAGCGTTGGAACCGGCATGCCGTCATGCGTGTGGCCGCCCAGGATCGCATCGATGCCGCGCACGCGCGAAGCCATCTTCACATCCACGTCCATGCCGTTGTGCGACAGGACGACCACCACCTTGGCGCCCTTGGCCCGCGCATCGTCCACCATGGCCTGCAGGTTGTCGTCCTGGATGCCGAAGCTCCATTCCGAGACCAGGTAGCGGGGATTGGCAATGGGCGTGTAGGGGAATGCCTGGCCGATGACGGCGCACGGCACGCCGTTGATTTCGCGGATCACGTAAGGTTTGAAGACCGGGTCGCCGAAGTCGGTGGTCTTGACGTTCTGCGCGACAAAATCAACCTTGCCTTCAAAGTCCTTCTGGATGATTTCCTGGACGCGGTCCATGCCGTAGGTGAATTCCCAATGCCCGGTCATGACATCGACGCCGAGCAGCTTGCAGGCGTCCACCATGTCCTGCGCCCGGGTCCACAGCGAGGTGGCCGAGCCCTGCCAGGTATCGCCGCCATCGAGCAGCAGCGCCCCGGGGCGTGAGGCCTTCATGCGCTTGACCAGCGTGGACAGGTGCGCGAAACCGCCTACCTTGCCGTAGCGCCTGGCGGCACTTTCAAAATCCAGACAGCTGAATGCGTAGGCGGAGGCCGTATCCGGACGGATCCCGGCCGACTTCAGGAGATGCTCGCCCACGAGATGCGGGCGCTGGTTCTTCATCGCGCCAATACCGAGATTCACGCTCGGTTCACGGAAATAAATGGGATTGAGCTGCGCATGGCAGTCCGTCATGTGCAGAAACGACACGTTGCCGAAAGGCGGAACGTCGTAGAGCGCGCTGTCCGCGGCCTTGCCGTCTGCATGCGCGTGGCGCTGCAGTCCCATGCCCGCCACGCTCGCGGCGGCCAGAACCTGCATGAATTCACGTTTGGAGAGGCTCATGGAGTCATCCGAATCTTGTGGTTTGCATCCTCTGCCCGCTCAGGCGGAGGATGGTGGCGGGAGCGGCCGCGCATCTTCATGCCGACACCGCGCCCGCCTGGCCTGGCTTGCGCCCAATCGCTATTTGTTCACCGGCGAGGCGGGATCGAGCAACAGCGCCACCAGATCGCGCATCTGCCCTTCGCTCAGGATGCCGTTGTGCCCGAAGCGCGGCATATCCGAGCACGCGTTATAGGCCTTGGCATTCCAGATCTTTCCCCATGTGTATTCCAGCATGGCTTTGGACTCGGGACTGTCCAGATCCTTGACGCCACGGATCTTCCCGTAGTTGTAGAGGCTGGGGCCCAGCGTTCCGAAGGAGATCTCCTCCTTGCTGATCTGGTGGCAGTTGTAGCAGTTGCCGCCGTTGGCCGCGCCCGGCTTGTCGTTCCAGGTCATGCCGCGGCCATTCTGCGCCAGCTTCTCGCCAGCCTTCCAGTCGCCCGCGAACTTGCCGTCGGCGGGCCACTTGATGGCCTTGAGCGCATCGGCCTCCAGCCGCGCCGCGACCTTGGCGTCGAGCGGTTTGCCGGTGACATTGGCCTGGCTGCACGCGGCATTGTTCTCGTCCTGCTTCAGGCGGTCCACCTTGGCGATGCCCTTGTCGGTGAACGATGCCTGCATGATCTGCTCGGTGAGCCTGTCCAGATCGGCGGAGCGGTCCACCGATGCGCACCCCAGGATCGCGAGCGAAGACGCCACGCCGAGCATGGGCAGCCAGAATTGACGTTGCTGTTTCATGTCGAGCCTCCCATTCAACGCTTGATGGCCGGGGCCGTCGCTTCGCCGCCCTGCCCGTTCACACCCATGTAGACGCCGAGCGCGATGGTCGCGTCGCTCGCATAGCCAGGATACGGAAACCGCTGCTGGCGAAAGCAGTCATTGAGGCGGCGCTGCATGCTCCACAGCTCGCCGGAAGAAACACGGTAGGCCGGCCATGCGCCGAATCCCGCCGATGCGCCGGGGTTCTTCGTCAGGTTGGGCAGGTCCTGCAGGCGAATGCGCTTGTCGTCCGCGCCATGGCAGCTCGCGCAGGCAAAGTCGTGCGGCCCCCCGCGCATGTAGAAAATGCGCTTGCCGATCTCGTAGGTCTGCCTCTCCTGGGGATGGCCCTGCGGCACGTTGAACTTCATGCCCTTGGACTCGGCGGCGATCCAGGCCACGAGGCCTTCGATATTCTTCTGCTCATCCTTGCCGAAGGGCGTCGCGGCAATCTTGGCGGCATCCAGCCCCTGCAGCGTCTGCATGCACGTCAACAGGCGCGACTCCAGGTCCTGCACCTTGTTGGTGTCGGGAAAGTAACGCGGCAGTTCGACGAATGCGCCCTTGACCACGCCCGCGCCCTTGCCCAGATCGCAGCGTTCGAGCGACGCATTCCTGGGGCCGCGCCTTTGCCTCCAAAGTTCTTCGCCCTTCATTTCAAACAGCTCGGCGGGATTGCCGTCCTGCAGCATCTCGCGATACTGAGCGATGCCGTCGGCCGTGCTTTTCTCCGCCATCGCCGGCTGGGCCGTGCATGCCAGCGACACGGCGGCGGCAAGCGACAGGATGCCCGGGGTTGGATGTCTCATGGGGTGTCTCCTTTTTGTTGTGGCAAAACTCGCAAGGCAGCGCCGCCCGCTGGCGCACGGGCTCAACTTACCGTGGCTTCATCCGTTCGGGTCTCGCCGCGATTGTCCTTCCAGGTCACGGACAGCTTGTCGCCCGCCTTCGCGCCCTTCACGTTGAATTGCAGGAACGGATTCTTCGAAACGGCCGGGCCCCACTCCGCATGGAAGACCGGCTTGCCGTTGAGCGAGGCGCTCACGTCCTGGATGAACCAGGCGGGGATCACCTGGCCATTGGCGTCCTTGCGCTGGCCAGTCTCCATTTCGTGGGACATCAGAATGCGGACGGTCGCTTTGTCGCCGGAAGCTTGGGCGCGGATGCGCATCGGATCGGGCATGTTGTTCTCCTTGATTTTCCAGATATGTTGTGGCCGTTGGCTAACCCGCGGACGTCAGCCGCCGCAGCCGCCCAGAGTGACCTTGACCTCTTTCTTGGCAAACAGCGCCTTGCCGTCGTTCGTGATGGCGACCGCATAGACGTCCGACGTCTGCCCCAGCTTGGCGCGCGTCAGAAAGTTCGCCTCGACTGCCTCGCTCACATCGAACAAAGCCACCATTGTGTTGGGATTCTTCTCCACGAGGATCAGCATGTGCTTCACATTGGGCAGCGTGGTGGCCGCGCCGATCGGCACGACAGCGCCGTTTTCCGCGATGTCGGGCGCCGTCAGCGTGACGTCCGTGCTCTCGGCCGGAGCGCCCGCGCCCATGGCCTTCATCACATCCGCCACGGTCTTGGCGTCGAATGCCGCCTTGTTGTATGCGAACACCGCCTGCGGCAGCAGGCCCGCCGCAAGCAGCATGCCGGTGACGGCCGCGGAATTCTTCACCGCCTGTCTACGTGAAATCATTTTTCTCTCCTTGCAATTCATGGGTTTCAAGAGTCGCTCCATTCCAGACGCCAGATGAGCCGGATGGCCCCGCCATGCCATGCCCGCTACCTGGATGCGCCGGCCAGCCAGTCGGCAATGGCCTTGGCATCATCATCACTCAGGGCTGGCTGCGGCGGCATCGGGACATTGCCCCATACGCCCGAGCCGCCATTCCTGATCTTGCCGATCAGATAACCTGCCTGTCCGGCATGCTTGCCGGCGACGTCGCTGAAAGCGGGGCCGACGATTTTCTGCTCCATGCCGTGGCAGGCCACGCAGCCGTTCTTTTCCAGCACCGCCATCGGCGCGGCCTGTGCGGACTTGCCATTGGCCGCGGCGGCGGGCACGGTCTGCGGCGTGGAGCCCGTCTGCATGCCGTGCTGCGCGCCCACCATGCGGTTCTGGTCCGCCAGGTTGCCATGGTTGTTGCTGGCATGTTCCGGCAGCCGGGATCGAATCTGCGGCTCGGGGCCGCAATCCTTCATGCATGCCGCCGCCTTGGTATCGGGCCTGGCATTCTTCACGAATTCCGGCCCTGGCCACATCGCATGATCGGTCGTCATGCCGTTGCGATTGGGCATTCTTGCCTGCACACCGGCAATGTTCCCGTCGCTCAGCGTGAAGTCCGGCCCCACGATGTCGGCAAGGTTCAGCAGATAGGCGGTCACCGCGTACACCTCGTCGTGCGACAACGATTTGGGCGCATTCCAGGGCATGGCGCGGTTGATGTAGTCCCACACGGTCGATACCGTCGCCACTTTCATGAAAGTCGTGCGCCCGGGAAACGCCGCGTCCTTGAGACGCGCGACATGACCGGTCTTGATATCGTCCTTGGTGGTGCCGCCGATCAGCGGGCTGAATACTTCATTGGATTCGCCAAACACGCCATGGCATGACGCGCACTTGGATTCCCAGATTTCCTGGCCTTTGTCCACCGAGCCGGAGCCCTTGGGCAGCCCCTTGAAGTCCGGACGCACGTCGATATCCCATGCCTGCACCTCCCTGGGCGTGGCGTCGCGGCCGATCCCCTGGAACTTCCGCCCATGGTCTTGCGCGAAGGCGCCCGGCAGGAACAGGCCCGACAGCAACAGCAGCGCGGCGACCTTCATGGCTTCATGCAAGCTGGACATTGACCACCTCCCCGTCTTCGCGCAACGCCCAAGACTGAATCGAGTTGTTGTGATAGATCGAGCGCGAGCCGCGGACCGCGCGATTTTGCTGGTAGGTCGGCTGCACGTAGCCGGTCTCGTCCATGGCGCGGCTCTGGATGATGGCGGGCTTGCCATCCCAGACCCAATCGATGTTGAAACGGGTGAGGCATTTGCTCATCACCGGTCCTTCCAGACGCGCGGTGCGCCAGTTGCGGCCGCCGTCCACGCTCACATCCACACGCTTGATCTTGCCCCGGCCCGACCATGCAAGGCCCGTGATGTTGTAGAAGCCCTTGTCCAGCAGCATCTGGCCGCCCGATGGCGTGGTCACCACGCTCTTGCATTCCTGGATGCTGGTGTACTGGCGATGCTGGCCGTCAGGCAGCAGGTCGATGTAATGGACCGCCTCGTCCTTGGTGGCATAAGGCTGGTCGCCCACCTCGATGCGGCGCAGATACTTCACCCAGCTCACGCCCTGCACTCCCGGCACCACCAGGCGCAGCGGGTAACCTTGCTCGGGCCGCAGCATCTCGCCGTTCTGCCCGTAGGCCACCAGCACCTCTCCCGAGGTGATCAGCTCAACGGGAATCGTGCGCGTCATCGACGAACCGTCCGCCCCCTCCGCCAGAATGAACCGGCCCTTCTTCAGGTCAGCCCCCGCCATCTCCAGCAGGGTGATCAGAGGAACGCCGGTGAACTCGCTGCATGAAAGCATCCCGTGCGTGTACTGCACCGTGGGCACGGCCACATTGCCCCATTCCATGCCGGTATTGGCGCCGCACTCGATGAAATGAAAGCGCGACACGGCGGGCAGCCGCATGATCTCGTCCATGGTGAACACCTTGGCGCTCTTCACCAGGCCGTTGATCATCAGGCGGTGCCTGGAGGGATCGATGTCCCACCAGCCCTGGTGATGCCGCTCGAAATGCAGTCCGCTGGGCGTGACGATGCCGAACAGCGACTGCAGCGGCGCAAACGATACGGACGCCTGGCGTGTCTGGGTCAGGCCGGGGCTCTGGCGACGCTGCACGTTGGCCTCATATTTGGATGGCCTGCCATAGCCTTCGGAGGCGACCGGCTGGCCAAGCCCCTTGGAGTGCGCAGGCAGTTCCAGGATATCGGGATCGCCCCCTCCCAAGTCCTCCAAGTTTTCCACGTTCCGGCCATCCTGCGCCAGCGCGGCACCAGCGGTCACGCCAGCGGCCGCAGCGAACGCCCCGCGAATGAAGTCACGCCGTCCGGCCCGGGCCTGCGCGACCACCTGGGCGACGTCGCCGCCACGGACAAAATTTTCTGGTGCTTTGCGCAACCGGCCTGCGATGGGGTTAGGCATGGTTTTTCCTCAAGTCCTCACGAGTTCATCCTGAACTGACAAGACGAGCGCCGCCTATTTGGCACCGCCCAGAATCCATGCGGCCAAGGTGTTCGCATCCGCATCGCTCAACGCCGCCTGGGCCGGCATGGGAACCGGTCCCCACTTGCCGGAGCCGCCGGCCTTGATGCTCTTGACCAGCCGGGCCTGGGCATCGGGCTGCCCCGCATATTTCTTGGCCACCTCCTGGTACGCGGGCCCGACCAGCTTCCTGTCCACCGCGTGGCAAGCCATGCAGGCATTCTTCTGCGCAAGCGCGAGATTCGCAAAAGCGGGCGATGCCGCCAGACCGCCCATCATGCACATCGCCGCAACCACGTACTCCTGCAAGCGCTTCATCGTTTGTCCTTTATTTATATATAAGCATGTCTTTATGTTTCAAATTATCAGCCGTCATCTACTCCATGCTCGCGAGGGTTTCCACCCGTTATTCTCAAATAGGATAGCGAGCCAATACAACGGAAACCGGCCATCCGAACTGCCAGGGAAAACAGTGCCCATCATGGCGGCTTCGTGCAGAACTCGCCGCGCAGGCACTTCCGCGCAGATCGCCCCGCGGGAATGGCACGGACGCCGCCAGGCACAAGCGACGTCCAGGGCCCTGTGGGCCAGCGCGAGAAGAAAAACTCAACCCCGGACAGCGGTCCGGGCCTGTGCCACCCGATCGTCCAGATAGGCCGCATAAAAATCCGACGAGGATCCCCCGGCCAGCCGGGGCGCCACTTCCCTGCTGTCCCGTCCAAGGAACAACACGGTAGGCGCCACCTCGATCCCCAGTTGCCTGACGAGCGCGCCATGGGTCGTCGCCTGCCCGCCAAGGCCGATGACCGGATCGCGCGACAGGAAATGGATCTGCGTCACCGCCCTTCCCGCGCGCATCTCCGGCACGAGATAGTTTTCGCGGGCCAGCTTGCAGAACGCGCAGCCGCGCAGGGTCGCCAGCACGATCAGCGGTTCGCCGCGCGCCAGCGCCTGCGCGAGGCTGGCGCCCAGATCCGCCGTGGTGGGCAGCAGGCGCTCCGACGCATCGGCAACGGCGGCGAACGCGCGGGTGCGGACGCTGCCCAGAGCAACCGCCGCCGCTGCCGAAGCGGCCAGCCTCAGGATCGCATCGCGCCGCGGCGGGACGGTCATCGCTGCTCCTGCTCCATCAACAGATAGGTGTTGTAGGCATTCATGCGATTGGCTTCCTTGAACAGCGGATAGCCCTCGAAACGCGACCAGTCCGTGTCCTGGTAGGCCGCGTCGAACGGGTCGAGGTTCTCGGCGGCCCGGGCCATGGATTGGCGCAGGTAACTCAGATAGTCGCGCGTGAGCCGCATATCCTTGCGAGGATCTTCGGACGCGGGGCCGTGCCCCGGCACCATCACCTTCACGGGCAGTTTCAGCAAAGCGTCCAGCGCGGCAATCCAGTGGCGGCTGTCGGCCTGGCCGACGTAGGGAATGCGGTTGCGGAACACCACGTCGCCGATGAACAGCGCGCCCGTCTTCGGCAGGAACACCGCCGTATCTTCGGGCGTGTGCGCCGGCCCCATGTGCTGCAGCACGAACTCGGTGCCGCCGATGGTGAGCGTGTTCACGTCACCGCGAATCCATTGCGTCGCGTTGACCATGTGCGTGTCCGCATCGATCCAGGGAGCCAGATCCTTGCGGGAAGCCTCCAGCCGAAGCCGCGCCGTCTCCGAGTTGATGTATTCCCTGGCAAGCTCATTCGCGACGATCTTGGCTCCCAGAGCCGCGAACACCTGCAGGCCGTAGATGTGGTCTGCATGGTAATGGGTCAGTATGACGGTGCTGATCGGCTTGGGCGTGATCGTCCTGATCCGCGCAACCAGCTCCCGCGCGAGGGCCGGCGAGCCCAGCGCGTCAATCACCACCACGCTGTCATCCGTCACGACGAAACCCGCGTTGGAAATGAAATTCCGGTTGGCAGGCGAACCCAGCGCCGAAAGCCCCTGGACGTAGTACACGCCGGGCGCCACGTTCCTGACTTCCATCGGCGCGGCAGGCGCGGTGGCGACGCCAGCCTGCGCCGCTGGCCATTCGGCGTCGTGGGCTCCGTGGGCCAACGAAGGCAGTTGCGGGCTCGACAATGCCGCGACGGCAATCCAACGCAACGCACTACCGGACTTCAACATGGCGGATGGCTCCTGTTTGCTCTGAACACTCCGGCGGCCGGGGGCTGTCCCCACACCCGCCGGATCGGCATGGCGCGGATGACCGTGCCAAGGGTCTTGCCCATGACGAAGATGGGAAGTCCAATGCTAATATAAGT
>NZ_JBEBOW010000012.1:0-40033 GCF_040396215.1 Diaphorobacter ruginosibacter | reverse complement strand
AGCCCAGGCGCAAGCCCAGGCAACCCCGTCCGCCGAGCGCGAGAAGCAACTGGTGAGGATGGTGCGGCAGGACTGCGGCTCATGTCACGGCATGCATCTGACCGGGGGACTCGGGCCGGCACTGACCAGCCAGGCGCTGGACGGAAAGCCGCTCGCGTACCTCAGTACGGTGATCACATGGGGACTGCCGGGCACGCCAATGCCTGCCTGGCAGGCCCTGCTCAAGGAAGGCGAGGCCGACTGGATTGCACGCCAACTGGCCAAGGGCTTTCCCCAGGAAGAGAAAGAGTAGTTTCATGAAACGGCGAACATGGTTTGGCGCTGCGGCGGCAACACTGGCTCCACTGGCGCTCGGCGGATGCGCGAGTCCTGCTGAAAATTCCCGCCAAACCACCGCAACGGGCTTGCCCGCGCTGATGGGCACGGGCGATCTCGGAGTCATCATCGAGCGCGCCGACGGAGCGCTCACGTTCGTCAACACCAGCAGTTGCACATCCATCGGCCGCGTCAACGGACTCGGCGACCTCTCGCATGCATCCGTCGTCTTTTCACGCGACGAGCGCTACGCCTATGTGTTCGGGCGCGACGGCGGGCTGACCAAGGTGGACCTGCTCACCCAGGCCATCACCGGGCGCGTGATGCAGGCGGGCAACTCCATCGGCGGCGCCATCAATGCGGACGGCACCCTGGTCGCCGCGCAGAATTACACCCCCGGCGGCGTCAAGATCTTCCGCGCCGACTCGCTCGAGTTGCTGGCGGACCTGCCGGCGCTCGCAAAAGACGGCAAGCGCTCACGCGTCGTGGGTCTGGCGGACCTGCCGCAAAACCGCTTCATCTACAGCCTCTTCGATACAGACTCCATCTGCATCGCGGACTGCTCCGACATCTCCGCCCCCAGGATCCAGACGCTGGAAGGCATTGGCCGACAACCTTATGACGCCATGCTGACGCCCAACGGCAGGCACTACATCGCCGGGCTGTTCGGCGAGGATGGCCTCGCGCTCGTCGACCTGTGGGACGAGAAACCCACGGCCCGCCGCATCCTCTCGGGCTACGGGCGCGGCGAGAAACCGCTGCCGGTCTACAAGATGCCCCACCTGCGCGGCTGGACCGTGGCGGGGCAATATGCCTACCTTCCCGCCATTGGCCGCCATGAGGTGCTGGTCGTCGATACGCACACCTGGCGGGAGGCCGCGCGCATTCCGGTCGCAGGGCAACCCGTGTTCGTGATGGCCCGCCCGGATGGCCGGCAGGTCTGGGTGAACTTCTCGGTTCCCGACTACGACCGCATCCAGGTTATCGACACCCCTTCCCAGCGCGTCGTGGCCACGCTGCAACCCGGCAAGGCGGTCATGCACATGGAATTCGCGCCGCGCGGCCAGCACGTATGGATCAGTTGCCGCGATAGCGATCAGGTGAAGATCTACGACACCCATACGCTGCGCGAGCACGCCAGCATCTCCGTCAAAGCGCCCAGCGGTATTTTCTTCACATCGCGCGCGCAACGCATGGGGTTGTAGCCATGATCGCCAAGGACGTCACAACCCTTGCCCTGCTCAACCGGTGGCAACGTGATTTTCCGCTGTGTGACGCGCCTTTCCAAGCCATCGGCGATACCCTGGGCCTGCAGGTCGCCGACGTGATTCGCACCTACGAAAACCTGCAACACGCAGGCGCGTTCAGCAGGATAGGTGCCGTGTTCGCACCCGGCGCGGGCGGCGCATCCACGCTGGCCGCCATGGCGGTGCCGCAACACCGGCTCGAACAGGTCGCCGCACTCGTGTCGATACAGCCAGGCGTGAACCACAACTATGAGCGGGAACATCGGTTCAACCTCTGGTTCGTCGTCACCGGCCACGATGCCGCCGATATCGAGCGGCAGATGCGCGCCATCGAAACCGCCACCGGCATCCCGGTCATGCGCCTGCCGATGCTGCGGGCCTTCCGCATCGACACCGCTTTCGACCTGACACCCGGAGCGCGCAGCAATGCAGGAACCACCCGCGCGGCCAGCGAGTCCATCCAGCCGGGCCATCTGCCGCTTGCCGCACTTGCCGAACAGGGGCTGCCCCTGTGCGAGCGCCCCTTCGAAGCATGGGCCAGGCAATTGGGCTGCGGCACGCAAGAGCTGCTCTTCACCCTGCGCGGCTGGCTCGATGCAGGAATATTGAGCCGCTTCGGCGTGGTGGTCCGCCACCACGAATTGGGCTATTCAGCCAATGCCATGACGGTTTTCCAGGTACCCGCCGAACAGCTCGAAACATGCGGCCAGGCGCTGTCGCATTGCCCATCGATCACGCTGGTGTATCAGCGCGCAGCGGTCAAGGAATGGCCGTTCAACCTGTACTGCATGGTCCACGGCCGTGATCGCCGCGCCGTCGAGCAAACCGTTGCGGACACCATCCAGCGCGCGGGCATGGCGCACCTGCCCCGCCAGATTCTGTTCTCGAGAACCCGATTCAAGCAGACAGGCGCCAGCCGGTTTGCCAGGCATCTCCCCGGGGAGATACGTACTGCGCCGCCAGTGAGCGCAGCACGGCTGCAGACGTATTTCAAAAATCAAAAAACAGTAAAGGAGATAAACCATGCTGACACCTGAAGACGCAAGACTGATAGAACGCCTGCACGGCAACTTCCCGCTCGTGGACAGGCCCTATGCCGCAGTCGGCGAGGAGCTGGGCTGGAGCGAGGATCAGGTCATCAACCGCATAGGCATGCTGCTCTCGCAAGGCGTGCTCACCCGCTTCGGACCGCTGTTCCAAATCGAGCGCGCTGGCGGGCAGTTCCTGCTGGCCGCGATGGCCGTGCCCGAAGGCCGCTATGAAGAGATCACACGCACGGTCAACTCGTTTCCCGAAATCGCGCACAACTACCGGCGCGACCACGAGCTGAACATGTGGTTCGTGATTGCCGCCGAATCGCCGCGGCAAGCGAGCAGCGTGGCCGCGGCCATCGAATCCGAGACAGGCCTTCAGGTGGCCGTCTTCCCCAAGGAGGAAGAGTTCTTCGTCGAACTCCGGCTGCAACCTTTGAGCGTGAGGTACTGACATGGCACTCGATGATTTCGACCGCGCATTGATCGCCGCCACGCAATCCGGCCTACCCCTGCTGGCTCGGCCGTTCGACGCAGTTGGCGCGACGCTCGGCGTGTCCGGGGAAGCCGTCCGCGCGCGCCTGTCCTCCATGCAGGAGGAAGGCTTGATCCGGCGTATCGGCGCTGTCCCCAATCACTATCGACTGGGCTATGTCGCCAACGGCATGAGCGTCTGGGACATCGATGACGACCGAGTCTCCGAACTGGGCCGCGCCGTCGCCAAGCTGCCGGAGGTGAGCCACTGCTATCGCCGCCCGCGCCACCTGCCGCTGTGGCCCTACAACCTGTTCGTGATGCTGCATGGCCCCAGCCGCGAGCACGTGGCGGCCCAGGCGGAACGCATTCGCGCAATGCTGGGCGACGCCTGCCGCTCGCATGACATTCTTTACTCCACCGAGATTCTCAAGAAAACCGGATTGCGCCTCAAGGAGATCTAACCATGTTCAGAATCAGCCAATACATGCGGGAACTCAAGACCGCGCAGGACACCGGCACCTATCCGCATGTCAACGATCGCAAGGCCCGAGGGCCGGTCGTCATCTGGAACCTGATCCGCCGCTGCAACCTGACCTGCAAGCATTGCTATTCGTTTTCCGCCGACCATGAATACACGGGCGGCCTGACCACCGAAGAAGTGTTCACCGTCATGGATGACCTGCACGGCTTCGGCGTGCCCGCGCTCATTCTCTCGGGTGGCGAGCCGCTGCTCAGGCCCGACATCTTCAAGGTGCATGACTATGCCCGCGAACTGGGCTTCTACACCGGCCTGTCGACCAACGGCACGCTCATCGACGAGGAAACCGCCTCGCGCATCGCCGCATCGCGTTTCGACTACGTGGGCATCAGTCTCGACGGATTGCGCGTCACGCACGACAAGTTCCGCCGCATGAACGGCGCTTTCGACAAGAGCCTCGCCGCCATCCGCCATCTCGCGCAGCTCGACGTGAAAGTCGGCCTTCGCTACACGATGACCTCGATGAATGCGCACGATTTTCCCGCACTGCTGGCGTTGATGCGCACCGAGGGAGCGCAGAAATTCTATTTCTCGCACCTGAACTACGCGGGGCGTGGCAACGTGCACCGCGACAAGGACGCCGATCACCTCGCCACGCGCGCCGCGCTCAACATGCTGTTCGATCACGCATGGCAGTCCGTGCAGGAGGGGCGCAATGAAGAGTATGTCAGCGGCAACAACGACGCCGATGGCGTCTACCTTCTGCACTGGGTGCAAAAGCACATGCCGCAATGGGCGCCTCACCTGTACGCACGGCTGGTCGCATGGGGCGGCAACGCGAGCGGCCAGCAAGTCGCCAACATCGACAATCTGGGCAATGTCCACCCGGACACCATGTGGTGGCATCACACGCTTGGCAATGTCCGCGTGGCGCCGTTCTCGCATATCTGGAAGGACATGGGCGACCCGCTCATGGCGGGCCTGAACCAGCGGCCCCGCCCGGTCGAGGGCCGCTGCGCGGCGTGCCGCTATCTGAATATCTGCAATGGCAACACCCGCGTGCGCGCGCAGCAGCTCACCGGCAATGCCTGGGCCGAAGACCCCGGCTGCTATCTCACGGACGAAGAAATCGGTATTGCCACGACACCTTCGCCCGGCACGGCGGCCACGCAGCGAAACAGGACGATCGAGATACACCATGCCTGATTCACGCACCCGGCGCCTGTCCGCCTTCCTGGCCCCATTGAAGGCACCATTGAATGGCCTGCTCACCCTGGCGCTCGCGGCCTTCGGTGTTTCCGCGTTTGCGCAGACACCGCAGGGCGAGCATATTTCCGCCCTGTATCAACAGCATTGCGCGGTCTGCCATGGGGAGCAGCGCACCGGCGGCATGGGGCCGGCGCTTCTGCCCGAGAGCCTGGAGCGCATCCGCGCGCCGGAAATCGAGCGGGTGATCGCGCAGGGGCGCACCGCCACGCAGATGAACGGATTTTCCGGCCAGCTCTCCGAGCAGGAGATCAAGGCCATGTCGGCATGGATCCGCACCCCGGTGATTCCCGCTCCGGTCTGGAAGAATGCCGACATCACCGCCTCGCGCATCTTCCACGAGGATGAGGCCAACGCGCCCGACAAGCCCGTGTGGGACGCAGACCCCATGAACCTGTTCCTAGTGGTCGAAGGCGGTGACCACCATGTGTCGATTCTCAATGGCGACACCTTCGAGGTGATCAAGCGCTTTCCATCGCGCTTCGCCCTGCACGGCGGCCCCAAGTTCACCCCCGATGGGCGATACGTCTTCTTCGGCTCGCGCGACGGCTGGATCACCAAATACGACCTCTGGCGGCTGCGCGTCGTGGCCGAAGTCCGCGCCGGCCTCAACATGCGCAACGTAGCTGTCAGCAGCGATGGGCGCTATGTCATGGCGGCCAATTACCTGCCGCATACCGTCGCGCTGTTCGACTCCGGGCTGAACCTCATCCGCACCTACGACGCGCAGTCCGCCACCGGCGGCAGTTCGCGCGTATCCGCCGTGTATGACGCCGAGCCGCGCAAGAGCTTTGTCGTCGCGCTCAAGGACATTCCGGAGATCTGGGAAATTCCGTACGGATCGGCCAGTCCCTCCCGGGCAGGCCCCGACCTGCAGACGGCCACCATGAACCAGGCGCTCGAACACCTGAGCATCCGGCGCACCACCCTCTCCGAGCCGCTGGACGACTTCTTCTTCGACCAATCCTACCGCCACGTGCTTGGCGCGACCCGCGCGCGCGCCCAGGGCGATACCCAGCCAAGTGCGCAGGTCGTCGATCTCGACCAGCGCCGCAAGATCGCCGACCTGCCGCTCAGCGGCATGCCGCACCTCGGCTCCGGAATCACATTCGCATGGAACGGCACGACGGTGCTCGCCAGCCCCAATCTGGGCACAGGCACCATCGACGTCATCGACATGAAGGACTGGAAACCGGTGCGCACCTTGCCCATGCCCGGACCGGGCTTCTTCATGCGCAGCCATGAAAACACGCCCTACGCCTGGACCGATTCGATGATGAGCCCCAAGGCCAAGGACACGCTCACCATCATCGACAAGCGGACGCTTGAGGTCGCAGCGCAGGTGAAGGAGCCGGGCAAGACGCTCGCCCACATCGAATTCACCCGCGACGGCAAATATGCGCTGGCAAGCCTGTGGGAAATGGACGGAGCCGTCATCGTCTATGACGCCAACACCTTCAAGGAAATCAAACGCCTGCCGATGAGCAAACCGGTGGGCAAATACAACGTGTGGAACAAGATCACACGCAGCGAAGGCACATCCCATTGACTACCGAAACCGCAGAGCCCCCCCTGGCCGCAGCCCAACGCCCAACGCCCGCCGGACGCCTTCCCGGCGACCTCGTGATCTGGCTGTTCGTACTGCTCGAGCTGTCCACCTTCGCCCTTCTCTTTCTGGCGTTCGCGTTCACGCGCCTGAGCCAGCCGGAGATCTTCGCCGCGGGCCAGGACAGCCTCGATCAATCGGTCGGCGCGATCAACACCATGCTGCTCATCACCGCCAGCGCATGCGCCGCGCAGGCGCTGGCCAGCGTGCGGGCGGCCAGGCCGAAAACCGGCGCGCGCTGGCTGTGCGGCGCGCTGCTTTTTGGAGCCGGCTTCCTCGTGCTGAAGAGCCAGGAATACATGGCCAAATGGCACGAAGGCATCGACATCGCCAGCAACGACTTCTACATGCTCTGGGCCATGCTCACCGGCTTTCATTTCATGCACGTGGTGGCCGGATGCGTGATCTTCACGCTGCTGATCCGGCCCACGGCCAGCGGCAGATATACCGCCGAAAACTGCATCCCGCTGGAGTCCGGCTGCGTTTTCTGGCATATGGTCGATCTATTGTGGATCGTGCTTTTCCCACTCGTCTATCTGCTGCGATAGCGAAAGCGCAGGCTCCCATGAAAGAAGAAAATCCCGACCCTGCCAAGCAGGCACCCGAGCGCCGCGCGGCCCGCAGAATCTACGTGGCATGGCTCACACTGCTGATTGCAACGCTGCTTTCATGGTGGCTGGCGGAGGGCCACCACCCCGACGGAATCGGGCTGGCCGCCACCTGCGTCGTGATGGCGCTCTCCGGCATCAAGGGACTGATCATCGCCCTTGATTTCATGGAGCTGCGGCATGCGCCGCGCCTGTGGCGCAACGGACTGCTGTGCTGGCTGGCCGTGATTCTGCTCGTCATTTTCCTGGCAGCGCTCTGGCACGATCACCTGCTCTGACACTCCGGCTGCCAGGCGCGCCTTTTTTTCTTGAACGGGTTCAAGGACAGAACCCGAGCAAAAAAGGAGGATTAAGTCCTCAGTTCGATGGAGGGCTTCATATGAGCCAGATTACCGGCGGGTTTACCAAGCAGATGGCCCGCAACATGTTCTACGGCGGCACTGCCTTTTTCATTCTGCTTTTCGCTGCGATGGTTTTCGACAGCGAACGCCGTATCCCCGAGCGCTCCAATGCGCACGAAATCACGCCGGCCGTCATCGCCGGCAAACATATCTGGGAGACGCGCAACTGCATCGGTTGCCACACGCTTCTGGGCGAAGGCGCCTACTTCGCGCCGGAGCTGGGCAACGTGTACAAGCGCCGTGGTCCGGACTTCATCAAGGCCTGGCTGGCCGCGATGCCGACGCACTCGCCCGGCCGCAGACAGATGCCCCAGTTCAACCTCTCCGAGCAGCAGACCAACGACCTGATCGAGTTCCTGCGCTGGACCGGCGAAATCAACACAGAAAACTGGCCACCAAACATTGAAGGTTGAACCAGGAGCACCCCATGATCAATCCAGTTCTCAAATACCAAAGCCAATCGGTCGCAAGACTCTATTTCATCGCCGCCATGGTGCTCTTCGCGGGGCAGATCCTGTTCGGCGTCACGCTCGGCCTGCAATACCTGATCGGGGATCTGTTCTTCCCCTACATACCGTTCAATATCGCCCGCATGGTTCACACCAACCTGCTGATCGTGTGGCTGCTGTTCGGCTTCATGGGCGCGGCGTACTACATCGTGCCGGAAGAATCCGAGACCGAGCTGCACAGCCCGGGCCTGGCGATCGCCCTGTTCTGGATCTTCCTCGTGGCGGGCGTGCTCACCATCGTCGGCTACCTCGCTGTTCCCTATGCCAAGCTGGCGGAACTCACGGGCAATGACCTGCTGCAGACCATGGGCCGCGAGTTCCTCGAGCAGCCACTGCCCACCAAGGTCGGCATCGTTATCGTCGCCCTGGGCTTCCTCTACAACATCAGCCTCACCACGCTCAAGGGTCGCAAGACCAGCGTCTCCATCGTGCTGCTGCTCGGTCTGTGGGGACTTGCGCTGATGTTCCTGTTCAGCTTCGTCAATCCGGTCAACCTGGTGCGCGACAAGATGTACTGGTGGTTCGTGGTCCACCTCTGGGTGGAAGGCGTGTGGGAGCTGATTCTCGGCGCACTGCTCGCTTTCGTGCTCATCAAGACCACCGGCGTCGACCGCGAGGTGATCGACAAGTGGCTGTACGTGATCATTGCGTTCGCCCTGATGACCGGCCTGCTGGGCACCGGCCACCACTACTACTTCATCGGACTGCCAGGCTACTGGAAGTGGGTCGGCAGCATCTTCTCCGCACTGGAACCCCTGCCGTTCTTCATGATGACGCTGTTTGCCTTCAACATGGTCAGGCAGCGCCGCCGCGAGCATCCCAACCAGGCCGCCATCACCTGGGCCCTGGGCACCGCGGTGGTCGGCTTCATCGGCGCGGGCGTCTGGGGTTTCATCCACACGCTGAGCGTGGTGAACTACTACACCCACGGCTCGCAACTGACCGCCGCTCACGGCCACCTGGCTTTCTACGGCGCCTACGTGCTCGTCGTCATCACGCTGATCAGCTACGCCATGCCGATCCTGCGCGGCCGCCTTGCCAACAGCCCCGAAGCCCAGCGCCTGGAAATCCGCAGCTTCTGGATCATGACCGTCGGCATGTGCATCATGGTCCTGGCCCTGACAGCCGCTGGCGTGCATCAGGTCTGGGTCCAACGCCTGCCCACAGAATCCGCCATGGGATTCATGGCAGCCCAGGATCTGCTGCGTGGCTACTACTGGGTGCGCGTGGCTGGCGGCGTGCTGTTCCTCATCGGACAGTTCACCTACTTCGCAAGCTTCTTCGTGAAGGGCTCGCACATCCTGCCCGAGACGAACCATGTATCCGGCAAGGCTCCCCTTCAGGGCCAGCGGGCCGTGCATGCCTGATACGGCAGAACGCCTGAAGTAATACATAGCATCAATAACAGAGGAGCCATGTCCGTGGACCACAGTGAAGTACTACATCTGCCAGACGGCATGGCCCAGACTCTGTCCGCGCCGTATTACGCGGCGACCAGCGATGAATGCGAGCTTTTCGAGCACGCATTCAGACAGCGCCTGCCGGTCCTCCTAAAAGGGCCGACGGGCTGCGGCAAGACGCGCTTCGTCGAACACATGGCCGCGCGTCTTGGCCGCCACCTCATTACCGTCAGCTGCCACGACGACCTGTCGGCAGCCGACCTCGTGGGCCGCCACCTCATCAGCGAGAGCGGCACGCAATGGGCCGACGGCCCGCTCACGCGCGCCGTGCGGCAAGGCGCGATCTGCTATCTCGACGAGGTAGTGGAAGCCCGCAAGGACACCACCGTCGTGCTCCATCCCCTCGCCGATGATCGCCGGGTCCTGCCCGTCGAGCGCACCGGCGAGCACCTGCAGGCGGCCGACGGCTTCATGCTGGTGGTCAGCTACAACCCCGGCTACCAGAACGTGCTCAAGGGACTCAAGCCGAGCACGCGCCAGCGCTTTGTCGCGCTTCAGTTCGACTACCCGGCCCCGGCCATCGAACGCGAAATCCTGCAACGCGAATCCGGCATCGATGACGCCACCGCCGCTCAGCTGATCGAGCTGGCGACGGCGTTGCGCCGGCTCACCGACCAGGATCTGGAAGAAACCGTCAGCACGCGCCTGCTCGTCATGGCCGCGCGCCTGGCCGCCAGCGGAGTGCCCATCGCGAAAGCCTGCCGCGCCGCGATCGTCGATGCGCTCACCGACGACGCCGAAACGGCGCTGGCCCTCGCCGAACTCACGACCGCCGTCATGGGCAGCTAGCCATGGAAGAATGGGTCGGCCAGCAGTGGCACCGCTTCATCACCCGGGTCGCGGAAAAGCACACCACGCATGCATCCGTGCGGCTCGAAGAAGCCCAGCGAAGCATCGGGCTGCTGTTTCGCGCGGGCGGCGGAGAAGGCGGCACACGCATCGCGCAAGCGGGCCGTACCCGCACCGGCAGCCCCCGCACCCTGCTGCAGCGAATTGCCGGCAGCACCAGCCAGGCCGAACTGGGCATATGGCAGCGCGATACGCTATCGCTGCCCGCCGAAATCGGCCTTTTCGACGATTCCCGGCTCAACCGCTCGCTCTATCTCTGGCTAGCGGCCCTGGCAGCATGCATGCAGCCCGCGGCCCATTGGATCGCAGCCAATGCACAGGCCAGCGCCGAAGCGCTCAAACGTTTTCCCGGCCTCAAGTCCATTCACGCGCAACTGCTGGCGGCACAGCTTGCCGAGCGACCGCCACTGCGCGGGCTGAGGGGCAAGAGCGCTGCCGCGGAAAGAGCGATCCAGCTGGCCTTGCAAGGCCGGTTCGACGAAATGGACGAGCTGGCCGCATCGGATGCTTCGCAGATCACCCCCGCCGACGCCGCTCCCGTATGGCTCTGGTTCGTCCTGCCCACCGAAGGAGTGCAACAGGCGTTACCTGCCGCCCAGCCCTCCGGCGAGAACAAGCCCGCCACCAAGCAGGCTTTGCAGGATGCCTGCAGACGCGCCGCCAAGCGCGTGGAAGACGAGCGGAACTCAGCGCCTCTCGTCATGGTGTTCCGCGCCGAATCCATTCTTTCCTGGGCTGAATTCACCAAGGTGAACCGGGCCGATGACGATGAGGACGACGGCCGCCAGCTCCAGGCGGCCAACGATATGGAAGAGCTGGCCATCGCCAACGACGGCAGCTCCAGCGCATCACGCGTGAAATTCGACCTCGACCTGCCCAGCGCCGCGCACGACGACCTGCCGCTTGCCGAAGGCTTGCGTTTTCCCGAATGGGATTGGCGCTCGGAAAAACTGCTTCCCGAGCACTGCTCCATTCAGGTGTCCGTGGCGCGAGACACCCAGGCTTATGAACCCAGCCCAAGGCTCCGCGCCATCGCCCGCAGGATGCGCCGCCACCTTGAGCTCGCACGCGCGGGCGCTGACCGCGTGCGAGGCTGCACGGACGGAGAAGAGGTAGACCTGGATGCTTTCGTGCGCTACCGGGCCGATCACCTTTACGCGCCGCCGAGCACCAGGACAAAGGACGAATCGCCAGCCATTTTCGTACAGCGGCGCCGCCAGCAGCACAGCCTTGCCTGCCTGCTGCTCGCCGATCTGTCGCAATCGACCGACGCCTACGCCACGCAGGATGCGCGCGTGATCGATCTCATCCACGACTCCCTGCAGGTCTTTGGCGAAGCCCTCTCCACCTGCGGCGATGCATTCGAGATGCTGGGCTTCTCCTCGGTGCGCAGGCAGCATGTGCGTCTTCAACATCTCAAGGGCTTTGAAGAGTCCTGGGATCAGCGCTGCCAGGAGCGCGTCGCCGCAATCAAGCCAGGCTACTACACACGCATGGGCGCCGCGATCCGCTATGCCAGCAAGCGCCTTGGCGAACGCGCCGAGCAGCAACGGCTGCTTTTGATCCTTACCGATGGCAAACCCAATGACCTGGACATTTACGAGGGCCGCTACGGACTGGAAGACACACGCCACGCGGTGCTTGAAGCCAAGGCCGCCGGCCTGACTCCGTTTTGCGTCACCATCGACGCCAAGGCGCACGACTATCTTCCGCACCTGTTCGGCAGCCATGGCTACGCGTTGGTGCACAAGCCCGGCGAGTTGAATCACCGGCTTGCGCGGCTTTATGCCGACCTGACCAGGCAATGAAACCGCCACGTCCCAGGGATTCCCTGCATGAATCGATCGTCAAGCAGCTTGCGCGGATCGGGATGGGATACAAGGCGAAACCGCAGCGATAGCCGTAGCTATCGCGAGGATTTTCAACGCCGTGGACCGCCCCAGTCCGCGCATGCATCGATCTGATTTGTGCAGAGGGTCCTTAAAGCTGCTAACACGACCCAGCAAACCGAAGGTTTGCGATCGAGACGAGGCGCGAAGCCGCAGGCAGTACAAGCGTACGACAAGGCGAAGCAACGACGTATCGAGGGTTGTGTTAGCGGCTTTTAGCGCTTTGGATGCGAGGGTTCAACACCAGTTACCAATACCCGAGAGCATTATTCGCACAATCCATTAACACTTGATTGACATCAATTCCTCGGATTGAAAACAAAACTCTAATCAGGCTCAGCCATTTGAAAGCCTGAGCCATGCACATCCAGAATTTTGACACTCCACGATATCTCGCTGCTCTGCCGCTTTTCCAGGAGATGACGTCAGATGAGCTCCAGCGCCTTGCCCTTGGCTGCAAGCTGCGCAGGTTCTCCAGGGGTGAAGGTGTCTTTCATGTGGGCATGCCTTGCGAAGAGTTCCATGTCACCGTCAGCGGGCAGGTCAAGCTTTTCGCCATCTCGCCGGCGGGGCAAGAGAAGATCATCGAACTTGCCGGCCCGGGAATCACCTTCGCCGAAGCCCTGATGTTCACGGACAAGCCCTATATCGTGAACGCACAGGCGCTTGCGGACTCCCTGGTGCTCAGCGTCAGCAAATTCGCGGTGGTTCATGAAATCGAAAATGACCCCCGTTTCGCCATGCGCATGCTGGCCGGCATTTCCCGCCGCCTGCACGGCCTGATTCACGACGTGCAGGCTTATTCGCTGCACAGCGGCATGCAGCGCGTCATCGGCTATCTGCTCAACTCCCTGCCCGAAGACGCCGAAGACGCCGCGGCAATGACGCTGGCAAGCAACGGCTATGGCGGTGCGGCAGCGCCAACAATCAAGGCCCGGCCGCTCAACATCTCCCTGCCCGTCAGCAAGGCGACCATCGCCTCGCGGCTTTCCATCACGCCGGAATATTTCTCAAGAGTGCTGCACGATCTGGAAGCCGCCGGATTGATCCACATGGACAAGCGCGAGATCCACATCCCCGATGCCGCCCGCCTGGCCAGCTACACGCTGCAATAGGGCCTGACGCATCGGCCTGGAGAGCCGTGGGGCCAATGCTCCGCCATCCTCCGGCAGCGGGTGCGCAGGAGGCGCCAGACGCCAGGTGTCAGATCGCGATGACGCCCGCGGCCCGCAACAGCTGCGCGGTTTCATACAGCGGCAGCCCCATGATGCCGGTATAGCTTCCATTGAGATTGGAGACGTACTGCGCGACCGGCCCCTGGATACCATAGGCGCCCGCCTTGCCCATGGGCTCACCGCTTTCGACGTAGGCATCGATCTGCGCCTGCGTCATCGGCGCAAAACGTACACGTGATTCAGACAGCGCAGCCAGGCGTGCGTCGCCCGCCTGCAGCGCGACCGCCGTCAGCACGCAGTGCTCATTGCCCGAAAGCTCGGACAACATGCGCCTGGCATCCTGCGCATCCACGGGCTTGCCATAGATCCTGCGGCCCATCGCCACGGTGGTGTCCGAACAGAGAATGGGCGCCTGCGCAAGCCCGCGCCGCGCGAGCCGCGCCACCGCCGCATCGAGCTTCAGGCCCGTTACCCGCCGCACATAATCGAGCGGCAGCTCGCCCGGCAACACCTCCTCGATCGCTTCCGCGTCCTCGCGCTGGTCATCGCCTTCGTTCGGCAGCAGCAACAGATACCGCACCCCCAATTGATCCAGCAATTGGCGGCGGCGGGGACTTTGGGAGGCAAGATAGACGAAATCGGGCATATAGGATGTGCGATATGCGGCAGGGACTGGCCGGATCCGGCCAGGGCAGCTTATTCGCGATGGTATGGATGGCCCGCGTTCACGGACCAGGCTCGGTACAACTGCTCTATCAGCAGAACGCGAACCATCGCGTGAGGCAGCGTCAGATCGGACAGGCGGATGCGCTCGTGCGCGGCCTGCCTGAAAGCAGGCTCGAGCCCGTCCGGCCCGCCGATCACCAGTGCCACGTCATCGCCGCTCAACTGCCAATCCTTCAATCGCTGTGCCAAGGCCTTGGTGGTAAGGCTGGTGCCGCGCTCATCGAGCACGACGACACGGGTTCCACGCGGAATGGCGGCCTCGATGCGCTCGCACTCGGCCGCATACAGCGTCTCGAGCGACTTGGAGCCGCGCGGCTCCGTCTTCACCGCCTTGAGCTCAACCTTGATTTCGTGCGGAAAGCGCTTGGCGTAGTCGTCATAGGCCGTCTGTGCCCAATCCGGAACACGCTGCCCCACCGCGACGATCAATATCTTCATGTTCGTGCCGCCCTGAAAAGCAAGGGAGGCCCGCCTTCACGGCAGCGCCTCCCATCCCATGTGCTTGCATCCAACGCCGGGTGGATCAGGCCTTGCGCGCAGGTGTCTTGCGCGCTGCGGGCTTCTTGGCCGGAGCGGATTTCTTGGCAGCCGGCGATGCCTTCTTGGCGCCCGCCGGCTTGTTCACCACGACCGTCTTCACCACGGCCTTCCTGGCCGCTGGCTTGGAGGCAGTTGCCTTCTTGGCTGCGGGCTTCGTGGCCGGTGCGGCCTTGCGGGCCACGGCGGGCTTGGCCGCGGATTTCTTGGCTGCGGGCTTGTCCTGCGCAGCACTCTTGCGGGCTGGAGCGCGCTTCTTCGCCGCCGGCTTGGCTGCCTTTTCGGGCGAATCTTCCGAAGCGCTCACGCGGCGTGGCTTGGGTGCGCCTATCCTCATGCGCACCGGGGTCTCGCCCCAGATTTCCTCCAGGCGGTAGTACTGGCGGATGGCCGGCTGCATGATGTGCGCCACGGCCTGCCCGCAGTCAACAATGATCCATTCGCCATTTTCCTCGCCCTCGACGCGCGGCTTGGAAAAACCGGCTTCCTTCACCGCATCGCGCACACTGGCGGCCAGCGCCTTGGTCTGCCGGTTGGAATTGCCTGTGGCAACGATCACGCGCTCGAACAGCGGCGAGAGCTGCTCGGTGTTGAAAACCTGGATATCAACGGCCTTGACGTCTTCCAGGCCGTCCACAATGGCGCGCTGGAGTTTGGTGACGTCTTTCTTGGCGGAAGATTCCGATTTGATGGAGGTGCTCATCAGGGTGGTTCAATCGAATGGAGTAGGGAGATCAATATAGCGCGCCAGCGAAATCATGGGCAACAGGGATTGCCACCCGGGCGCGTTCAGTATCTCGAATATGTTGGAGGTCCGTGCCGCTATCCGCGACACGGAAAATGGTGAAAATTATAGACAATCGGCGCGTCGAGGCCTCAGACCCAGTCGCGCCGCTGCAGAAAGTGATCGGTCAGCCGCGCCTCCGGCGAGCCCGGCTCGCATGCGCGCTGGTATGACCAGCTCACCAGCGGCGGCATGGACAGCAGGATCGACTCGGTACGCCCACCCGACTGCAGGCCGAAATGCGTGCCGCGATCCCAAACGAGGTTGAATTCGACGTAGCGGCCCCGGCGGTACAGTTGGAAGTCGCGCTCGCGCTCGCCGTATTCTGTATCCACACGGCGCTCGACGATCGGCAGATAGGCCCGGGCGAAGGCATCGCCGACGCTTTGCAGCATGGCGAAACTCCGCTCGAAGCCCAGCTCGGAGAAATCATCGAAGAAGATCCCGCCGACGCCGCGCTGTTCGTTGCGATGCTTGTTGCAGAAGTACTCATCGCACCACTGCTTGAAGCGTGGATAGAGGCCGCCGCCAAAGGGCGCCAGCGCATCACGGCACACTTCATGAAAGTGCACCGCGTCTTCGTCGAATCCGTAATACGGCGTGAGATCCATGCCCCCGCCGAACCAGCAGACCGGCTCGCCCCCAGGCCCGGCCGCGGCGATCATGCGCACATTCATGTGTACCGTGGGCACATAGGGATTGCGCGGATGGAACACCAGCGACACGCCCATGGCCTCGAACGGCGCGCCCGCCAGCTCCGGCCGGTGCTGGGTGGCCGAAGGCGGCAACTGCGCGCCCTTGACGTGCGAGAAGCCACAGCCGGCGCGCTCGAACACGCGCCCGTTTTCCATGATCTTCGTGATGCCGTCACCCCGCAGGCGCTCCTGCGGCCCCTTGTTCCACGGATCGGCCAGAAAACGCGCGCCGCCCTGCTCCAGCGGCCCTTCAACGGCCTCGAGCGCTTCAGTGATGCGGGCCTGCAGGCCCACAAGGTACTCGCGCACGCGCTGCACGCTGGCTGCCGGCTGGAGGGTGGAATCAGGAATCATCAGACGTGGTTCTTCACGGCGCGATGGCCGATGTCGCGACGATACTGCGCGCCGTCGAAATAGATGCCGCGCGCCACATCGTAGGCACGCTGCTGCGCCTGCTTGACGTTGTCGGCCAGCGCCGTCACGCAAAGCACGCGGCCGCCGCTGGTGCGCACCACGCCATCGACCAGTTCCGTGCCGGCATGGAACACCATGGCATCGTCCATGGCTTCGGGCAGGCCGGTGATGGCGTCCCCCTTTCGCGGGCTCTCGGGATAACCGTGAGCGGCCATCACCACGCCCAGCGCGGTACGGCGGTCCCATTGCATCTCCACCTGGTCGAGCCTGCCGTCCACGGCAGCGGACAGGATGTCCAGCAGATCGCTCTTCAGGCGCATCATGATCGGCTGGGTTTCCGGATCACCCATGCGGCAGTTGAATTCCAGCGTCTTGGGGTGGCCCTTGGCGTCGATCATCAGGCCGGCGTACAGGAAGCCGGTGTAGGGCAGGCCGTCCTTTTCCATGCCGCGCACCGTCGGCAGAATGATCTCGCGCATGGCGCGCGCATGCACGTCGGCAGTCACCACGGGCGCGGGAGAGTACGCGCCCATGCCGCCAGTGTTCGGGCCCTGGTCGCCGTCCTTCAGGCGCTTGTGGTCCTGGCTGGTGGCCAGCGCCACCACGTTCTTGCCGTCGCTCATCACGATGAACGAAGCTTCCTCTCCTTCAAGGAACTCCTCGATAACCACGCGCGCGCCGCCGTCGTTGTGGGAAACGCCGTACTTGTTGTCAACCAGCATGAAATCGACGGCCTCATGGGCTTCCTGCAGTGTCGTGGCCACCACCACGCCCTTGCCGGCGGCCAGGCCGTCGGCCTTCACCACGATGGGCGCGCCGAGCTTGTCGATGAACGCATGCGCGGCCACCGGATCGCTGAAGGTCTCGTAGGCCGCCGTTGGAATGCCGTGGCGCTTCATGAAGTCCTTGGAGAACGCCTTGGAGCTTTCCAGCTGCGCGGCAGCCTTCGTCGGGCCGAAGATGCGCAGCCCATGCGCGCGGAACTCATCGACCACGCCCGCAGCCAGAGGCGCTTCCGGGCCCACCACGGTCAGGTTGATTTTTTCCTTCTGCGCCCATTCGCGCAATTGCGACGGGTCGCTGAGCGGAACATTCACGAAATCGGGATTCAAGGCCGTGCCGCCATTGCCCGGCGCCACATAGACCTTGGTGACCTTGGGCGAGCCGTTGAGCTTCCAGGCCAGTGCGTGTTCTCGGCCGCCGCCACCAATCACGAGGACTTTCATTTTCTTGTCATAGCCTCATCACAACTCTGCGTTGTGGTAGACCTCTTGTACATCGTCCAGGTCTTCCAGGACATCCAGCAGTTTCTGCATGCGCGCGGCATCGTCGCCTTCGAGCGCGACCGATACATCGGGGCGCATGGTCACGTCCGCCACCTCGGCCACGAGGCCCGCGCCCTGCAGCGCATTCTTCACGGCCTCGAAATCGGCGGGGGCGGTCAGCACCTCGATGGCGCCCTCCTCGTCCGTGATCACGTCCTCGGCACCCGCCTCGAGCGCCACTTCCATGACCTTGTCCTCGTCCGTACCCGGCGCGAAGATCAATTGACCCACGTTCTTGAACTGGAAAGCAACCGAACCATTGGTCCCCATGTTGCCGCCGTATTTGCTGAACGCATGGCGCACTTCGGCGACGGTGCGGACGTGATTATCGGTCATTGTGTCAACAATGATTGCCGCGCCGCCGATGCCATAGCCCTCATAGCGGATTTCCTCGTAGGTCACGCCCTCGAGGTTGCCGGTGGCCTTGTCCACGTTGCGCTTGATGTTGTCCGCGGGCATATTGGCTGCCTTGGCCTTGTCGATCGCCAGGCGCAGGCGCGGATTGGCATCCGGGTCGCCACCGCCCTGCCGGGCAGCCACCATGATTTCACGAATGATGCGAGTCCAGATCTTGCCGCGTTTCTCATCCTGGCGACCTTTGCGGTGCTGGATGTTCGCCCATTTACTGTGTCCTGCCACAGGGAGTCCTTCTGATTTAATAATCCACTGAGCGCGATTTTACTTTTGACTTCGAATCCCTACACACTCATTCACTGCCATGGCTGAACCACTACTCATTGCCCAGCACGCTTTAGTCCAATGCCACCTGCTGCCGGGGCTGGCCAATCGCCACGGTCTCATCACCGGCGCGACCGGCACCGGCAAGTCCGTCACGCTGCAGAAACTGGCGGAGGAGTTCTCGAAGATCGGCGTTCCAGTCTTCCTTGCCGACGTCAAGGGCGATCTCACCGGCATCAGCCAGCAGGGCAGCATCGGCGACAAGATGGCCGCGACGCTCGATGAGCGCGGCCTGCCCCGGCCCGAGCCCTTCGCCTGCCCCGCCACGCTGTGGGATGTGTTCGGCGACCAGGGCCATCCGGTCCGCGCCACCATCTCGGACATGGGGCCGCTGCTGCTGGGCCGCATGCTCGACCTGAACGACACGCAGATGGGCGTGCTCAATCTGGTGTTCAAGATCGCCGACGACAACGGCATGCTGCTGCTGGACCTGAAGGACCTGCGCGCCATGCTCGCGCACGTGGGCGACAACGCCAGGCAGTTCACCACCGAATACGGCAACATCAGTCCGGCAAGCGTGGGCGCGATCCAGCGCGGGCTGCTGCAGATCGAGCAGCAAGGCGGCGACAGATTCTTTGGCGAGCCGATGCTCAACATCCAGGACTTCATGCAGACCGTGGGCGGCAAGGGCGTGGTGAACATCCTCGCGGCGGACAAGCTCATGAATTCGCCGCGCCTGTATGCCACCTTCCTTCTGTGGATGCTCTCCGAGCTGTTCGAGCAGTTGCCGGAAATCGGCGACCCGGACAAGCCCAGGCTCGTCTTTTTCTTCGACGAAGCCCACTTGCTGTTCAACGAAGCGCCCAAGGCGCTGCTCGAACGCATCGAGCTGGTCGTGCGGCTGGTGCGCTCCAAGGGCGTCGGCGTGTACTTCGCCACGCAGAATCCGCTGGACATCCCCGACAGCGTGCTCGCCCAGCTCGGCAACCGCGTGCAGCACGCGCTGCGCGCCTTCACGCCGCGCGACCAGAAGGCCGTGAAGGCCACCGCCACCACCATGCGCCCCAATCCGGGGCTGGACATCGAGGCGGCGATCACCGAAGTCGGCGTGGGCGAGGCGCTCATCAGCTTTCTCGACCCCAAGGGCCGCCCCACGCCGACCGAACGCGTCTATGTGATTCCCCCGGGCAGCCAGATCGGCCCGATTTCCGCTGACCAGCGCAAATCGTTGATGGCCGGCTCGCTGGTGGCCGGCACCTACGACACGCCCATCGACCGCGAATCCGCCTATGAGATCCTGCGTGGACGCGCCGAAGGCCAGGCCTCGAGCGCCGCCGTACAGAAGGGCCAGGCATCGCAAGGCGCCGAAGGCGGCATCATGGACGAGCTCAACAACGTCCTGTTCGGCAGCACCGGTCCGCGCGGCGGCAAGAAGGACGGCCTGGTACAGACCATGGCCAAGTCCGCCGTGCGCACGGTAGGCACCAACCTGGGCAAGGAAATCCTGCGTGGCGTGCTGGGCGGCCTGCTCGGCGGCCGCAAGAAATGACACAGAAGGAAAACATTTGCCATGACTTCCCCCTCGCTCCCCACCTTCGATGACGTGAAAGCCGCCGCAGCCCGCCTGAAAGGCGTGGCGCACCGCACGCCGACGCTGCGCTCGAGCACCGCCGATGCGCTCCTGGGCGCCGAGCTGTACTTCAAATGCGAGAACCTCCAGCGCATGGGAGCGTTCAAGTTCCGCGGCGGCTACAACACGCTCGCGCAGTTCACGCCCGAAGAAAGAAAACGCGGCGTGCTCGCCTTCTCATCGGGCAACCACGCGCAGGCCATCACGCTGTCGGCCCGTATTCTCGGCATGCCCGCGGTGATCGTCATGCCCGAGGACGCACCAGCGGCCAAACTGGCCGCCACGCGCGGCTATGGCGCGGAGGTCGTCACCTACGACCGCTTCACCGAGGACCGCGAGGCGATCAGCCAGCGCATCGCCGGCGAGCGCGGCATGACGCTGGTGCCGCCCTTCAACCATCCTCACGTGATCGCGGGGCAAGGCACGGCGGCGCTCGAACTGCTGGAGGACGTGCCCGGCCTCGACTACCTCTTCACACCGCTGGGCGGCGGCGGCCTGCTCTCCGGCACGCTGCTTGCCGCGAAGGCAATGGCGCCCGCGTGCCAGGTCTTCGGCGTCGAACCCGAGGCCGGCAACGACGGCCAGCAATCACTGCGCAAGGGCGAGATCGTCAGGATCGACACGCCCCAGACGATCGCCGACGGCGCGCAGACCCAGGCGCTAGGCGACATCACCTTCGCCATCATCCGCGGCGGCGCGAGCGGCATCGTCACCGCCAGCGACGCGCAACTGGCCGAGGCCATGCGCTTTTACGCGCAGCGCATGAAGATCGTCGTCGAGCCCACCGGCGCGCTCTCGCTTGCGGGCGCCCGCCACGGCGGAGTGGACTTCAGGGGCAAGCGCGTGGGCATCATCATCAGCGGCGGCAACGTCGATCTGGCGAACTATGGGCGGCTGCTGGGCAGCGATTGATCGCCCAAGGAGTCACCCAAGAGATCGCCCAAGGACATGCCGGGCGGCGGCGGAGCGATAATGCCATCCGCATGCCAGCCCCCGGGGCCCGGCGCTTCCACCCCCTGGACCGAGGCGGGCATCGCTTTCTGGCAGACTTCCCCTCCCGGATATATCCCGCAAAAACAAAAACAGCCATGAGCTCCAACACCGCACCCGTCACCGTCATCACCCACCCCCTGGTCCAGCACAAGCTCACGCTGATGCGCAAGAAGGACGCCAGCACCAACAGCTTCCGCCGCCTGCTCGGCGAGCTGAGCACCTTGATGGCCTACGAGATCACGCGCGACATGCCGCTGCAGGACCTCGAGATCGAGACGCCCATGGAAAAGATGACAGGCAAGGTCATCGACGGGAAAAAGCAGGTGCTGGTATCCATCCTGCGCGCCGGCAACGGTTTCCTGGACGGCATGCTGAACGTGATACCGGGCGCGCGCATCGGCCACATCGGGCTGTACCGCGATCCCGAGACCCTTCAGCCCGTCGAGTACTACTTCAAGATGCCCTCGGAAATGCATGAGCGCGACATCATCGTCGTCGACCCCATGCTGGCGACCGGCAACTCCGCCGCGGCTGCCGTGGACCGGCTCAAGAAACTCCAGCCGCGCTCCATCAAGTTCGTCTGCCTGCTGGCGGCGCCCGAAGGCATCGCGACCATGCAGAAGGCCCACCCCGACGTGCCGATCTTCACCGCGGCCATCGACCGCGAGCTCAACGACCACGGCTACATCCTGCCCGGACTGGGCGATGCCGGCGACCGCATTTTCGGCACCAAGTAAACCTGCGTGATCCTGCAAGCCCCCCTGCCATTCGGCATACCGGCGTACACATTCATTCCCGAAGACTGGATGCGTACCGGCCGGCTGCGTCTGCGGCAATGGGTGAAGGAGGATCTCGCGCCCTTTGCCGCCATCAACTGCGACCCGCAGGTGATGCGCCACCTCCCCGCCCTGCTCTCGCGCGAGCAAAGCGATGCGCACGCGGCGCGCATACATGCGCTCATCGAACAGCGCGGCTGGGGCTTCTGGGCAGTTGATTCACTTCAGGAAAAAGACGAGCCTCGCTTCATCGGCTTCGTCGGCCTGCACATACCGCAGGCCGAGCTGCCCTTTTCGCCATGCGTGGAAGTGGGCTGGCGCCTGGACCGCGCGTTCTGGGGCAAGGGACTGGCCACCGAAGCGGCCCGCCTTGCCGTGCGCATAGGCTTCGAGGCGCTGAACCTGCCGGAGATCGTCGCCTTCACAGCGCGCGGAAACCAGCGCTCCAGCGCGGTCATGGAGCGCCTTGGCATGCGCAACGATCCCGCCGACGACTTCGATCATCCGGCGGTCGCCGAAGGCAGCGCGCTGCGGCCGCACCGCCTTTATCGCCTCACGCGCGGCGAATGGCGCTCGCGCACCGCCGACTCAGCCCGGAACGGACTGCCCCAGGGTCGCTGAGTTCGCCTGCGGCGGCTCCTTTCGGTCCGGCAGATCG
The DNA here is from genome assembly GCF_040396215.1 of Diaphorobacter ruginosibacter. GTDB lineage: Bacteria > Pseudomonadota > Gammaproteobacteria > Burkholderiales > Burkholderiaceae_C > Diaphorobacter_A > Diaphorobacter_A ruginosibacter_A. The sequence goes on along the minus strand of NZ_JBEBOW010000012.1, from coordinate 17,506 downwards.
ATTCCCGTCCACTCTTCCATCACGTCATTGGCCATGGCCTGCAGCAGGCGCATTTCGCGCTCGCTGAGTTCGCGCGGCCTGGAATCCACCAGGCTCAGCACGCCGATGGGCATGCCCGCCTTGTCGCGCACCGGCGCGCCGGCAAAGAACCGCGCACCCACCGCCTTGAAGACGGGATTGCCCGCAAAGCGGGGATCATGCTGAAGGTCTTCCACATGGACCACGTCATCCTCATGGATCACGAAGGCGCCCAGCGCCTGCGCCCGGTCCATGGACATCTGAAAGCGGCGTGGAGCCTCGTCGCGCACGCTCTCGTCGTTCTGAACGCTCAGGCCTCCGTGCATCGCCATGATGTGTTCGCTCTCCCGGTCGATCAGCGTCACCGCCGCCAGCGGAACGTCGAAGATGTCCGATGCGCGCTTGGCGACCTGCTGGGCCAGTTGGCGGAATCTCTCGCTGTCCCTTGCCCCGCTGGCCTCCAGCGCCTTGACGCGCCTGTCATCGTTCCTGGGGATGGGCGCGGGCTCGAACGACTCGGTGTCCAGGTCGCCCAGTTGCTCGCGCACGGCAGCCATCACGTCGCCATAGGCCTGCACGACACGGTCGGCCCCCAGCCCGGACGACAATTCGGCGAGCTGCCGCTCGGGCATCTCCTGCGGCAGGTTCCAGAAATGCAGCACGATGCCGACCTGCGGCCAGGCGCGGCGGATGCGTCGGCACAAGGCGCGCGCGGCCGCATGCGGCTGCGCCGACATCCAGCTCACACAGACCACGTCGCCGCGCAGCAACTGCGGGCGCGGCATCACGTTCTGGCTCGACAGCACGTCGCTGCCCGCAAGCTTCACCGCATGCCCTCCAAGCCGCACGCCGTGCGCCACCATGCGCGCCGCGAGCTGATCGACCTCCCACTTGCCCCCCATGCACAGGACGCGGGCTACCGAAGGCAGTTTGGCGGACGGATATTGCGCCTCCAGTTCATCCAGAACTTCATCCATGCCATCGACCACCCGCAGCCGATGCTCGGCCGTCGCGGCCCGCGCATGGTCGCCCACCGCCATGCGCAGGACCTCGCCGCCAACGCCTGCGTAGAACGCCTGCACGGACGCATCGCCATCTTCCACGATGCGCAGGCTGATGTCGCATGCCTCGTCGGCATCTCCGGCCAACAGGCGCTGATAGATCCGCGTGGGCTCGTCCAGCGGGGGCTGACTGCCCAGCAGCACGTCGAGAAACGACAGTTGCGGCAGATAGCGCCCGCTCACCAGCAGGCATACCGTCAGCGGCGTGGACATGATCAGCCCGATCGGCCCCCACATCGCCGTCCAGAAGGTGGCGGCGACGATCAGGGACATGGCCGACAGACCGGTGCTGGCGCCGTACAGCCACGGCTCGATGATGTTGTTGCTGACGAGCTCCAGCGCCAGGATCAACGCCAGCGTCCACAACACCAATTGCCACCCCGGATCGACGGCGAAGGCCAGCGCCAGCGGAAACACGGCGGAGATCATCGGCCCGACATAAGGCACGAAGCGCATGACGGTGGCCAGTGCGCCCCACAGCATCGCGCCCGGAATGCCGATGAACCACAAACCCGCCGCCATCGGAATACCGTAGCTCACGTTCACCAGCAATTGCATGCTCAGGTATCTGGAGATGCGCTCGCCGGCCTCGTCGATCGCATCGGTCGCCTGATGCAGGTTGCGGCCCCACAGCCGCAGCATGCGGTCGCGCAGATCCTCGCGGTCAAGCAGGATGAAGATCACGAACACCAGCACCAGCGCAGCCTCGGACAGCGGCCCCAGCGCGCTCTCCAGCGCCGCGGCCGCCTGATCGACCGGCGAGCGCTCGGTCGGAACCACCTGAACCTTCTGCACCGAGGGCCTGCGCCTGCCGTCCCCTGATTCGGCGGCGGCCGCCTCCACTTCCTTTTGCACCACGTCCAGGGTCTTGCGCGCGCCCTCGAACATTCCCGGCGCGCGGATCTGCGAGCGCAGATTGCGCAGCTTGGTGCGGATGTTCGATTGATAGGAAGGCAGTTGTGCGCTCAGGTCCCGCGCCTCGTTGCCGACGAACCAGCCGCCCACGCCCAGCACCATCAAGGTCATGGCGACCACGGCCACCACCGAAAGCACCTTGGGAACACCCCAGCGCTTGAGGCGCATGACCAGCGGGTTCAGCATGAAGCTCAACAACAGCGCAAGCGCCAGAGGCACCAGCACCGGCCTGCCGAAATACAGCGCCGCGATGGCCAGCGCGGCAATGCCCATGCTCACGAAAACACGGATGCCGGTGACCGGAATCTCCGGCGTGCCGCGCATGCCGAGCCGGTCAGCCTCGGGATGCCGCGCGGGCATGCCTTGATGCGCGCGCGCATCGGCAGCGGAGGATGAGGCGGATGGCGCATCACGCCGGTTGTTCAAATGTGCACGCATGTCCCGTGAGTCGTCCTCGTAGTCCCGCAAAAGGCTGGATGCCCTGATGCGGCGGTCTCAAGCTATCAAGAATTGGATGTCAGCCATGTAGGATGGATGCGGCAACTTGCAGAGTCCGTCCTACATCCGATGCCAGCTTGAGCGTGAAAGCGCCATCGGCCCGCGTGACGCCCTGGTTCACCGCCGCCACGGCCATCGCGGCCTCGCGGGCCGCCAGGACGAAACGATAGCCGGAATACACCATCAGCGAGGAGCCCAGCACCAGCAGCGCCCGTGAACGCCCGAGGGCGTCCATGGCCCGCCCCACCCGCTCGCGTGGCACCGACTCGCCATAGAACACCACGTCGGGCTTGAGCAGGCGCGATCCGCACGACGGGCAAGGCGGAATGACGAACTGCGCAAAATCCACCGCTTCGAGATCCGCATCCCCGTCGGGAGCGCTGAGCGCCGAGAGCGCGCTCCATGCCGGATTCCGCTCGATGAGCGCCTCCTGCCAGAGCTCGCGCGCAAGGCGCGCACCGCAATCCATGCAGCGCACGGCGTCCAGGCGGCCGTGCAAATCCACGACCCGCCGGCTGCCCGCCGCTTCATGCAGGCCATCCACATTCTGGGTCACCAGCAACTCGACCAGGCCGCTGCGCTCCAGGTCCGCCAGCACACGGTGCGCGGGAGCCGCCGTGGCGCGCCCGAAAGTGCGCCAGCCGACTAGGCTGCGCGCCCAATACCGCTGGCGGGTGAGCTCTCTGCCCATGAAGGCCTGGTATGACACGGGCTGCGCGCGCTTCCACTGCCCTTGCAGATCGCGGTAGTCGGGAATGCCGCTGGCCGTGCTCACGCCCGCGCCGGTCAGCACGAGCAGGCGGGGATGCGCCGCGATGAATCCGGCGAGGGTCTTTCCCGCCTCCTCCGGGCATGGCGCTGATGACGCGGCGTGGCTGTTCATGCGTCACAAGCGCGTTCGTGGCGCTGGCGACGCTGGCGGCGCGTCATGAAAGATCGGGAGAGATCGATTCCGCATAGTCATACACCGCTTCAAGCAAGCCGGCGTCACGCTCGCCGGCCTCGGCGCCCAGTTCGTCGAGCTGAGCGAACAGCATGTCGAAGGTGCGCGCACCGCCCGCGCCCTCCACCAAGGCTTCCTGCCGGTGCGCTTCCCAGCGCTCACGCTCCTGCTGCGACAAGGTGTTCGGGAAATTGCGCGCGCGGTAACGCCAGAACAATTCGGCCAGACGCGGATCGTCGAAGCCCGCACGCTCGCTGGCCAGTTCGTGCGGCGACAGCATGCGCAGATGATTCAGGCGACGCCGGTCTTCATTGCCGACGAAACCGCCATACAGGTCCTGATCGACGTCGAGCGGCTCGGCAGCCGGACGCTTGAACACCTCGCTCCATATCGCGCTCATGTCAGGCAGTTCCCGCGCGGCCTGCGCATGGCGTGCCGCTGCCGGCAGGTCGATTCCCCAGCGAGCCGCCATCTCGGCGCTGAGCGTGTTGACGTTGCCGACCACCATGGGCGATTTGTTCAGGTGAATGCTCTTGATCGGCAGGCGCTCCACGCCTTGCGGGAGATCGGCGGCCTTGCTGAACATGCGAAGCCGGATCGAGTCCGCATCCAGATCGACCAGCTCGCGCGGATCCTGCGACAGGTCCCAGGCCAGCACCTCGTTCTTGTTGCCCGGATGGCTGGCGAGCGGAAACATGACGGCCAGGCACCCGCGCTCCGCCGGGAACATGCCCGACACGTGCAGGAAGGGCCGCGCCTGATCGATGGACGCGGGCAGGCGCAGCTCGGCGATCACACGCTCCTTCCTGTGCAGGCTGAGCGCGTAGTCGAACAGCTTGGGCTGGCGCGCGCGGATGAGGCGCGCCAGCGCGATCGTCGCGCGCACGTCCGAAAGCGCATCGTGCGCGGCGTCATGCTGAAGGCCATTGGCCTTGGTGAGGTGCTCCAGCCTGAAGCTGGCCTGGCCCTCATCGTTCAACGGCCACTGCACGCCATCGGGCCTGAGCGCCCGCATCATGCGCACCACATCCAGCAGGTCCCAGCGCCCGCACTGGTTCTGCCATTCGCGCGCGTAGGGATCGATCAGATTGCGCCAGAACATGAAACGGGTGATCTCATCGTCGAAACGGATGGTGTTGTAGCCCACGCCGATCGTTGCGGGCTGCGCCATCTCCGCTTCGATGCGCGCGGCGAATTCGCTTTCCGGCAAGCCTTTTTCAAGGCACAACTGCGGCGTGATGCCGGTGATCAGGCAGGACACGGGGTCGGGCAGGTAGTCGTTGGCTGGCCGGCAATAAAGCATCAGCGGATCGCCGATCTCGTTGAGTTCGGCATCGGTGCGGATGGCGGCGAACTGCGCCGGGCGGTCGCGGCGGGTATCCGTGCCAAAGGTTTCGTAGTCGTGCCAGAGAAAAGTGTGCATGTAAAAAATTGCTGTCCAGGGCTGAGGCAGGCCCAAGTATGCCTTTGCTGCCCGCACAATAGCCGGATGCACGTCATTTACCCAGAAACAGGCCGGCCGGCAGTCCCCGGCATGAAGCGATGGGCCTGCCCGGCCGCAGGCGCGCTGGCATTGAGCATCCTGCTCGGAGCATGCACCTCCACGCCCAGGAGCGCGGTCCGCCAGCCTGCCGGAGCCCCGTCCAATGGCGCGCAAACATCCGCGCCGCCCCCAACCACGGCGCAGGCGCCCGCAGCCGCACCCCCGGCGGCCCAACCCCTCGCGCCCGCACCGGCTCCGGCGGCCGCGGCGGGCGAAGCGGTCTCCATGCCAGAGCAGCCGTCCGGCCCCGCAAAAAGCCTGAGTTTCGCGCAGTGGCTCAAAACCTTCGAGCAGCGCGCTGCGCAGTCCGGCATCAGCGACACCACCATCCGCACTGCGCTGAGCCATGCGCAATTCATCCCGCGCATCATCGAGCTGGACCGCGCGCAGCCCGAGTTCACGCGCCCGCCCTGGGCCTATCTGGACGGCGCCGTGACCCAGGCCCGCATCGACCAGGGCAAGGCGCTCATACGCAAATACAAGCGAACCTTCAATGCCGCCGAAGAGCGCTATGGCGTCCCCGCATCCGTGATCACCGCGATCTGGGGCATGGAGAGCAATTTCGGCCGCAACTTCGGCAGCTTCCGCGCCGTGGATGCGCTCGCCACGCTGGCCTATGACGGGCGGCGCTACGAATGGGCCAGCCGCGAATTGCTGATTGCGCTGAAGATCATCGACCGCGGCGACATTCCCGCATCGCAAATGCTGGGTTCGTGGGCTGGCGCCATGGGGCATACGCAATTCCTGCCCTCGGCCTACCAGCGTTTCGCGGTCGACGCGGACGGCGACGGCAGGCGCGACATCTGGGGAAGCATTCCGGACGTGATCAACTCGACCGCCAACTTTCTCGCGCAATCGGGATGGAGGACGGGCGAGATCTGGGGCGCGGAAGTCAGCCTGCCCGAGGGGTTCGATTTCTCGCGCGCGGAGGTCAAGGTCACCCAACCGGCCTCCGACTGGCAAGCCCAGGGCGTGCGCGGCCTGGACGGCGGGCCGCTGCCCCCGCTGCCCGACGCATCCATCATCACCCCCGCGGGCGCGCGCGGCCCGGCCATTCTGGTGGGCAACAATTTCCGCACGCTCCTCAAGTACAACAACTCCAACAACTACGCATTGGCCGTGGCGCTGATTGCGCAGCAGATCGATGGCGCGGGCGGATTGCGTTCGAGCTGGCCGCGCGATCTGGAGCCGCTCTCGCGCTCGGAGGTCCGCTCCATGCAGGAGGCGCTCAACCTCAAGGGGTTCGACACCGGCGCTCCGGACGGCGTGGCCGGGCCGGCAACCCGCATCGGGCTGCGCGAGTACCAGAAAAGCGTGGGCCTGCCCGCCGACGGATACCCGACCAAGGACATGCTGCTCAAATTGCAGGGCGAAGCCGGCAGCCGGGGCTACTAGCCTGCTTGCTGGCCAGACGGCTCGGCGGCTCGGTAGCGCGATCCGGCTGTTGCGCCGGGCCGCGCTGCCTGTTCGGCCCGCCGGCAATCGAGTCAGAATTCCAGCTTGCGCACGCCCTGCGCCGTTCCCAGCAGGCACAGGCTGGCCTTCTGGTGCGCGAACACACCCACGGTGACCACGCCCGGCCATTGGTTCACGGCGCTCTCGAACTGCAGCGGCTCGCTGATGGCGAGCCCGCGCACGTCAATGATGTGCTGTCCGTTGTCGGTCACCAGCGGCAGCCCGTCCTTTTGCCGGATGGATGCGCTGCCGCCCATGGCTTCGAAACGGCGCCGGATCTGCGCGGCGGCCATGGGAATGACCTCCACGGGCAGCGGGAACTGGCCCAGCACATCGACCAGCTTGGACTCATCGGCAATGCAGACGAAACGCCTGGCCAGCGCCGCGATGATCTTCTCGCGCGTGAGCGCGGCGCCGCCTCCCTTGATCATGAAACCCCGGCCATCGATTTCATCCGCGCCATCGATGTACACCGACAGCGAGTCCACCTCGTTCGCATCGAAGACCGTGATGCCGAGCGCGCGCAATCGTTCGGTGCTCGCAACCGAACTGGAAACCGCTCCACGAATATGGTCTTTCATGGAAGCCAGGGCCTCGATGAACTTGTTGACGGTCGAGCCCGTTCCAACCCCCACGATCTCGCCCGGCCGCACATATTCCAATGCGGCCTGGCCGACCAAAGTCTTGAGTTGATCCTGAGAAAGTGAATTGCTTGTCGTCATGGGCGAAAATCGGAGTTGAACCTCGAATTATCCCAATGTCTCTCCTACCCTACGCTTTCGCTCGCCCAATTCTCTTCGGCATGGACCCGGAAAAGGCCCATGAACTCACCATGGACATGCTGGCAAGAGGGCAGCGCACCCCGCTTCAGTGGGCATGGTGCAGCCCGACCGTCAGCGACCCCATCGAGCTGGCCGGCCTGCGTTTTCCCAACCGCGTCGGCATGGCCGCTGGCCTCGACAAGAATGCGCGCGTGATCGACGGCCTCGCCGCCATGGGCTTCGGCTTCGTCGAAGTGGGCACCGTCACGCCCAAGGCGCAGCCCGGCAACCCCAAGCCGCGCATGTTCCGCCTTCCCGAGGCCAACGCGCTCATCAACCGCCTGGGCTTCAACAACGAGGGACTGGATGCGTTCATCCGGAACGTCAAGCGCTCGCAGACCCGCGCGCAGGGCAAGCCCATGCTGCTGGGGCTGAACATCGGCAAGAACGCCGCAACGCCCATCGAGGATGCCACCGGCGACTACCTGGCCTGCCTGGAAGGCGTCTACCCCCACGCCGACTACGTCACGGTGAACATCAGCTCGCCCAATACCAAGAACCTGCGCGAGCTGCAAAGCGATGAAGCGCTGGACGGGCTGCTGTCGGCCATTGCCGGACACCGCGAGAAACTGGCCACCGCGCATGGCCGGCGCGTCCCGATCTTCGTGAAGATCGCGCCCGACCTGGATGAAGCGCAAGTACGGCTGATCGCCGCGACGCTGCAGCGCCACGGCATGGACGGCGTGATCGCCACCAACACCACGATCGGCCGCGATGCGGTCAAGGGCCTGGCGCATGCGCAGGAAACCGGCGGACTGAGCGGAGCACCGGTGCTCGAAGCAAGCAACCGCGTCATTGCGCAGCTGCGCGCCGATCTGGGCCCGGCCTATCCCATCATCGGCGTGGGCGGCATCATGAGCGCGCAGGATGCCGTCGGCAAGATCCGCGCGGGCGCCGACGTCGTCCAGATCTACACCGGCCTGATCTACAAAGGCCCGGAACTGGTCGCACAGGCGGCTCGGGCCATCAAGAACATGTGATCCGCGAGCCCGGCCACAGGCACGGGCTATCTTGCCGCAGAGGCGACAGTGCGCTCAGCGGCGCATCCGCATCACGATGGGCAGCACCACGCCGGCGAGGCGAAGCAGCTTGCGCGGCCCCGCCGCCGCACCCGCGACGCCGATCACTGCCGCCACCGCCATCGGATGCATCCGCGCAAAGGCGAGCAGACGCAAGGGCAGCGAAGCATCGGCATCGACGCGGTCCGAGGCGCTCTCCCTCAAGGCCGCGGCCTGCCTGAGCGCCGACCTGCGAGCGGCCAGCCGCTCGCGCTGGGTCTCGATGCGCCAGAGAATTTCGCGCTGTGCCATGGTCGCATGCGCGGCATCCATTTCCCGGGAAAGAGCGGCGGCCACCGGCTTTGCCGACGCGCCTGAGCGGTTCGATGAGCTCGTCACAGTTGGTCCTTCACATATTTCCAGTCGCGAGCGAGCACGCGCCGGGTCAACGCAAAGGCATCTCCGGCACGCCTGGCGATCAGCACGAGCGATATGAGGACCACGATCCAGAGGAATATCCAGACGCCTGCCAGAATCCAGCCCACGGTCACGCGGTCCGGCGTATCCCAGTAGGTCACCAGCACCGCCATCGAGAACATGAAAAGCGCGATCGTCGTCAGCCCGGCCGTGACGATGGCGAGAATCGCCACCACCAACATGCGCCGCTTCTGGTCGGCCCACTCCATACCGGCCAGCTCGAGCCGGTCCTCCACCGCGATGGCTCCCTCGATCACATTGGAGCGCCAGCGGGCAACCAGGCCCTCCAGTCCAAGCAAAGCAAAAAGGTTCATGCGCCAGCCTGCCTTTCCCGTTTTGTTATTTCACTGCGACCCAGGCGGTGCCCGGGCCGCTTCCTTCCCTCATGTGGAATCCGGAAAAAGCAGGATTTCAGCGGCGCGAGAGCAGAAAGCCCACGAGCGCGCCCACGGCAAGCGCGGCGCTGGCAACACGCCAGGGCTCGTCGTGCGCATAGTCGTTGGCTACCCTGGCCGCCTCCTTGGCCTGGTAGGCCGCTTCCTGGGCTGCGCGAATGGCCGATTCACGGGCGCTGTAGAGGCTCTCATCCAGGCGCTTGCGCAGTTGGCGGATCTCCGGAACGCTGTCCAGGTCCTTGCTGGACAACAGTCCGCGCAAATCGCTCACCAGTTTCTCCAGGTCTTCTTGTGCGCCAGAAATTTTGTCTGCTGCGGAGCTCATATAAAAAACCTCGTCCTATAGATGAAAGTTGGAACAACGATAAATGCAGGCAATTGCCCTACATGTAGGCCTAAGCCACATCTTAGACCTTTGCTAACGAATTCCCCGCAATCCTGTGCATGCGGCGGGGCGAGCGCCTGGATATTTACAACGCCCCTCAAGGCTCCAGCAGCCCGGCGGTGTGCTCGCCGATGGCCAGCGAACTGGTCAGGCCCGGCGATTCGATCCCGAACAGATTCACCAGCCCCTGCACGCCATGCACCCGCGGCCCCTGGATCATGAAATCGGCGGAAGGCTCGCCGGGGCCCGAAATCTTCGGACGAATGCCCGCATAGCCCGCGGCCAGGGAATCATCCGCAAGACCCGGCCAATATTTGCGCACCTCGTCGTAGAAGCCCACGCAACGCGCCGGGTCCACGCAAAGGTCCCCGGGGCCGTCGACCCATTCCACGTCCGGCCCGAACTTGGCCTGGCCGCCCAGGTCGAGCGTCAGATGCACGCCCAGGCCCGCCGCCTCGGGCACCGGATAGATCAGGCGCGTGAAGGGAGCCCGCCCGGACAGCGTGAAGTAGTTTCCCTTGGCGTAATGCGCGCGTGGAACGTAATCCGCCGCCAAACCCTCGAACCGCCCCGCAAGGGCTGGAGCATACAGGCCCGCCGCGTTCACCACGGTCCTGGCCAGCAACTGCGTGCCGTCAGCCGCCCACAGCGCAATGCCGTCCGCCGTGCAGACCGCTTTCTCCACCGGCGACTGGAGCGCGAGAGCGCCGCCATGATTTTCCACGTCGCCCAGCAGCGACAGCATCAAGCCATGGCTGTCGATGATGCCGGTGCCGGGCGACAGCAGCGCGGCCACGCATTGCAATGCGGGCTCCAGCGCTGCGGCCTGCGCCGCCGTCAGCAGTTCAAGATCGTCCACGCCATTGGCGCGCGCGTGTTCAGCAATGGCCAGCAGTTGCCCGCGCTGCTGCGCTGACGTGGCGACGATCAGCTTGCCGCAGCGCCGGTGCGCGATGCCCCGCTCCTCGCAATAGGCATAGAGCAACTGCTTGCCTTGCACGCAAAGCCGGGCCTTCAGCGAGCCCTGCGGATAGTAGATGCCGGCATGGATCACCTCGCTGTTGCGCGACGATGTTCCGGTGCCGATCGCATGGGCTGCTTCCAGAACGAGGACCTCCCGCCCACGCATTGCCAACGCCCGGGCCACGGCCAGGCCGACGACGCCGGCGCCGATGACCACACAATCCACGCTCTCGCTCACGACGTCTCCTTTTTTCGATATTCAATCAAGGGGCAGTTCGCCCCGTGCGTCGGCGACCAGCAACTCCACCAGCTCGCGTGCGAACGACGGCAATGCCTCCATGCTGCGCACGCAGATCTGCATCTCGCGCACCGCCCACCCGTCCGCCAACGGGACGATGGCGATCTTCATGGATTGCGCATGCCGGCCCGCCGCCGATTCGGGAAGCACGCCGACGCCCACGCCGGACTCGATCATGCGGCATGCGGTCTCGAAGTTCCCCAACTGGATGCGCTGCTTGACCGGCTTGTGCAGTTGATCGCTCGCGCGCCTGAGGAACGCATGGATGGCGCTCGACTCATGCAACCCCACATAGTCGAAATCCAGCGTATCCACGAACTCCACCACCCGCGCGTTCGCCAGCAGGTGCCCCTGCGGCACCACCAGCACCAGCCGGTCGCGATGATAGGGCAGCGTCTGGAGATTCTCGGTCCGCACCAGTCCGGCCACGATGCCTATATCGGTCTGACCCTCCATCACGGCGCGCACGATGTCATTGGACAGGCGCTCGCGCAGATCGATATTCACATCCGGATTGCAGCTCAGGTAATGCCGCAGCACGGGCGGCAGGAACTCGCCGAGCGCCGTCGTATTGGCGAATACGCGCACATGACCCTTGATGCCCCGCGCATATTCCTGCATGTCGCCGCGCAAATGCTCGATCTGGCCCAGCACCGTGCGCGCATGCGCAACGAATGCCTGCCCCGGCGGAGTCAGGGTCACTCCCTGGCTGGTGCGATACAGCAGTCTGGTGCCGATGCTCTCTTCCAGATTCTTGATGCGCGTGCTCGCCGCGGGCAGCGAAATGAATGAAAGCTCGGCCCCCCGCGTCATGCTGTTGGCTTCGGCGATATGCACCATCAGCCGCAGGTCTACCAGATCGAAATGCATGGACATGAGGGTGATTCTAAGGAGTGAATCCGGCATGCCTCACGCCAGGGCCCGCCCTCACGCCAGCCCACCGCCCCCCCGCGCTCGCGCCACGCATGGTTTCCAGTGATTTCAGCACCGTGACTCGCCCGCAGCCTTGTTTGAATCAATGAGATGAGCAACGCCTTCCTCGCGTACCCGACAGTCAAAGGCGTCACGCAATTTATTAAATCTATTGAAACATGCAAATTAATAATAAAACAATATTACTCATGCCATAAGTATCGATGATTGTCAATTGTTTAAATTGTTCCGTGATGTTTCAAATCAATAATTCCGCGCTCAATTACGCGCGAGTTATCACAAACACATCAAGCAAATATCTGGAATTGCCATGAATTGTGTGCCTCTGTGAACTCGTTTTTCGGTAAATCAGAGGGGAAATCCAGTGAATATCTACACCCTACGCAGTAGCGGGTCCTGGCAAAGAGGGACTCGCCGGCTGGTAGCTCATGGCGCGGCCCTTGTGCTGGCCGCCAGTGCTGGCATGGCTCATGCCGCTACCCATTACGACGTGCTCGTCAATCAGGACCTGCTTCTGGAGCAGGCTGCGGGCAATGTCGCGGCAGACAACGGCCCGGCCGGCGGAGAGTTCATCTTCCAGTCCAAGGTCAAGATCAATGGCGCCAGCGGCACGCTGTACGGAGTCCAACTGACAGAGACCCTGCCGCTGGGAGCCATCTTCCAGGGCATCGGCAATACGTCACCTGGCGTGGCGTGCAGCAATGTCCCCGCCGTTGGCACCACCATCACCGCAAACAACACCACGATCACCTGCACTCTGCCCTCGGTGACGGCCACGGACTTCACAACCGTGGATTTCAAGGTGGTCCTGCCCAGCGAAAGCACGGAGTGGAAAGCGTATGCCACCACCGAGCCGGCTGTCGACAACACCGACCCGGACTCCGCCAACAACAGCAACATCAGCCGTGCTGCAACCACCTATGAGCGCGCCGATCTGGCTGTGGAAATCACATCCCCGGCCAACGGCTCCACGGTGACCCAGGGCGATGTGGTGACGTACACGGTGCAGGCCAGCAATGCGAATTCAACCTACGCCTATCCGCTCAAGACTGGTGAAAAGGCCATAGTGCGCTTCGCACAGCCGGAAGGCACGACCTTCACCGGCACGCCGGAGGGCGCAGGTTGGACCTGCGAGCAGGGGTCGGACACCAGCACCACTCCGGAAACTCCTTATTACGACTGCACCTACACCGTTGCGGAAGGCCAGAGCTACGCCAAGGGAGATGCCCTGCCCGCGCTGGGCTTCCAGTCAGTGGTGGATGTGACCGGCGAAGTGCCAGCGCAGGCATCGATCATCGGCCAGAGCGCCGCCGGGGTGACCTTCACCGAAGCTGCATGGGACAACAACACGACCAACATCGAGATCACCGCCGAGCCCAATAACGACATGGACGTCGTGCTGACGAAAACCGTCACGCCGATCATCCTGGACGCCGACGCGGGAGCCGACGTGCCTGTGACATACACCTTGAAGGTGAACCGTGTCTCCGGCCTGCTCGAGCCGGCATCCATCACCGTGACGGACACCCTGCCCAACGGCGTGAGCTTTACGGGGTTCACCGGTGCGAACTGGGCTTGCTCGGCCATCGGGCAGGTCGTCACCTGCGACTACACCGGAACGCAACTGGGCAACACCCAGGAAACCATCACCATCAATGCCACGGTAGCCCAAAGTGCCTTGGTGACAGGCGCCACGCTGACCAACAATGCCGTGGTTGCGGTTCCCAACGAGCCATCAATCAACACGAACAACAACCAGGCATCGGCGACGATGACGGTGAGCGATACGGTCAACCTGTCAGTCACCAAGACTCCCAGCTCGACCGTGGTGGCCTCCGGGACAAATTACAGCTACTCCATCAAATTGGTGAACAACGGCCCGCTGGATGTGAAGGCAGGCCAGACCATCACCATCACCGACAAGCTCGACAGCCGCCTGCAATTCGTGGGCGTCGCCGCCAATTCGAACTGGACTTGCACTCCCGCAAGCACCGATGAAGACACTCTGGGCGCGGAAATCATCTGTACGCTCAATGCGGACACCGCCCTCCCCGCTGGCGCCAGCCAGACCCTGGTGCTTGAAGTCATTCCGCATTTTGACTCGCAGGAGGGCCAGTTCGCGCAGATTGGAAATTCAGCGACGGTGACGGGGATAGAGGGCCGCGAGAGCTCCATCATCAACATCCCGGTGAACAGCGCGAACGTCAACCTGTCCCAGTTGAAGGCCGACCTGCACATCGGCAAGGCAGCAGCGATCACTTCGAACACCAGCACCTATGGCGACGGCGCATCCGGCTCGGAAGTGGTCTATACCCTGACGGTGAAAAACCAGGTTCCCGCCACGGCCCTGGAAACAGAACTGCAAATGGCCAAGACCGTGATCGTGAAGGATACGGTGAACAACCTCATCAATACAGCCAGGGCAACGCCGGCAGGGGTCAGCCTCTACGGCAACGGGCGCTATCTGACGGCGGCAGTCACACTGCCCGATGGCAGCACCGTCACTGCGGATGAGTGTGAATTGAGCGGCACCAACAGCAGCACATCGTCCACCGTGACATGCACGCTGCGCAATGTTCCGGTAAGCAATACCCTGGCCTACACGGTCACCATCAAGGCCCGCCAGTACGTGGATCCCGCCAGTGCGGCGGACGCGACGAACACGATCGCCAATACCGCGACGGTCAGCTCCACTGACACGGCGGAATACGACAACACCAACAATAAGGCCGAAGCTGAGGTCACCTTGAAGGCGTTGGCGGACATGAAGGTGGAAAAGAAGAGCAACCCCCTGGCGTCCGCAGCCGCCGGCCAGGCCATCACCTATACCCTGACAACATCGAATCTGGGCCCCTCCACCGCCAAGGCGGTGCAAGTGGTTGACGAACTGCCTGTCGGCGCCATCTGGGTGGGCAAGCCGACGATCACCAGCGGTACCTGCAACCTGCAGGACGACCGCGGCATCGCCACCAGCATCACCGCCGGTGACGTGATTGCCGCGCCGTACACGCATCTGGCCTGCACCTGGAGCAGCCCGGACTTTGCCATCGGCAGGCAGGTAACCGTGACATACGTGTTGCGCTCGGTGACCGAGAACGCGCCGCAATCGCTGTACAACGAAGTGGCCGTCAGCACTCCCACGCCAGAGACCGATTACGGCAACAACGAAGCCAACGCCACCGTGACGCTGAATGAGCCCGTGGTGGACGTGCAGATCAACATGCAGCACACCAATGATGGCATTCCGCTGGAAGGTACGACGCAATACACCATCAAGGTGATGAACAGCGGAGCATCGGAATCCTACGCCACGGGCGTGACGATGACCGACATCTTCCCTGCCACCGGCTCCACCGCGGACTTCGAATTCCTGCAGATCGACAGCGTCGAATCTTCGAGCGGAGCTTCGCACCCCGTGGATGCAAGCAGTTGCACAACGATCACGACGGACGGCATCGTGACGGGCCTGCGGTGCAATTTCGATTGGCTGGCGCCAGATGAGTCTGTGAGCATCAAATTCACGATGAAATCATCGGCGCTGGAAGAAGGCCGTGCGGTCGGCACCATCTACCATGAGGCGACGGTCAGCGCGGACCTGGAAAGGCTGCCCGGCCAGGACGTGACAGCCAACAACCAGACTTCGGACCGCACCTCCACCTATGACGCAGAACTGGTCGATCCCGATACGCTGCAGTACGTGGACCTGTCCGTCTCCAAGGACGCCACCGGCTACCCGGAAACAGGCCTGCAGGTCGGCGACGAGTTCACCTACACCCTGGTGGTGAAGAACGAAGAAGACCCGGCCGCCACCCCGCGCCTGGATCTGGTGAACGGCAGCGCCGTGCTCGAAGACATTCTGCCGCAGGGCCTGGCGCTGCTGAGCAAGCCCGCCAACTGCACCTACGACGAAACAAGCCGCGCACTGCGCTGCGAGATCGCCAATCTGGCCGCCGGCGCTTCGCTGAGCCATGACTTCGTCGTCTCCGTGGCCAAGCTGGAAGCCGGTCAGACCCGCATCGCCAATACGGCAACCATCACCAGCCCCGGTGATCCGAAGGATCCCAACAACACGAGCACCAAGGAAGTGCCGACGGTGGACGTCGCCTTTGATCTCTCGCTGACCAAGACCGTGGATCAGGCGCAGGCCAAAGCCGGCGCCACGCTGACCTACACGCTGGTCGTGACCAACCACGGCCCGGCGCAAAGCCAGGCCGGCCAGATCAGCGACCCGCTGCCCGAAGGCCTGGACTTCATCGCATCGCCCGAGGGCTGCACGGCCACGGGCACCACAGTGAACTGCAGCGTGGATGCGCTCGCCAAGGACGAGAGCAGGACCTTCACCTTCACGGCGCAGATCGCGGAAACAGTGACCGGTCCCGCGACACTGGCCAACACAGCCACGATCACGGCCGACGGCGACACGGACGACAGCAACAACGAGGATACGGCCCAGACCACCGTGCCCGAGAAGACCGCGACGCCCACGCCCGGCGGCCCGACGCCGGTGCCCACGCTGTCGCAATGGGGCCAGGCACTGATGGCGGCCCTGCTGGCCATACTGGGCCTCGTGGTGCTGCGCCGACGCGCCCACTGACCCACTCCCCGTCCTCGGGGGCATGAAAAAAGAGTAGCGCCGCAACGGCGTGAGCCACACCCGGGAGCCTGGATGCACATCCAGGCTCCCGGGTGTTTTGCTTGAAAGACTCCACCGTTCGCCAAACGGCTTGCAGTTTCCGTCGATTGGAATATCTCGATTCAATGCAATAGATTCAAATCAAACAAGTCATATCTATTTGACACTTTAGAAACTAATTGTTAGAAATATCGCAACGTCAAAAGACGTTGGCTATCAAGTGCGGGCGGTTTTCTCCATGTTCCCGATCGCATTTCCAAGTGACCCGCCCCTGCTGTTCCGCGTCCAACGACGTTTTGTGTCCTCAACCAATTCACTATGGGAGAGATTCATGAACGCAGTAGTCAATACAAGCTACAGCACGGAACTGGTCGTGCTGTCCTATGTGATTTCGGTCATCGGCGCATTCGTTGCGCTGTATTCGGCGGGCAGGTTGCGCCCCGACTCCAGGAACCGGCGGGCCTATTTCTTCAGTATTGCAGGAGCGGGGGTGGCATTCGGAGGCATAGGCGTGTGGTCCATGCACTTCATCGCCATGCTGGCCATGCGAATGGACGTGGGCCTTGGTTATTCGATTTGGGAAACACTCATCTCCCTGATCGCGGCCATTGCCATATCCAGCCTGGCCTTCCATATCGTCGCGCTCAAGCCGGATAGCCCGCCACGCCTGCTGACCGCCGGTGCGATGCTTGGAATGGGCGCGGTGATGATGCATTACCTTGGCATGTACGGCATGCGTTTCGGCGGCCACTTCCAATGGGACCTCAACCGGGTGGGAATCTCCGTGGCGATCGCCCTGATCGCCGCCACGGTAGCGCTATGGCTGGCATTCCATGTCCAGCATCTCGGCTCTCGCATCATGGCCGCATTCGTGATGGCGATCGCCGTCTGCGCGATGCACTACACCGGAATGAGCGCAGCCGAATTCATCTGTACGACCGAAAACCGCCGCGCCATCCCCTCGGGTTCTGACATTGTGAGCGTGCTCGACCTGCCGCTGATGGTGATCACGCTGGCCGTTGGCATGTCGATGGCGTTGCTGCTCGACCTGGCCGTGGTGTCGTTCCAGGATCAGACGCAGGCCCGCAATCTGCGCAAGGAACTTGCGACTTCCAAAGCGCTCTGAGCGGCGCGATGCGCGCTCGCGGCAAGCCATCCGTTCGCCTTAGA
>NZ_JBEBOW010000011.1:0-40491 GCF_040396215.1 Diaphorobacter ruginosibacter | reverse complement strand
CCCAAGACAAAAAGCGCCCGTGCCGGACGAACAAAACGTTGGATGATGTTTCGCTTGATCGAGAATGTAGTTGACCTATCGGGCTTGCACATCCATTGAATGTAATGTGAAGCATTAAAAATAGCGTCTAACTCATTGATATTAAATCATCATAGAGCAGTGTATTGCGTCGAAATGTCCTCCAGGACAGCATCCATTCCCTTTGCATTTCCTTTCGTTCTCATGTCAACGTAGACGGCCAGGGCCACGTTGAACAGGCACAAAGGAGTTCTCATATGAATACCACTGCTATCCTCGCTACCTGGCCCGATGACGAACGTGACCGCAAGCGCGCGCCCGCGCGTTTTTGAATGCATGGCGGGGCCTCTTTTCCCCCGCAAGCCATTCATCAGCCGCAGCACCATTTCCATCGGACTCGTTGCAAGCGTAGCGGGCTGGCGCCGGGCCTTCCCCCATTGAGTCGCAAACCCCCAAGCCATTAAAAAACCCCGCACCAGCGGGGTTTGGCTTTTCAAGGGTGCCGCACGGCGATCAGTGCATGTGCAGCCCGCCGTTGACCGAGAAATCGGCGCCGGTTGCGTAACCGCCTTCATCCGAAGCCAGCCATGCGATGATCGAGGCGATTTCGCTGGGTTCGCCCAGGCGCTTGACCGGCACGGAGCCCACGATCTTCTCCAGCACTTCAGGGCGGATCGCCTTGACCATGTCGGTGCCGATGTAGCCCGGGCTCACGGTGTTCACGGTCACGCCCTTGTTGGCCAGTTCCTGGGCCAGGGCCATGGAGAAACCATGCATGCCGGCCTTGGCGGCCGAATAGTTGGTCTGCCCGGCCTGCCCCTTGGCGCCGTTGACCGAACTGATGTTCACGATCCGGCCCCAGCCCTTCTCCACCATGTCGCCGACGACCTGCTTGGTCACGTTGAACATGGAGTTCAGGTTGGTTTCGATCACGGCATCCCAGTCCTCGCGCGACATCTTCACGAACATGCGGTCACGCGTGATGCCCGCGTTGTTCACCAGCACGTCGATGGTGCCGTGCTCGGCCTTGGCCTTGGTGAAGGCCTCGACGGTGGAATCCCAGTTGCCGACGTTGCCAACGGAAGCGTAGAAGGTGAAGCCCAACGCCTTCTGCTCGGCCAGCCACTTCGCATGGTCACGAGTCGGGCCGCAGCCCGCGATGACCTTGAACCCGTCCTTGTGCAAACGTTGACATATGGCGGTACCAATGCCGCCCATCCCTCCAGTGACGTATGCTACTTTTTGACTCACGTCTATCTCCTGTTAATGATGATTTGAACCGGATTCAATTGCACTCTACCCAAGAATTTCGCAACCCCAATGCAGGAAAACGCTTGCTGCAACGAATTCTCACAATTTAATTGATGAAATCAATTGATTCCATCAAATTCCAGTCGCGAACTAACGTTCAACCGCCATCGATACGCCCATTCCTCCTCCGATACACAACGCGGCAATCCCCTTCCTGACGTCACGGCGCTGCATTTCGTGGAGCAGCGAAACCAGCACGCGGCAGCCGGATGCGCCGATCGGATGGCCCAGGGCGATGGCGCCGCCGTTGACGTTCACCTTCGCAGGATCCACGCCCAGCTCCTTGTTGACCGCGCAGGCCTGCGCCGCAAAGGCCTCGTTGAGTTCGAACAGATCGACATCCCCGGTCTTCCAGCCCGCGCGCTGGAGTACCTTGCGGGTCGCCGGCACGGGGCCGATTCCCATGATGCTGGGATCCAGGCCCGAGGTGCCGTAAGCCACGATGCGCGCCAGCGGCGTCAGGCCCAGTTCCCTGGCCTTGGCGGCGCTCATCACCACGACGGCGGCGGCCCCGTCGTTCAGGCCCGAGGCGTTGCCCGCCGTGACGCTTCCGCTCTTGTCGAAGGCGGGGCGAAGCCGCTCGAGAGCCGCCTCGTCGGTCTTGCGGTTGATGTATTCGTCGGCATCGAAGACGATGGGATCGCCCTTCTTCTGCGCAATGGACACCGGCGCAATCTCATCCTTGAAGCGGCCGGCATCCTGCGCCGCCGCGGCCTTGCGCTGGCTTGCGAGCGCCAGCGCATCCTGCTGTTCGCGGCTCACGTCGAACTGCCTGGCGACATTTTCGGCGGTAATGCCCATGTGGTAGTGGTTGTAGGCATCCAGCAGGCCATCCACGATCATCGTGTCGACCAGCTTCCAGTCGCCCATGCGCATGCCATCGCGCGAGCCGGGCAGCACGTGCGCCGACATGCTCATGTTTTCCTGGCCGCCGGCCACCACGATTTCGCTGTCGCCCGCGGCGACCGCCTGCGCGGCCAGCATCACGGCCTTCAGGCCCGAGCCGCAGACGGCGTTGATGGTGAGAGCGGGCGTTTCCTTGGCGACACCCGCCTTCATCATGGCCTGGCGCGCCGGATTCTGGCCCGCGCCAGCGGTCAGCACATGCCCCATGATCACCTCGCCCACCTGGTCGAGCGGGACCTTGGCGCGCGCAAGCGCTTCCTTGATCACCACGGCGCCCAGATCGGAGGCCGGAACCTTGGACAGGCTTCCGCCGAATTTGCCTATCGGCGTGCGGACGGCGGAAACGATGACGATTTCTTCACTCATGACGGTCCTTTCCCAAATATTCGATCTCGCTCGCCAAACCTGGCAGGGGCCTCGCCCCGCCCTTCAACGAACCGTTCCCGCCGCTTTCATGGCTGGGCGCGGCCCGGATGGCGGATGAATCCACGCACACTGCCGCCTCATGCCTTCTGCTTGACGTAGCGTCCCGGAGCAGGTTCGATGGCCTTGAATTTCGATCCCTTGCCGTAGGTCTTCGGCGCCGCGACCTGGCGTCCGCCATGCGTGGCAAGCCAGTCCGTCCAGTCGGTCCACCAGCTGCCCGGATGCTCGGTCGCGGCATGCAGCCACTGGTCGAAGGATTCAGGGAACCTGTTTGCGCTCTGGACCCAGTAGCTGCGTTTTTTCTTTGCGGGCGGATTGATCACGCCGGCGATGTGGCCCGAAGCTCCCATCACGAAGCGCTTCTTGCCAGGAAACACCTGGGTAGAGGCGTAAGCCGCCCGGATCGGCACGATGTGATCCTCGCGCGAGCCGTAGATGTACAGCGGCAGATCCAGCTGCGTCAGATCCAGCTTTTCGCCGCAGACCGTCACGCCGCCGGGCTTCTTCAGGTTGTTCTCGAGATAGAAATTGCGCAGGTACCACGCGTACCATGGACCGGGCAGATTGGTGGAGTCGCTGTTCCAGTACAGGAGGTCGAACGCGGGCGGCATTTCGCCCTTCAGATAGTTGCCGACAACGTAGTTCCACACCAGATCGTTGGGGCGCAGGAAGCTGAAGGTCGATGCCAGGTCCTGACCCTTCATCAAACCGCCGCTGCCCATCTGCATTTCGCGGAAGCGCACGAAGTTCTCATCGATGAACACGTCCAGAATGCCCGTGTCGGAAAAATCCACCAGCGCCGTCAGCAGCGTCGCGCTGGCCACCGGCGACTGTCCGCGCGCCGCCAGCACACCGAGCGCATTGGCGAGCATGGTGCCGCCCACACAGAAGCCCAGCGCGTTGATCTGCGGGGCGCCGCCGATCTCCCGCACAGTCTCTATGGCCTTGAGGACCGCGTCGCCGATGTAGTCGTCCCATGTCGCCGCGGCCATGGATTCGTCGGGATTGCGCCAGCTGACCACGAAGGTGCGGTGGCCGCTGGCCACCAGGTGGCGGATCAGTGAATTCTCGGGCTGCAGGTCGAGGATGTAGAACTTGTTGATGCACGGGGGCACCAGCAGGAACGGGCGTTCATGGACCTTGGCGGTCAGCGGCTTGTATTCGAGAAGCTGGAAGTACTCGTTCTCGAAGACCACCGCGCCTTCGGTCGTCGCCACGTTGCGGCCCACCTCGAACTTGCTCTCGTCGGTCATCGAGATATGGCCCTGGCGCATGTCGTGCAGCATGTTGGCGACGCCCTTGGCGATGCTCTCGCCCTGCGTCTCGATCGCCTTTTTCTGTGCCTCGGCATTGAAGGCCAGGAAGTTGCTGGGCGACATGGCCGCGAGCCACTGCTCGACACCGAAGCGAACGCGCGCGCGGGTCTTTTCGTCGCCTTCGACCGCATCGGCCATCGCCATCATGGCCTTGGCCTGCAGCAGGTAGGCCGATGCGATGGAGGACGCCAGGGGGTTCTTGTTCCAGCCCTCGCCGGAGAAGCGTTTGTCCGCGGGCGGACCGGCTGTCTCGCACAGGCTGCCGGTGATCAGCGCCTGCAGGTCCTTGAGAAAGTTCTGCTGGATCTGCGCGAGCCTGTCGGCACGGAGACTGACGGGGAGATGCGGCTGCAGGGAAGCCGTCACTGCGCCCCAGTCGGCGGGCGGCATCGAGTGCAGCATCCTGTTCCAGCTGTCCCCCCACAGTTGCTGGAATTGGCGGGCTCCCTCGGCCCATTGTGCGTCAGAATCCATGATGTCTCCTACGATCTCATGACACCGGTTGTTGATCCGGTTCCCACATCGTACAGCCAGCGCCAGCCGTTTCCGGAAATCCCGGAGCGCGCGGCCCAGCTTTTGTTGTTTCGGAGTTTTACATCCATGGTATTGATCGTGATAGTGATAGCCTGGCTCTATGTCACGCTCTTGATGGCGGTGGCGGAAGCCTCGGCGATCAACGGCAGCATCCTGGGCGCCGTCGTCACGTTCACGCTGTATGGGCTGCTGCCGGTGGCGATCATCGCCTACATCTTCGCCACGCCGGCACGCAAACGCGCCCGCAAGGCGCGTGAGGCGCAGGCCGAGCGCCAATGGCAGGAAGAACAGGCCCGGCAGCAGGCCCGCGCGCCCGCAGCCTCAGGCTCCGAGCCAGATGGCGGCGGCCAGTCGTCCACTGGCTCCTAGCTGCCTCTGGTCGCGGCGGTAGGAGAAGAACCGGGCGGGATTGCTCACCGTGCACCAGCCCTGGCTGCCATCGTTGCCATGCAGGCTGGCGACGCCGGCCGCCGCCAGGCGAGTGCGAGCCAGGGCGGCGAGATCGGCCAGATATTTTCCATCTCCATGCGGCCTGAAGTGCGCCGCCGCGCCCGCATCGTTTTCCACGAAGGCGGCTTTCACTTCGGCGCCCACTTCGAAAGCCGTGGCCCCTATGCAGGGGCCGAGCCAGGCATGCAGTGCGGCGCCGTCCGCCGCATCGCATGCCCGCGAAAGCTCCCGCACCGTCCGCTCGAGCACGCCGCCGGCAAGGCCGCGCCAACCCGCGTGCGCGGCAGCCACGGCCCGGCCCGCCGCATCGCACAGCAGCACCGGCAGGCAGTCGGCCACCATGATCACGCAGGCCACGCCAGGCTGGTTTGCGGCGCAGGCATCGGCCACGACCCCGTCGGGCGTATGAGGCTCCAGCCACTGCAGGCGCGTGCCATGCACCTGCTGGAGGAACACGGGCCGCGCCGGCTGGCCGTCGAGTGCGAGCCTGTGTGCGAAGACCGCGCGGTTGGCGGTCACATGACGTGGGTCGTCCCGCACATGATCGCCCAGGTTGAGGCTGCTCCACGCGCCCTCGCTCACGCCGCCGCCGCGCGTCGAGCAAACCGCATGCACATTCGCTGGCGCGGGCCAGTCGGGGACCAGCCAGTCGGCTTCTTCCATGGTTTCCTTCATTGTCGTTTTCAGCCATCGCATCGACGCGTGCAGCGCCGGATGCGAATCACTCCTCGCTGTCCGGGCAGGCCGATGGCTGTGCGCGCTGAAAGGCGGGCAGTTGCATGCACGACCTGAACGCCTGCATGCCGAGGTCCAGCCCTTCCAGATCCACATGGAAGCGCTGCGCGTTGAATATTTGGGGCACCAGGCAGCAATCGGCCAGCGTGGGCGAACGGCCCACGCAGAATGTGGAGGCCGCAAGCCCGGCGGCTTCGCGTTCGGCGGCAAGCAGCCTCAACTGGCGCTCGAAGGCTTCAAGTCCGCTGCGCGTCCAGTGCCGGTACCAGGCATCCTTGCCGGACTCGTCGAGCATCAGGTCGTGCTTCAGGTATTTCAGCACGCGCAGATTGTTCAGCGGATGGATCTCGCAGGCGATCATCTGCGCGAGCGCGCGGACCTGGGCGCGTGCCGGCGCGCCCTGGGGAAGCAGCGCGGGCTCGGGGTGTGTCTCGTCGAGGTACTCGATGATGGCCATGGACTGCGTGAGCCAATGACCGTCGTCCGTCTCCAGCGTCGGAACCAGCGCATCGCCGACATGCGATGCGTAGTCCGTACGGCGATGTTCGCCGCGCACGAGGTGCAGCGGCACGTATTCATAGGGCAATCCCTTGAGCTCCAGCGCAACGCGCACCCGGAACGAAGCGGAAGAACGGAAGTGGTTGTAGAGCTTCATACACCGCCAAGCATACGCAACCTGGCTGGGTTGCGCCAGAGTGGACATTACTGTGCTCCGGGCCCGCGCGCGCATGGCACACTGTGAGCGGCCCATGGCCTGCGGCGCGAGCCGCCGCGTGGGCCGCACCCGACACACAACAACCGACACCACTTCATCCATGAGCTACGTATTCAATCCTGCCCCCGTTGCAGCCATTCCCGTCGTGGGCAGCGAAAGCCTCTTTCCCGTTCACCGCATCTACTGCGTGGGCCGCAATTACGCGGAGCACGCCAAGGAAATGGGATTTTCCGGCCGTGAAGCGCCATTCTTTTTCATGAAGCCCGCCGACGCGGTGCTGGTCGTGAACGACGGCGCCACGGGCGAGATGCCCTACCCCACGCTCACCAAGGACCTGCATCACGAAATCGAACTGGTCGTCGCTCTGGGCAAAGGCGGCAGGAACATCAAGGCCGAAGATGCCGCCAGCCACATCTTCGGATATGCCGTGGGCCTGGACATGACCCGCCGCGATCTGCAGGCCGAGGCAAAGAAGCAGGGCCGCCCATGGGACATCGCCAAGAGTTTCGACCTGAGCGCGCCGATCACGGCCATCGTCCCGGCGGCCCGGGCGGGCGACATCAACAATGCGGCGATCTGGCTGGACGTGAACGGCGCCAGGCGCCAGTCCAGTGAAGTCACCAAGCTGATCTGGAACATCGCGGAAACGATCGAGGCGCTCTCCCAGGCCTGGGAGCTTCAGGCCGGCGACCTGATCTTCTCCGGCACGCCAGAGGGCGTCGCCGCGGTCTCGCGCGGCGACGTGCTCGAAGGCGGCGTTGCGGGATTGCCGCCCCTGAGAGTCAAGCTGGTCTGACGGCCTGCTGCTCCCCCGAAGCGTGGACCGAAGCCAGGAGAGCATTGCCTGGTGCGGTCCGCGCCCTGTTTCCTGCGCCACAATCAGCCCATGACCTTTCGTGCTCCTGTCCGTTTCTGCCGCAACTGCGGCACCGCCGTCCAATACCGCATTCCCGATGACGGCGACACGCGCGAACGCGCCGTCTGCCCCGCGTGCCACACCATCCATTACGAGAATCCGCTGAACGTGGTCGGAACCATTCCCGTCATGCCCGATGGGCGCGTGCTGCTGTGCAAGCGCAACATCGAGCCGCGCCTGGGCAAATGGACGCTGCCCGCCGGTTTCATGGAACTGCAGGAAACCACCTCGCAGGGCGCGGCGCGCGAGACCGACGAGGAAGCCGGCGCGCAGATCCGCATGGGCCGGCTGTTCTCGCTGGTGAACGTGCCGCACGTCGGCCAGGTGCACATCTTCTACTGCGCCGATCTGCTGAGCGAGCAGTTCAACCCCGGCTACGAAACCATGGAAGCCAGGCTGTTCCGGGAGGATGAAATTCCCTGGGACGAGCTGGCGTTCCGCACCGTCAGCACCACCCTGAGGCTCTGGTTCCAGGACAGCAAGTCAGGCGTCGAGCAGGTGCACAACGTCGATCTGGACGCACCCGGCCAGCGTCACTGAACCGAGCCGATCCCCGAATCGACCACGGTCCCGCGCCGCACCGGAGACGTCATAACCCCTGAATCCCCCGCCGGGGCCTGGACCCGCCCGTTGGCTGGCATGGGCGGCGCGCCGGACATGCCGCCGTTGGCGGGATAGTTTGCGGGATCGGGCTGAGCCTGCGAACGGGAAGGCATCTCCTGCGCCTGCGGCGGCTGCAGCCGCGAACCTCCGGGCATCGGCGGCGAACCGTTTGATGATGGCGATGGGGACGAGCGCTGCATCTGCGGCGAGGGCGCGGGGGCCGGGGGATTGGACGGCGGCACGGACTGCCCCGGCTGCGGCTCCCTGACCTGCCCGTTGGCGGGCATGGGCGGCGGCGTCCAGAACGGGTCCTGCGATTCGCCCGCGCCGGAGGGCGCAGTGGGCGCAGCGGGACCAGCAGGCGGCGGCACCGGATCGGCGTCCGGCGTGGCGTTCTGCAGCGGCGTGAGCGGCGCCTCGCTGATGTCCGGGCGCTGGTCTTGCGGATCATCATAGGTGACCGGAGCCTGCGTGCGCGGCGCCGGCTGCAGTTGCGACCCCTGGACTTGCGGCGAAGTGGCCAGCGGCGGCTGGATCTGGTCGGTGGAGCGTCCGAACAGATCGACCACCCAGTTGCGCACCGAGCCGATCGTATCGGCGATGACGCTGCGCTCCTGCTCGTCCACGAAGCGCAGGTTCGCATCGATGATCTTGCCGCGCAGCGCCTGCTGGAAGACCTGGCCGACGATGGGCAATGCGCTGTGCGCGCCCTGCCCCCAGTAGTTGCTGCGCAGCGTGATGCGCCCGTCGTTGAAACCCACCCACGCGCCCGCCACCATCTGCGGGTGCATCATGATGAACCAGCCGTCGGTGTTGTCCTGCGTGGTGCCGGTCTTGCCCGCCACGTCGGCTCCGATGCCATAGCGCGAGCGGATCGCGACGCCCGTGCCCTTGTCGATGACGCCGCGCATGGCGTTGCGCAGCTCCTGCGCGGGCACCAGCGCCAGCGCGCGCTGCGGCTTCGCGGTCGAGAACTGCTCCAGCACCTTGCCGTCCTTGTCCTCGATCTGCGTGATGACCGTGGGGGCGATGTAGGCGCCCGCATTGGCGATGCTGCCGTACGAGGCCACCATTTCCTTGAGTGTGACCGGGCTGGTGCCGAGCGCCAGCGCGGGGACCTCGTCCAGCCGCGATTCGCGCACGCCCATGGCGCGGGCCAGCTGCGCCACGCGTTCCGGCCCCACCTGCTGCATGACCTGCGCGGTGATGATGTTCTTCGAATAGGCCAGGCCGTCGGCCAACGTCATGGGCTCATACGTAGGCGCGGATTCGTCGGTCGGCTTCCAGACCTGCTTGCCGCCCAGGGGAATCTCCACCGGCTCATCCATGAAGGTGTCGGTGGGCAGCATGCCCTTGGCAAACGCGGCGCCATAGACGAAGGGCTTGAACGTCGAGCCCGGCTGGCGGCGCGCCGCCTGCACATGGTCGAACGGGTCCTGCGCATAGTCGCGGCTGCCGACCCACGCGAGAATGGTTCCATCGCGGGGATCGAGCGCGAGAAAGCCGGCCTGCACACGCGTCTTTTCCTGCTTGAGGCGATCCAGGAAACTGCCATCGTCCAGCAGCCGCTTGAGCACATCCTCGGGGGCCTCGCCCTTGGCCACCGCCTGTTCATACTGTGCGGATTCGCGCACCAGCTTCTGCACCAGCGCGGTCTTCACGCCCCACGCGTTTTTACCCGCCCAGGCGGAGTTGGCGACGGCCTGCAGCGCCTTGCCCTGCTTTTCCAGCGCCTGATTGGCCATCTCCTGGAGCTTGCCGTTGATGGTGGTGCGAATCACCAGCCCGTCCGAATACAGGCTGTAGCCGTTGCGGTCGGCCCAATCGATCAACTGGCGACGCAATTGCTGGGCGAGATGGGGAGCCAGTCCATTGACTTCGGCCTGGCGCTCGAAGCGGATGCGCAGCGGGCGCTTGACAAGCTGGCCGTATTCGGACTGCGAGAGCTTGCCGCGCTTTTTCATCTGCGCGAGCACCGTGTTGCGGCGGTCCTGGGCGCGCTCCGGGTTGAGCACGGGGTTGTAGTACACCGTGCCCTTGAGCATGCCGATCAGAGTGGCGCTCTCCAGCACCGTCAGATCGTCGGCCGATTTGTTGAAATAGGTGCGCGCCGCCATCTCGATGCCGAAGGCGTTGTAGAGAAACGGCACCGTGTTCAGATAGGTCTCCAGGATCTCGTCCTTGGAGTATGTCAGCTCGATCTTGATGGCGGTGATCGCCTCCTTGAGCTTGCGGTTGAGCGTGGGTGCGCGGCCGATTTCCTCGGGGTAGAGATTGCGCGCGAGCTGCTGCGTGATGGTCGATCCGCCCTGCTTGTCGCCGCCCAGGGTGCGCACCAGCGCCGAGGCCGTGCGTTTCCAGTCCAGCCCGAAGTGATCATAGAAACGATGGTCCTCGGTGGCGATCAGCGCATCCTTGACAGGCTGCGCGATCTCATCGAGCGGCACCCATTCACGGTTGACCCAGCGGTATTCGGCCAGCAGGCGGCCGTCTGCCGACACCAGTTGCGCGGGCTGATCCGTCTTGGCCTTGCGCAGATCTCTGATCGACGGCGTGAGCGGGATCAGGAACAGCACGTACAGGAACAGCGCCACCGGACCGGCGGCAAGCAGCCACCAGAGATTGCGCCGGGATTTCCAGGGCCTGCCCGGCCATGGAAAGCGGCGTGGAGCGCCCGCGCCGTCCGCTGGCGCGGCCGCCGGCTGCCCGTGCGCCTGATTGGATTCTTCGCTGTCTTGGGACATGGGGATGATGTTCTCGGGCGGTCTGGTTCAATCTCGTTGCTCAGGGGCATGGCCGAGCAGTTCGAGCATGCCGGCCTCGTCCAGCACCGCAACGCCCAGCTCCCGCGCCTTGTCGAGCTTGCTGCCGGCTTCCTCTCCGGCCACCACATAGCTGGTCTTCTTGCTCACAGAGCCGGAGACCTTGGCGCCTGCGGCTTCCAGCAGGTCCTTGGCCTGATCGCGGCTCATCGTGGGCAGCGTGCCCGTCAGGACCACGGTCATGCCCGCCAGCGGCAGTTTGGCGGGCTGCCGCGGCTCGCCCTCTTCCCAGGTGACGCCGCATGAGCGCAGTTGCTCGACCACTTCACGATTGTGCGGCTGCGCAAAAAAGGTATGGATGGATTCGGCCACCACCGGGCCGACGTCGTTGACCTGCAAAAGCGCCTCGACGCCAGCGTCCATGATGGCGTCGAGCTTGCCGAAGTGCCGGGCCAGGTCCTTCGCCGTGGCTTCGCCGACGTGGCGGATGCCCAGCCCGAACAAAAAGCGCGGCAGCGTGGTCTGCTTGGATCTCTCCAGCGCGGCCAGCACGTTCTGCGCGGACTTCTCCGCCATGCGGTCGAGCGACGCCAGGGCCACCAGACCGAGCCGGTACAGGTCGGGCAGAACGCGCACCACATGGCCTTCCACCAGTTGATCGACCAGCTTGTCACCCAGCCCTTCGATATCCATGGCGCGGCGCGCGGCGAAATGCAGAATGGCCTCCTTGCGCTGGGCGGCGCAGAACAGTCCGCCCGAGCAGCGGTGGTTGGCCTCGCCCCTCTCGCGCACCACTTCGCTGCCGCAGATCGGGCAGGTCGCGGGCATGTGGAAGTTGGGCACGTAGCGCGCCCGCTCGCCCGGGATGCGGCCCACGACTTCGGGAATCACGTCGCCCGCGCGGCGCACGATCACCGTATCGCCTACGCGGACTCCCTTCTTGCGGATCTCGAAAACATTGTGCAGCGTGGCATTGGTCACCACCACGCCGCCCACCTGCACGGGCGCCAACCGCGCCACGGGCGTGAGCTTGCCGGTGCGGCCTACCTGCACGTCGATGCCGTCCAGATGCGTCGGCATCTCCTGCGCGGGATATTTGTGCGCCACCGCCCAGCGCGGCTCTCGCGACTTGAAGCCCAACTGGCGCTGCAGCGCCAGGCTGTTGACCTTGTAGACGACACCGTCGATCTCATAGGGCAGCGTGGCGCGCTCCTCTCCCATGCGCCGATGGAAAGCCACCAGTTCGTCGGCTCCGCGCGCAATGCATACCTGCGGCGCCACCGGGAATCCCCAATCCTTCAGGGTCTGTAGCATGGCGTAATGGGTCTGGAAATCCAGGCTGCCGTCCTGCGGCGCGCTCACTTCGCCCAGCCCGTAGGCAAAAAAGGACAGCTTGCGCTGCGCCGCGATGCCCGAATCCAGCTGGCGCACCGCCCCCGCCGCGGCGTTGCGCGGATTGGCGAACAGCTTGCCGCCGCTGGCAGCCTGTCTTTCGTTGAGCTTGTCCAGATCGGCGCGGCGCATGTAGACCTCGCCGCGCACTTCCAGAACGGCCGGCACGCCCCGCTTTGCAGGCAAGGTCAGAGGAATCTGGTGGATCGTGCGGATGTTGTGCGTGACATCCTCTCCCACTTCGCCATCGCCGCGCGTGGCGGCCTGCACCAGCACGCGGTTCTCGTAGCGCAGGCTCATGGCGAGGCCGTCGAACTTGGGCTCGGCGACATATTCCACGGGCGGCGCCGAGACGGGCAATTCCAGCTCGCGGCGGATGCGCGTGTCAAAGGCCATCGCGCCGCTGGCTTCGTTGTCCGTCTCGGTCTGGATACTGAGCATGGGCACGGCATGGCGGACCGGTGTCAGGCCGTCGAGCACCGCACCGATCACGCGCTGCGTCGGCGAATCGGGCGTGACGATCTGCGGATAGGCGGCTTCGAGCGCCTGCAGTTGCTGGAACACGCGGTCGTATTCGCCGTCGGGCACGGTAGGCGTGTCCAGCACATAGTATTCGTGCGCCCACGCATTGAGCTGCTCGCGCAGGGCGTTCACCTTGGAGACGACCTTGGCGGGCGCATCCGGTGGCGGTTCGGAGAAAAGGTCAAAACTTTCGGCCATGGCCCATTTGCAGTCTTTCTGCCGCGACAGTGCGGCGATGCGCGCATCCGGCGCAGGCGCATGCATGGCTGCATGCCTTGCGCGCCATGCGGATGAGGCGTGAGCGGACTCTACGCATTTTCCACGGCCCGTGCCGCCGGATGGAAGCGGCCGCCATTGTGAGGGACGGGCCGCCGCCAGGCGAACGCCATGCTCCGATGTCCCGACTGGCGGCGATGGTTCAGCTGAAAAGGCGGCGCGCAAGGGCCGAGCCGGCGGACAGCTCGCGGCTGTCGAGCTTGTCGTAGAGCATTTCCAGATCGGTGGCGATCGGGTCCATGGTCATGGCTGGAAGCGGCGAGCCGTTCTGGTCGCACAGCACTCCGTCCATGGCCTTGCCCAGCTGGGCCGCCACCTCGCGCAGGCGCGCGAACGGCTGCTCGCTCCGGTGCACCTGCGCCACGTCGAGGCTCAGCAAAATATCACGGATGGCGGACTGTTCCGGATCATCGGAGAGCGCCGCCTGGGTGTCGTAGGACAGCGTGAGAATGGGTGGCAGGCCTGCCTCGGCGGCCGGAAGCACCAGGCGGCCCGGCATGGCGCCCTGCGTGAACCCCACCATGGACGCGTTCTGCTGCACGTAGCCGGGACTCCAGGCGGCATTGCGCGCGCGCAGCATGAAGCTGAGCTGCGCATCGTGCTCGCTGGCGAACTGGTCGAGTTCGCGCGCGCGGGCCACTTCGTGCAGCATGTCCGGGAAATCGACCGCCGCGCCGATGGCGTCGACAAAGCCCTGGGCCTTCATCACGAACTCGGAGAACTCGATCTCGTTGAGCGCTCCAAGCCGGTTGGCCAACTGCACGCCCGCCTGGAACTGGCGATAGCGCTGGCCGGCCACCGGCCCTTCCCATTGATGGGTGGCTTCGTTCAGGCCTTCGATGGCGAATGGCTTGCTGCCCGCGCGGCGCGTCTTGGGCAGCGCGGCCAGCGCCGCGTCGCCCGAGACGAGTTGATCCGCCACGATGGGCGCCACGGCGTCCAGCAGCGGATCGAGGCCCCCGCGCCGCTCGAGGGGCGGCAGCGGCATTTGCAGCGCATCCTTCAGATCGACGGAATGGCCGTCAAAGCTCGGCTCGATCCCGCTCTCGGGGCCGAGGCCCTGCGCGCCCGCGCCCTCGAAGCCCGGCTCGAGGCGGGCCGATGGCGCATCGGCAGCCGGATCGGGCTCCGCCGGGCGCGCCCGCTTGGGCGCGTTGCGGTGCGTGGACCAGGCGTTGTAGCCGATGACGATCGCCAGCACGAGCCCACCGGCGATGATTAACGAAATCTGAAAGGTACTCATGGTGAATTCAAAACGTTGTGCGATGCATCGCGACTGACATGGCGGCCGCCTCCATCATGTCTCGGCCATCGAGAGCGCGGACTCCATGTCCACGGCCACGATGCGCGACACACCCTGCTCCTGCATGGTCACGCCGATCAGCTGTTCGGCCATTTCCATGGCGATCTTGTTGTGACTGATGAAAAGGAACTGCGTTCCCTTGGACATGCTTGCCACCAGCTTGGCATAGCGCTCGGTATTGGCATCGTCCAGCGGCGCATCCACCTCGTCGAGCAGGCAGAACGGCGCGGGGTTCAGCTGGAAAATGGCGAACACGAGCGCAATGGCGGTCAGCGCCTTCTCGCCGCCCGAGAGCAGATGAATGGTCTGGTTCTTCTTGCCGGGCGGCTGCGCGATCACCTGTACGCCCGCATCGAGGATCTCGTCGCCCGTCATTACCAGCTTGGCCTGCCCGCCGCCGAAAAGCTCCGGGAACATGCGCCCGAAATGGCTGTTGACGGTATCGAACGTGCCCGACAGCAAGGTGCGCGTTTCGGCGTCGATCTTGCGGATCGCATCTTCCAGCGTGTTCATCGCCAGCGTCAGGTCTTCGGTCTGCGCGTCCAGGAAGGTCTTGCGCTCGCGCGCCAGATTCAGCTCGTCGAGCGCGGCCAGGTTCACGGCGCCCAGCGCCACGATGTCGCGGTGCAGGCGGTCGATCTCGCCCTGCAGCCCGCCCATGCGCACATTGCCCTCGGCGATGGACTGCGCAATCGCTGCCAGATCGGCCTGGGCGTCTTCGAGCAAGGCGGTGTATTGCTCGAGCCCCAGGCGCGCGGCCTGTTCCTTGAGCTGGAAATCGGTGATGCGCGCGCGCAGCGGGTCCATGGCGCGCTCCAGGCCCATGCGGCGCTCGTCGCTCGCGCGCAGCTTGGCGGTCAGGTCGTCGTACTGGCTGCGCTGCGCGGCCAGCGATTTTTCGCGTTCGATCTTTTCATCCAGCGCGCTTTGCAGGCCGCCCTGCGCCGCCGCGGCGGACAGGCGGTTCATCTCATCGCGCGCGCGCGCTTCCTCGTCCGCCAGCGATCTGGCCTGCGCGGCGGCGGTTTCGATGGTGCGCGAGAGCTCGGCCTTGCGCGCCTCCATCGTGCGGCGGGAGAACACGGCCTCCTGCGCCTGGCGCTCCAGCGTACGCTGCTGCTCGCGGCATTCGTTGAGCCTGCGCTGCGACTCGATCACGCGCTCGTCGAGCTGCGCGTGGCGCTCCTGGCTGTCGGCCAGCTGCATGTCCAGCTCCTCGAAACGCGCTTCCGCCGAAACGCGGCGCTCCTGCAGGTCGTTCAACTGCGCGTCCACCTCGGCCAGATCCGCGCCGATCTGCTCGCTGCGGGCGCGCGTCTGCTCGGCCATCTGTGTGAGCCGCATGGTTTCGACCTGCAGCTCGTGCGCGCGGCTTTGCGCTTCGCTGGCCTCGCGGCGCGCCGACACCAGCCGCTGCGAGGCGTCGGCGTAGGCGGCTTCCGCGCGCACCAGCGCCGTGCGCGACTCTTCGCTGATCAGGGCCTGCGCGCGCAGTTCCTTCTCGAGGTGTTCGATCTCCTGGGCGCGCGCCAGCATGCCGGACTGCTCAGAATCCTGCGCGTAGAAGCTCACGCTGTTGGCGGTGACCGCATGGCCGCTTGCCACATAGATCGTTTCGCCCGCGCCCAGCTCCGAGCGGCGGTTCAGCGCATCGTCCAAGGACTGTGCGGTGAAGCAGCCGCTCAGCCAGTCCACCAGTACGGCATTCAGCCCCGCATCGCTCACGCGCAGCAGGTCCGACAGCCGCGGCGCCGCGCCAGCGGCCACCGCCGTGCCCGCCTGCGGTTTGCTGTAGAAGGCCAGCCGCGCGGGCGGCGCATCGTTGCCGCCATGGCCGAGAAAGCCGCGCACCATGTCGAGCCGGCCGATCTCCAGGGCGTTCATGCGCTCGCGCAGGGCCGCCTCGAGGGCATTTTCCCAGCCCTTTTCGACATGGATGCGGCTCCACAGGCCCTGCATGCCTTCAAGGCCGTGCCTGGCGAGCCAGGGCTGCAGCTTGCCGTCGGTCCTGACCTTTTCCTGCAGCGCCTTCAGCGCCTCCAGGCGCGCCGAAAGATCGGCCTGCCGGGCGCCTTCGGCGTTGACCGCCTGCTGGCGCTGGCGACGGTCTTCATCGAGCTGCGGGACGCTTTCCTGCAGCTCCAGATGCCGCGCCTCGCTCATCTCGGCGGTTTCATTGGCCTCATCGAGCTGCGCCCGCAGGTTGGACAGCCGCGCCTCGTCGGGCGCTGCCAGCGCGTTGCGATCCGTGCGCAGGCGTTCCTGGCGGGATTCGAGCTGGCGGCTTTGCTCGTCGAAGCTGCGCTGCTCGGCCGCGAGCACCTGGATCTGCTGCTGGATCTGCACGACCGAGGAGCGCTGTTCTGCCGAGCGCTGCTGTCCCTGGCGCAGGGCCTCTTCCAGATCGGGCAGTTGCATGGCCTGCTCCTCGACCTGGGCGGCCAGCAGTTCTGCCTTCTCCTCGGCGTCCATGCCCGCGCCGGAGAGGTTTTCAAGCTCGATCTCGGCTTCTTCGCGGCGTGCGGCCCATTGGGCGATCTGCTCGGCCAACTGGGCCAGCCGGCTGTCCACGCGCTGGCGGCCTTCCACCACGTAGCGGATCTCCGCTTCCAGCTTGCCGACTTCGGCGGTTGCCTCGTACAGGCGCCCCTGCGCCTGATTGACCTGATCGCCAGCGGCGTAATGCGCCTGGCGGATGGCCTCCAGGTCGGCTTCCACGGCACGCAGATCGGCCATGCGCGCCTCCAGGTCATTGACCGCCTGCAGACCTTCGGCACGCACCCTGGCCTGATCGGCCTCGGAGTCCGCCCGCTTGAGGAACCACAGCTGATGCTGCTTGAGCGTCACGTCCGATTGCAGCGCGTTGTATCTGGCGGCAACCTCCGCCTGCTTTTCGAGTTTTTCGAGGTTGGCGTTCAGCTCGCGCAGGATGTCTTCCACGCGCGTGAGGTTTTCCCGCGTGTCGGACAGGCGGTTCTCCGTCTCGCGGCGGCGTTCCTTGTATTTGGACACGCCGGCGGCTTCTTCCAGGAACAGGCGCAGTTCCTCGGGCCGCGATTCGATGATCCGGCTGATCGTGCCCTGTCCGATGATGGCGTAGGCGCGCGGGCCCAGGCCGGTTCCGAGGAACACGTCCTGCACGTCGCGGCGGCGCACCGGCTGGTTGTTGATGAAGTAGCTGCTGGTCCCGTCGCGCGTGAGCACGCGCTTGACGGCGATTTCGGTGAACTGGTTCCACTGGCCTCCGGCGCGGTGATCCGCGTTATCGAATATCAATTCGACGCTGGAGCGGCTGGCCGGTTTGCGATGCGTCGTGCCGTTGAAGATCACGTCCTGCATGGATTCGCCGCGCAGTTCGCTCGCCTTGGACTCACCCAGCACCCAGCGCACGGCGTCCATGATGTTGGACTTGCCGCACCCGTTCGGCCCCACCACGCCGACGAGCTGGCCCGGGAGCATGAAGTTGGTGGGTTCGGCAAACGACTTGAAGCCGGCGAGTTTGATGGAATTGAGACGCACGAGTCAGGCGGGTTTGATCAGGGCGCGGGGAATGTTCAATATGGAATCATACCGTGCGGGCGTCCCGTTCCCATCCGGGGCGGGAGGCTGCTACGAATTTTGACAAAAAATCGACGCCCGCGCCTGATGTTTCCCAATGTCCATGCCCCGAGCGGCGCATGGCGATGCGGCTCTAGGAGCCGCGCGG
The DNA here is from genome assembly GCF_040396215.1 of Diaphorobacter ruginosibacter. GTDB lineage: Bacteria > Pseudomonadota > Gammaproteobacteria > Burkholderiales > Burkholderiaceae_C > Diaphorobacter_A > Diaphorobacter_A ruginosibacter_A. The sequence continues at coordinate 22,600 of NZ_JBEBOW010000011.1, read as the reverse complement.
CGCGAATGCGATCACCGCCATGCCGGCCAGCGTGACCGCGCCCCCCACCACGTCCCAGGTGCTGGGGCGGATACCGTCCACCAGCCACAGCCACAGCAGCGCCACGCAGACATAGACCCCGCCATAGGCCGCATAAATGCGGCCCGATGCCGAGGGATGCAGGGTCAGCAGCCAGGCAAATACCGCCAGGCTGATGGCGGCCGGCACCAGCAGCCAGATGGAGCCGCCCTTGCGCAGCCAGAGCCAGGGCAGGTAGCAGCCCAGAATTTCCGCGAGCGCGGTAACGAAAAAGAGAGCAAACGTGATCATGCCCGCATGTATAGCAGACTCAGGCGGTGGTCCTGCGCACCGAGCATGCCTTGATCAGCGATTCGAATTCCTCGAGCGGCAAAGGCGGGCTCAGCAGATACCCCTGCCACGCGTGGCAGCGATTGCGCTCAAGAAACTGCCGCTGCGCTTCGCTCTCCACGCCTTCAGCGGCGACGCGCAGGCCCAGGCTGGTGCCCAGCGCCACGATGGTCCGCGCGATGGCGGCGTCGTTCGGATCGGTCAGCACATCGCGCACGAAGCTCTGGTCGATCTTCAGCTCATCCAGCGGCAGCCGCTTCAGGTACGACAGCGACGAGTAGCCCGTGCCGAAGTCGTCCAGCGAGAAGCCCACGCCGTAGCTCTTGAGGCGTTCCATCTTCTGGACCGTGTCGTCGATGTCCTCCAACAGCAGGCTTTCGGTCAGTTCCAGGCGCAGCTTGCGCGGATCGGCGCCGGTGCTTGCCAGCGCCGTCAGGACCTGCGGTACGAATCCCGCTTGATGGAACTGCGGCGCGCTGACATTCACCGCCAGGCTCAGCTCGCCCAGCAGCGGGTCCTGCGCCCAGGCCGCCAGCCGTTCGCAGGCCGTGCGCAGCACCCATTCGCCCAACCGGTGAATCAGGCCGCTGTCTTCCGCCAGGGGGATGAACGTTACCGGAGATATGGAGCCTTTCTCGGGGTGCAGCCAGCGCATCAGCACCTCCGCGCCCACGATCCTGCCGTGCGACATCTGCGGCTGATACGCCAGCTCGAACTGCTCGAGCGCCATGCCCGCCCGCATGTCGGATTCCAGCGCCACGCGCGCCTCGACGATCGCCTGCATCTGCGGATCGAAAAAGCGCAGCATGTTGCGCCCTTCCGCCTTGGCGCGATACAGCGCGAGATCGCCGCGCTTGAGCAGTTCGTCCGCCGACTCGCGCTGTCCATGGAACAAGGTGATGCCGATGCTCAGCGTCGTATGGTGCATTTCACCGTCGATCTCGAACGGATCGCGCATGAGGCCCAGGATCTTCTGGGCCATCTCTTCCGCGCCCGCGGCCGCGGCCTGCTCGTTCTCGCCCAGGGAACGAAGCACCACGACAAACTCATCGCCGCCGTGGCGCGCGACCGTATCGTCCGCATGCACGCTGGCGCGCAGCCGCTGCGCAACGACGCCCAGCAGACGGTCGCCCATGTCGTGGCCCTGGGTCTCGTTCAGGCTCTTGAAGTTGTCCAGGTCGAGCATCAGCACCGCGCCATAGGTGTGGCTGCGGGCGCTCATCGCCAGCGCCTGCTGGAGCCGGTCCAGCAGCAGGCGGCGATTGGGTAGCTGAGTCAGCGGGTCATAGTACGCAAAATAGCGCGCGCGCTCTTCCACAGCCTTGCGCTGGCTGATGTCCACCAGCGTGACCAGGCAATCGTCGCCCAATATCACGCCCGCCATCTCGATCGAGCGCGAATGTCCGCTTTTGTGGGTGATGATGCACTCGTGCGGGCGAATGTAGCCGCCACTGCCCCGCGCTTCATTGCAGGCATCCTGCCAGCGCCTGGCGTAGAAGCCGCGCTCCTGCGGGTCCACGACCAGGGTATTCCACCAGCCATCCATGTCATGGATTTCCCGCGTGCCGTAACCGCAGGCCCGGGTGTAGCGCTCATTGCTGAAGTCGAATACGCCGTTCTTGAGCAGCGCAATGCCGATGGGCAGGTGGTTCAGGATGCCTCGCAGACGCTCTTCGCTGGTGCGCAGCGCCTCCAGCATTTCCTTGCGTTCCGTGATATCCATGACCACCGCCACGGTCCGTCGCGCCGTGCCGGGCATGGGAGCTACCGTCAGATCCACCCAGGCGATGCGGCCGTCCTTGCGCAAGCATCGCTTTTCCAGGCGCGTCTCCTGGATTTCCCCGGCCGCCATGCGCCGGACCAGCGTACCCTCCCGCTCCTGATCGTCTGGATGAGCGAGGTCCCGAAAGCGCATGCGCTGCAACTCGCCGAGGGAGTAGCCCGATATATCGCTGAACTTTTTGTTCGCATGCTCGATCCGCCCGGTCTGGCCGTCTATCTGAAGCACTCCCACGGCCGCCTGGCTCAACAGCGTGCGAACGCGTTCTCCGTCCAGTTCGAGCGCCCGCGCAGTATCTTGCTCATGGTGGACCGCCTGCGCGCGGCGCAACCCCAGCAGCAGAGTGATGGCCGCGAGCAGCGTCATGATCAGGATGCCCCCCAGCGCACGGATCAGCGGCAGGTTCTTCTCAGCCGGAGACAAAAGCGGGGCCGAGAGGCCGAAGTCCAGCCGCCACAGGCGGCCGCCAACGGGGATCTCCTTGTGCAGAAGAACGCCGCCATCGTTGGCGACGGATTTATAGAGCAGGCCCGGCGCGGCGGCGGCAAGCAATGCGCCGCTGGCATCCGCTTCACCCATATCCGTCATTCCAAGCAACAGGCTGCTCCCCTGCCCCTCCTCGCGCAGGGAGTCGATCAGGGCGCTGATGCCGATCGCAGCGTCAAGCGTTCCCGAAATCCGCCTGCCCCCCGCCGCCCGGGCATCGCCCTGGAACAGGGGCAGGTGCATGGCGACGCCGATCGGCCCCGCGGCCAATTGGCGCATTTCAAAGGGCTCCGACATGACGATGGCCCGAGCATCTCCCGCGCGGGCCAGTGCATCCGCATTCTCGAGCCCGGGCGCCGGATCACCGCTGGTCGCAAGGCGGGTGAATGTCACCCCCAGCAGTCCGGGATGGTGGCTGGGCAGATCCATCCCGCTGGCGAACCGCTTGAAATCCTTGGGCGTCCATTGCGGATTGAGTTGCAGCACGCCTTGCAGCCAGCTCAGCACATCGGCATAAGTCTGCAGCCTGCGCTGCAGCAAATGGACATAGAGCTCGGTCTGCTGCTCGAAGCGCGCCCGCTCGGTGGCGGCGGCCTGTGCCCGCTGATACCGCCAAATCGCTGAACTTGCGAGCAATCCCAACACGGCGACGAGCAGCGCTGGAATCCAGAACCAGGTTCGAAGGCGCGCAGATGAAGACTCGGGCATCAACAGATCGGAAGAATGGAAATGGCGAAAAACGAAAAAAACGGGAGTGCCCATGAGCCGCCGCGCGGCATTGCGCCGGGCATCCCCACCAAACCACGCACAATGGCTTTCAATATATTCTCTTGGAAGAATAATATAAATTCCCGCAGGCGCGCACGCTGGCGGACCGATAACATCGGGACAGGAGTCCTCCATCCGTGATTTTCAATTTTTTCGAGCGGCGCATTCCGCCTTACCCCGCACACGAACCCGCCTTGCCGCCCAAGGGGTTCATCTCGTTCCTCTGGGTCTGCACGCAAGGCATGCGCGGCTGGATCGCGCTGCTGACCATCACTTCGGCGCTGCTGTCGGTCTATGAGGCCTTCCTGTTCTCGGTCATGAGCCGGGTGGTGGACTGGCTTTCCGCCGCTCCAGCCGCCGGGCTCTGGCAGGCGCGCCATGGCAGCCTGACCGCCATCGCCGGCATCCTGCTGTCCAGCATCGTGCTCCTGGGCCTGCACACCATGGTGATGCACCAGGTGCTGGCGATCAACTTTCCCATGCGCATGCGCTGGATCTTCCACCGGCTGATGCTCGGCCAGAGCATGTCGTTCTACGCCGACGAATTTGCCGGCCGCATCACCACCAAGATCATGCAGACCGCCCTGGCGGTGCGCGAAGTGGTGTTCATCGTGGTCGACGTGCTGGTGGGCGTCGGCGTGTATTTCGTGAGTATCCTGCTCCTGTCGGCAAGCTTCGACTGGCGCATGATGATCCCGTTCGGAATCTGGCTTTGCGGCTACGCCGCCGCCTGCTTCTACTTCGTGCCGCGCCTGGGGAAAATCGGAAAGGATCAGGCCGACGCGCGCTCGCTGATGACGGGCCGCGTCACGGACGCCTACACCAACATCGCCACGGTCAAGCTGTTCGCCCACACGCGCCGCGAGGCCGAGTACGCGCGCAACGCGATGGAGGCGTTCAAGAAGACCGGCTACGACCAGATGCGCCTGGTGAGCCGGTTCGAGCTGGCCAACCACGCCATGATCACGCTGCTGATCCTGGGCAGCTCGGGCTTTGCCCTGTACCTGTGGACCCACGGACAGGTCGGCACGGGCGTGGTGGCGGCGGTGATCGCCATGGCGCTGCGCATCTCGGGCTATTCCCACTGGGTGATGTGGCAGATGACGGGTCTGTTCGAGAACATCGGCACGATCCAGGACGGCATCCTGACGCTGACCAGGCCGCGCACCATCGTCGATGCCCCCGATGCCAGGCCGCTCGCCGTCACCCGCGGCGGCATCCATTTCGAGAACATCAGCTTTGGCTACAAGGACGGCGGCAAGCGCGTGATCGACCATCTGGACCTGAACATCCGCCCCGGCGAGCGGATCGGCCTGATCGGACGCTCGGGCGCGGGCAAGTCCACGCTGGTGAACCTGCTTTTGCGCTTTCACGAAGTGCAGGAAGGCCGCATCACCATCGACGGCCAGGACATACGCCAGGTCACGCAGGACAGCCTGCGAAGCGCCATCGGCATGGTGACGCAGGACACTTCGCTGCTGCACCGCTCCATGCGCGACAACATCCTCTATGGGCGCCCCGACGCCACCGAGGAAGAGATGCGCGCCGCCGCCGAGCGCGCGGAGGCCGCTGAATTCATCGGCAACCTGAACGACCTGAAGGGCCGCAGCGGCTATGACGCGCAGGTGGGCGAGCGCGGCGTGAAGCTCTCCGGAGGCCAGCGCCAACGCGTGGCCATTGCCCGCGTGATGCTCAAGGACGCACCGATCCTGCTGCTCGACGAGGCCACCAGCGCGCTCGACAGCGAGGTGGAGGCCGCCATCCAGCAAAGCCTCGACAAGCTCATGCACGGCAAGACGGTGATCGCCATCGCCCACCGGCTCTCGACCATCGCCGCGATGGATCGGCTGATCGTCATGGACCAGGGCCGGATCGTCGAGCAGGGCACGCATCAGGAACTGCTCGCGCGCGGCGGCATCTATGCCAAGCTCTGGGCCCACCAAAGCGGCGGCTTCCTGGGCGAATCATCGAGCGAGAGCATGATCGCCAGTTGATCCCGCCAGCCGGTTGCCGGCCCGGCTTCAGTTGTGCTGCTCCGGCCCCGCGGTGCTCATCCTGGGCAGTTCCCTGGCCGGCAGCTGCATGAAAAGCAGCGTCGCAGCAAGCGTCAGCAAACCCATAACGATGAAGGTGGCGCGGAACGCCCAGAGCGTCGCGCCTGGCGAGGCCGCGTCGAAATTCGCCTGGAACGCCGCCAGCACCGCCCCGGCGGCGGCAACGCCCATGCCCATGGCCAGCATCTGCACCATGGACAGCAGGCTGTTGCCGCTGCTGGCGAAGTCGGGCATCAGATCCTTGAGCGTGACGGTGTTCATGGCCGAAAATTGCAGCGAGTTGACCGCGCCGAAGATGCCCAGTTGGGCAATCAGCAGCGGCACGGGGATGCCGGGCGCGATGAACGAGAAACTGGCGATCAGCAGCGCCAGCACCCACGTGTTGGTCACCAGCACCTGACGATAGCCGAGCCGGTGGATCACTCGCGTGACCAGCGGCTTGGTGAGCATGCTGCCGATCACGGTGGGCAGCATCATCATGCCCGCGTTCATCGGCGAATATCCCAGGCTGACCTGCAGCACCAGCGGCGTCATGAACGGCATGGCCGAGCTTCCCAGTCGCGAGAACAGATTGCCCAGCAGGCCCACGCGCAATGTGCGCACGGAGAACAGTTCGGGCGCGAAAAGCGGCTCCGTCTTCTTGAGCGCGTGCAGCCAGTATCCACAAAGGCAGGCCAGGCCGAACACCATCATGATGAGCGCGGAGGCGCTGCGCACGCCGCCGCGCGCCATGCTCTCCACAGCCAGCGAAACCAGCGCCATTCCGGCAGCCAGCATCACATAGCCCGCCAGGTCGAAGCCGCGCGCCGGCATCTGCTCGCCCGTTGGCATGTATCTGCTTGCCGCGGCCAGGCCGATCAGGCCCACGGGCACGTTGACCCAGAAGATCCAGTGCCAGGAAGCGAACTCCACCATCCAGCCGCCCAGCGTCGGCCCGATCAGCGGGCCGACCAGGCCCGGAATGGCGACGAAGCTGATCGCGCGGATGAACTGCTCGCGCGGAAATGCGCGCAGCACGGCCAGCCGGCCCACGGGCAGCAGCAGCGCTCCACCCAGTCCCTGCACCACGCGCGAGGCCACCAGGAAATCCAGGCGCGGCGACAAGGCGCACAGCACGGAACCCAGCACGAACAGCGCAATCGCCGACATGAACACCCGGCGCGTTCCAAAACGGTCGGCAAGCCATCCGGACGCCGGAATCAGCACGGCCATGGCCAGCGAATACGCGACGATGACCGAATGCATGTGCAGCGGACTCTCGCCCATGTCGCGCGCCATGGCGGGCAGCGCGGTATTGACGATGGTGCCATCCAGCGTCTGCATGAAAAAGCCCAGCGAAACCAGCCAGAGCAGTTTGTTGCGGACGGGCGATAGCTGGGTGGCGTTGGGCAAGGGCTCGGACATGGGTCTGAAAATGGCGATGGCCGGGAAAGGGGTTTTCAGTGTGCCACCGCCGCCGCCCGCGCGCAGGAGATCCGCCGCTTGTCCCGTCATTCCATCCGGGCGGGATTCACGGGACGTGAATCGGGGGGATCAGAGCGACCGGGCGAACCGCGCGCGGCCCATCCACAGGTAGGAAATGCCGAGAATCACGAACCAGACAGGCGTCGCCAAAAGCGCCGAGCGGGTGTCCGCCTCCAGCGTCAGCAGCACCAGGATGAAGGCGAAGAAGGCAAGGCAGGCCGCGCACATGAACACGCCGCCCGGCATGCGGTAGCGCGACGCGCGGTGCAGCTCGGCGCGCTTGCGGCGGTACTGGATATAGGACAGCAGGATCAGCGACCAGACGAACATGAAGAGAATCGCCGAAATCGTCGTCACCAGCGTGAATGCCTGCACCAGATCGGGGATCACCCACATCAGGAACGCCCCGCCAAGCAGGCAGGCGCAGGAGAACAGCAGCCCGCGCGCGGGCACGCTGGCGCGCGAGAGCACGCCGAACGAACGCGGCGCGTCCCCCTTCATCGCCAATCCGAACAACATGCGGCTGGTCGAGAAGACGCCACTGTTGGCCGAGGACGCCGCCGAGGTCAGCACCACGAAATTGATGATCCCGGCGGCGGCGGGAAACCCCGCCAGCATGAACAGTTCCACGAACGGGCTCTTGCCCGGCACCACGTCGCGCCAGGGCGTGACGGCCATGATGGCGATCAGCGCGCACACATAGAACACGATGATGCGGATCGGGATCGAGTTGATGGCGCGCGGCAAGGTCTTTTCGGGATCCTTGGCCTCGGCGGCCGTCGTGCCCACCAGCTCGATCCCCACGAAGGCGAACACCGCGATCTGGAAACCCGCGAAGAAGCCCATCATCCCGTGCGGAAACATGCCGCCGTCATTCCACAGATTGGACAGGCTCGCCACGCGTCCCGAGGGGGACGTGAAAGCCGTTCCGACCATGTAGATGCCGGTGCCGACCAGTGTGACGATGGCGACGATCTTGATCATCGCGAACCAGAACTCGATCTCGCCGAACAGCTTCACCGTGAGCAGGTTCAGCGACAGCAGCAACGCGACGCATAGCACCGCCGGCGCCCATTGCGGAATGTCCGGAAACCAGAACTGAGCGTAGGACGAGATGGCGATCACGTCGGCAATGCCGGTGATGATCCAGCAAAACCAGTAGGTCCAGCCGGTGAAGAAACCCGCCCAGGGGCCGAGCAGGTCGGCGGAAAAATCGATGAACGAGCGATAGTTGAGGTTGGACAGCAGCAGCTCGCCCATCGCCCGCATCACGAAGAACAGCATCACGCCGATGATCGTGTATACGAACACGATGGACGGCCCGGCCAGGCTGATCGTCTTGCCCGAGCCCATGAACAGCCCCGTGCCGATGGCGCCGCCGATGGCGATCAATTGAATATGGCGGTTCGTCAGGTTGCGCTGCAGGTCGTCATGACCGTTGGCCGCATCCTGGCTCTCTGACGCTGTCAGATGAGTCATCTGCTCAACTCCGTGGATGGTGGGAGAAAGAACGGGCGCACGCTGGATGCGCCCGGCTGCTTCATTGCCCGTCACACCGGCAGGCCGCCCATGGCGGATGCCTTGCCGGAGGAGAGCCCATGAATGGTGCAGCCAAAGCCCTGAGCATCCTTGCCTGAAATTGTTCAGGCAAGAGAATTATCAAAAGTTTCCTATATTTTAAACCGCTCAGTCGCAAGATGCTTGCGCGAAACACCGGCGCATGGCATGGCGAGCCATGAGCAGCCACCTGGCCGGAGCTACCGCCCTGGACCCGCCGGACGCAGCAGCCCCGCCTCCTTGTGCGCGATCTCCTTGAGCAGGTTCCAGACCGCCTGGATGCGGGCGAGCTGCCTGGCTTCCTGCGGCATGCTCATCCAGAAGGTCCGCGTGAACATCGCTTCGTTCGGCAGCACCCGGCTGAGCACCGGGTCGCGGTCGGCCATGAACGCGGGCAGCACGCCCAGCCCCGCGCCGATGCGCACGGCCTCGTACTGCGCCGAGATGCTGGTGCTCCTGAAGGCGAAGCGTTCCGGCGCGTGGAGCTGATCGATGAACTGCAGCTCCTTGGTGAACAACAGGTCATCCACGTAGTTCACGAAAGCGTGGTGCCGCAGATCCTCGCGCCGCGCCACCAGCGGCCGCCTTGCCAGGTATTCACGCTGGCCATAGAGGCAGAGCGTGTAGTTGGCCAGCTTGGAGACGATGACCGAGCCGCGCGTGGGCCGCTCCAGCGAGATGACGATATCCGCCTCGCGGCGCGAGAGATGCAGCAGGCGCGGCAGCGCAAGCAGATCGATGGACAGGCCCGGGTGTGAAAGCGTGAACTGCGCCAGATGCGGCGCGAGAATCTGCGTGCCGAATCCTTCCGTCGCACCCACGCGCACCAGCCCGGACAGGCCGCCCGCCGAGGCATTGGCGGGAGCCGCGCTTTCCGCGCCCAGCACTGCCGTCTCCATGGCCTCGACGGCGGGAAGCAGTTGGCGCCCCGCCTCCGTCAGCCTGTGCCCTGACGCCTCCCGCACGAACAGCGGCGCGCCCATCTGCTTTTCCAGCGCCTGGATACGCCGCGCCACGGTGGTGTGCTCCACGCCCGTGCGCCTCGCCGCGCCCAGCAGCGTTCCTGCCCGCGCCAGCTCCAGAAAATAGCGCAAGTTGTCCCAATCCATACCAGCCACCCCCTCGATGACGAAAACGGCGACGGCCTTGCCGGGCGGCCAACCCCGTGCCCCAGGCGCGATCACGTACATGGATACGGAGTTGTGCTGTGCAAATTTGCAAAGCCGAACTGCATCATTGTCTCTTGATTCAACAAATTTGCACAATTACGATAACGGAAGTCCCATTTCACCCAACCGGATTCCAAGGAGACACAACCATGAACGCACCCGCCAATGCCCAAGTGCTGGCCCCTTCCGTGAAGCTGCTGATCGGCGGCAAGTTCGTCGAGTCCAAGACCACCCAATGGCGCGACGTGGTGAATCCCGCCACGCAGCAGGTGCTGGCCCGCGTGCCGTTCGCCACGCCGCAGGAAATCGACGAAGCGGTCGCCAGCGCCAAGGAAGCCTTCAAGACCTGGAAGAAAACTCCCATCGGCGCGCGCGCCCGCATCTTCCTGAAGCTGCAGCAGCTGATCCGCGAAAACATGGGCGAGCTGGCCGCGCTGCTGACCGCGGAGCAAGGCAAGACCCTGCCCGACGCCGAGGGCGACGTATTCCGCGGCCTCGAAGTGGTCGAGCATGCCGCCAACATCGGCACGCTGCAGCTCGGCGAGCTGGCCAACAACGTGGCCAACGGCGTGGACACCTATTCGATCATGCAGCCGCTGGGCGTCTGCGCCGGCATCACGCCATTCAACTTCCCGGCGATGATTCCGCTGTGGATGTTCCCCATGGCGATCGCCACCGGCAACACCTTCGTGCTCAAGCCGTCCGAGCAGGACCCGATGGTGACCATGCGCCTGTGCGAGCTGGCGCTGCAAGCGGGCGTTCCCGCGGGCGTGCTGAACGTGGTCCACGGCGGCGAAGACGCGGTGAACGCCATCTGCGACCATCCCGACATCAAGGCGATCAGCTTCGTGGGCTCGACCAAGGTCGGCACCCACGTCTACAACCGCGCCAGCCTCAACGGCAAGCGCGTACAGTGCATGATGGGCGCCAAGAACCACGCCATCGTCATGCCCGACGCCAACAAGGACCAGACGCTCAACGCGCTGGCTGGCGCGGCATTCGGCGCGGCGGGCCAGCGCTGCATGGCGCTCTCGGTCGCCGTCCTGGTGGGCGATGCGCAGAAGTGGATTCCCGAACTGGTCGAAAAGGCAAAGACGCTCAAGGTCTCCGCCGGCACCGACAAGGGCACGGATGTGGGACCGCTGGTCTCCTGCGCCGCGCTCTCGCGCGTGGAAGGCCTGATCGAACGCGGTGTCGCCGATGGCGCGAAGCTGGAGCTCGACGGCCGCAAGCCGGGCGTGCCCGGCTTCGAGAAAGGCAACTTCGTCGGCCCGACGATCTTCTCCGGCGTCAAGCCGGGCATGAGCGTCTACGAGCAGGAAATCTTCGGCCCCGTGCTGTGCATCGTGGCTGCGGACAGTATCGACCAGGCAATCGAGTTCATCAACGCCAACCCCAACGGCAACGGCACCGCGATCTTCACGCAGTCGGGCGCGGCGGCGCGCAAGTTCCAGGAAGACATCGACGTCGGCCAGGTCGGCATCAACGTGCCGATTCCCGTGCCTGTCCCGCTGTTCTCCTTCACCGGCAGCCGCGCTTCCAAGCTGGGCGACCTGGGCCCCTACGGCAAGCAGGTGGTGCTGTTCTACACACAGACCAAGACCGTCACCGCGCGCTGGTTCGACGACTCGACCACCAGCCACGGCGTCAACACCACCATCAGCCTCAAGTAAGCCTGGATGGCATCAAGGCCCGTGCGCCGCGCGGTTGGTCGCGCGCGGGCTTTGTTGCCCAGGACGTTCCATGGCGTGGTGAAATCGGGCGCATGTTTGCCAAATTGAATCTTTCCGTCATCGGCCGTGCGGCCCTGCCGCTCGCGCTGTGCCTGCAGACGGCGTCCAGCGCGTGGGCGCAGGCCGGCGCAAGCTGCGTGGAAAACGGGACGGCGGCCCAGATCGATGCCTGCGCCGTCCAGAAGTACCAGCAGGCGGACACGGCCCTGAACATCTACTACGGCGACGTGATGACGGCATTGTCCGCGCATGAGCGGCCGCAGCTCCGGCAGGACCAGAACAACTGGCACCGCACGCGCCGCGACTACTGCAACCGCCAGACCCGCGCAAGCGAAGGCCGCCCGGACTGGAGCCGCGCCTACCACGCCTGCATGGTCAGCGTGACGCAAGCCCGCCGTGGCGCGCTCTCGCAATGGCTGCACAACGGCGCGCCACCGCCGCCCGAGGCCAGTCTGCCGCCGCAGTCAACGCACGAGCGGCAATAACCAACAGAGAACAAGAGAACACCGAGGAGATTTCCGCCATGGACTTTGAACTGACCGAAGACCAGCGCGCCTTTGCCGACAGCGCACGCGCGTTCGCACAGGCCGAGTTCGCACCGAACGCGGCACGCTGGGACGCCGAAGGCATCTTTCCACGCGAAGCCATGGCCAAGGCGGGCGAGCTGGGCTTTTGCGGGCTCTATGCCCCAGAGAACGCGGGCGGCCTCGCGCTGCCGCGGCTGGATGCCACGTTTGTGTTCGAGGAGCTGGCGGCGGTCGACCCCTCCACCACGGCATTCATCACGATCCACAACATGGCCACGTGGATGCTGGGCACCTGGGCCACGGATCCGGTGCGCGGCGAGTGGGGCGAGCAGCTGACCAGCGGCCGCAAGCTCGCCAGCTACTGCCTGACCGAGCCCGGCGCGGGCTCCGACGCGGCCTCCATCAAGACCCGCGCGGAGCTGACCGGAAACGAATACGTCATCAACGGCAGCAAGGCTTTCATCAGCGGCGCGGGCTCGACCGATGTTCTGGTGCTCATGGCCCGCACCGGGGACGCGCAATCGGGCGCATCCGGCATCAGCGCCTTTGCCGTGCCGGCCGATGCCGAAGGCATCAGCTACGGCAAGAAGGAAGAAAAAATGGGCTGGAACAGCCAGCCCACGCGCGTGATCAGCTTCGACAACGTGCGCATTCCCGCTCACAACCTGCTCGGGCGCGAGGGCGAAGGCTTCAAGATCGCGATGAAGGGCCTGGACGGCGGCCGCATCAACATCGCCACCTGCTCGGTGGGCGCGGCGCAGGGCGCCCTTGCCCAGGCGCAGGGCTACATGCACGAGCGCAAGCAGTTCGGCAAGGCCATCGCGAGCTTCCAGGCGCTGCAGTTCAAGCTGGCCGACATGGCCACCGAGCTCGTCGCCGCGCGCCAGATGGTGCGCCTGGCGGCCAGCAAGCTCGATGCCGGCGCGCGCGATGCCTCCACCTATTGCGCCATGGCCAAGCGCTTCGCGACCGATGCGGGCTTCATGGTCTGCAACGAGGCGCTCCAGTTGCACGGCGGTTATGGCTACATCCGCGAATACCCGCTCGAACGCCTGATGCGCGACGCGCGCGTGCACCAGATACTGGAAGGCACCAACGAAATCATGCGGGTGATCATTGCGCGGCGCATGCTCGAAGGCGACGCGCCGGACGCGATCCGCTGACCCCGCAGCGAGGCGCTTCACCATGCCGGCGCGTGCGCTCCCCGACGAAACCCTGCGGCTCATCGCGGCGGTGCGCGGCGCGCTGGCGCATCGCGATGACGTCGAGGAGCGCCCTCTGTTCGGCTGGTTCTGCTTTTTCGTCGACGGCAAGCTATGCATCGGCGTCAAGGATCAGGAGCTTCTGGTCCGGCTGGCGCCTGCGGACCACGGCCGCGTGGCCGAGTTGCCCGGCGTGCGCGAGCTTGACGCACGCGGGGGAATGCAGGGCTACTTCCGCGTAGAGTCCTGCGCATACGCCACGCGCGCGCAATGGGAAGCATGGATTGCCGCGGCGCTTGCGTACAACCCGAGCGCCAGGGCATCGCCAAGGCGCGCGAAAGGCCTTGGGGCCAAGGGCGGGAAAGCGGCAAGAACCCCAGCCGGACCCGGCAAGCGCCACGGCATTTTCGACAGCGACCCCTGACGGAATTCGGAGCAGTTCAAACGCAACCAACGCGGCGGCAGCCCAGCCAAGCGCAAGGATCAACACATGTCAGTTCGCATAGTTCAACTCGGAACCCCGCGCGCCAGGGACGAAGGCCTGCGGATCGGCACCGTGCGGCGTCCGCCTCGCGGCGTTCCCAAGGCCGAATTCGCCAGCCGCGACTACTACGACGTATGGTATCCCGAGCTTTCCCCGGAGCCCGAACTGATGAAGCAGGCGCTCGAATCCCACCGGTTGCAGCACGAAGGCCGCACCGACGAAGCGAGCAGGCTCTGGGCTCGGTTCGACAGGCAGTTCCGCAAGCAGCTCGCGCAGCACCCCGAGAGCCGCACGCTGGACCTGCTGGCCGCGCTGTCGCACACAGCGGATTTTTCCATGGGCTGCTACTGCGAAGACGAAAGCCGCTGCCACCGCAGCATCCTGCGATCGCTGCTCAAGGAGCGCGGCGCCCTCCTGGCCAGCGGCGCCAAAGACTGAAGACACCTTTTCCAACCACTTCCACCATCAGGAGACACACATGCAAATCGCATTCATCGGCCTCGGCAACATGGGCGCGCCCATGGCAATCAACCTGCAGAAGGCAGGCCACGGCGTGAGCGCCTTCGACCTCTCCAAGGACGCCTGCGAGCGTGTGAAGGCCGAGGGCGCGACGATCGCCGCATCCGCCGAAGACGCGGTCAAAGGCGCCGAAGTGGTCGTGAGCATGCTGCCCGCGAGCCAGCACGTCGAAGGCCTGTACCTGGGCAGGGACGGCAAGCCGGGACTGCTCTCGCTCATCGCCAAGGGCGCGCTGATCATCGACTCATCCACCATCGCCGCCGCCACCAGCCAGAAAGTCGCCAGGGCCGCGCAGGCCGCCGGCATCGGCTTCATCGACGCTCCGGTCTCCGGCGGCACGGGCGGCGCGACCGCTGGCACGCTGACCTTCATGGTCGGTGGCGGCCAGGCCGACCTGGAGCGCGCCCGGCCTCTGCTCGAAAAGATGGGCAAGAACATCTTCCACGCGGGCGAAGTCGGCGCGGGCCAGACCGCCAAGATCTGCAACAACATGCTGCTCGGCATTCTCATGATCGGCACCAGCGAAGCCATTGCCCTGGGCGTGGCGAACGGCCTGGACCCCAAGGTTCTCTCCGAGATCATGCGCCGCAGCTCCGGCGGCAACTGGGCGCTCGAGGTCTACAACCCCTTCCCCGGCGTGCAGGAAAACTCCGCCGCCACGCGCGGCTATACGGGCGGATTCGGCACCGACCTGATGCTCAAGGACCTGGGCCTGTCACAGGAAAGCGCGATGACCGTGAAGGCCAGCACGCCGCTGGGCGGCATGGCGCGCGCGATCTACGCCGCGCACAGCATCGCAGGCCACGGGCCGGAGGATTTCTCCAGCATCATCAAGATGCTGCAGGCGCCGTCGCCCTGACACGGGAGCGCGGGTCATGTGAACAGGCACTAGGATATGCACTGAAATATGCTGCCTCCCATGACCCCATCGCTGATCTGGCTCGACCCCGAAGAGCCCTTCCCGTCCGTCTCGCACGCCTGGGGCGCGGACTCCCCTGCCCCGGGCCTGCTCGCCGCGGGCGCCACGCTGGACGTCTGGCGCCTGAAGGCGGCGTACGCCAACGGCATCTTTCCGTGGTTCAGCCAGGGGCAGCCCAACCTCTGGTGGAGCCCCGATCCGCGCATGGTGCTGCACGTGGATGAATTCAGGCTGCACCGCTCGCTGCGCAGGACCCTCCAGAAATTCCGCCTGCTCCCTTCATGCGAGGTGCGCATCGACAGCCACTTCGGCGCGGTCATCCGCAATTGCTCGCAGATCGCGCGCTCCGGGCAGAGTGGAACCTGGATCGTCCCCGCCATGGTCGACGCCTACGAAAGACTGCATGAGGCCGGCACCGCGCACAGCATCGAGACCTGGGTGAATGGTCAACTGGTTGGCGGCCTGTACTGCATCGGCATGGGCCGCGCGGTTTTTGGCGAGTCGATGTTCGCGCACGCGACGGATGCCTCCAAGGTCGCGCTGGCGGCCCTGGTCGCATTGTGCCGGGCGCAGGGCGTGTCCATCATCGACTGCCAGCAGAACACCGCGCATCTCGCATCGCTGGGAGCACGCGAGATTTCCCGTGAAGATTTTCTCGCGGTGGTGCAAGAGGCTCGCATCAAGGAAGAGCTCGATTGGAGCTTCAAGCCCGTATACTGGGACACATTGCTGCCACCGATTTCCTCCGCGTGACCCAGTTAAACGACCTGCCGCTGCAGTCATTGCAGTTCTATGCCACGGCGCCGTATTCGTGCAGCTACCTGCCCGGACGGCTGGCCCGTTCGCAGGTCGCCACGCCCAGCCACCTCATCCAGAACAGCGTCTATTCGGATCTGGTTGCGCATGGATTCCGGCGCAGCGGCATGTTCACCTATCGCCCCTACTGCGACGGCTGCCAGGCCTGCACGCCGCTGCGGGTGCTGGTCAACGAATTCAAGCCCGACCGCAGCCAGCGCCGGGCCTTCGCGCGGCATGCCCACCTGCAGGCCCGCGTGCTCAGGCTGTGCTTCATGCCGGAGCACTACCAGCTCTACCTTCGCTACCAGAACGCGCGCCATGCGGGCGGCGGAATGGATCACGACAGCATCGACCAGTATACCCAGTTCCTGCTGCAAAGCCGGGTCAATTCACGGCTGGTCGAGTTCCGCGAACCCCTGGAGGACGGCAGTCCCGGCGCGCTCAAGATGGTGTCCATCCTGGACGTGCTCGACGACGGGATCTCCGCCGTCTATACCTTCTACGAGCCAGAGGAGAAGACCAGCTACGGCACCTACAACGTGCAGTGGCAGATCCAGCAGGCCCTCTCGCTGGGCCTGCCGCATGTGTACCTGGGCTACTGGATAGAGCAGAGCCCGAAGATGAACTACAAGGCCCGGTTCCTTCCCCATGAACTGCTGATCCAGGGAGAGTGGAGGAGAAGCCGGCCCGAGCCGCCGCACTCCTCCTGAGCCGAAGCCGTCAAGGCTCCAGGTCAAACACCAGCACTTCGGCATCCTTGCCGTCCGAGAGCCTGACATCCGCCTCGTCCTTGATCATCGCCGCATCGCCTTCGTTGAGCTGCGTGCCGTTCACCTTGAGCGCCCCGCGGATCAGGTGAACATAGGCTTTGCGCCGCGGGTCGATCTTCAGTTCCGCATGCTCATCACCATCGAACAGGCCCGCGTACAGACGCGCATCCGCGTGGATTTTCACGGCCCCCTGCTCGGCTGCGGGAGAGGCCACGAGGCGCAGATGGCCGCGCTTGTGGTCCTCGGGCACGGTGATCTGCTCGTAACTCGGCGCAATGCCGGTCTCGTTGGGCTCGATCCAGATCTGCAGAAAATGCGTCGTCTCACCCTCCGCATGGTTGAACTCGCTATGCCGCACGCCGGTACCCGCGCTCATGCGCTGCACGTCGCCGGGCGGAATGCCCTTGACGTTGCCCATGCTGTCTTTGTGCGCGAGGTTGCCCGAAAGCACATAGCTGATGATCTCCATGTCACGGTGGCCGTGGGTGCCGAATCCCGTGCCGGGAGCGATGCGGTCTTCGTTGATCACGCGCAGATTGCCCCAGCCCATGTGACGGGGGTCGTAGTAGTCGGCAAACGAAAAACTGTGGCGGGACTTGAGCCAGCCATGGTCGGCCAGGCCGCGTTCATTGGAAGGACGGATTGTCAGCATGTGGAGCTCCTTGTCAGATGTTGTGGATGGCGGGCCGTGGCCCGACGACTGAATGGTAGATGGAGGCGCTGCGCCGCAGTCGCAATGCCTCTGAATGCATCATTCAAATAATTTGAAATAAAATCGACTCATCATGCAAAACGCTCGCGATGTTCTATCTCCCGAGAACCTTGCCATGCTGCAATTGATTGCGGACACGGGCAGCTTTGCGGCGGCCGCAAGGCAGCTCGACCTGGTGCCCAGCGCCCTGACCTATCGGGTGCGGCAGATCGAGGACGCGCTGGACGTGCTGCTGTTCGACCGCAGCGCACGCCAGGCCCATCCCACGGCGGCCGGCTCGGAACTGCTGCGCGAAGGCGCGCGCCTGCTGGAGGACGTGGACGCGATCGCCAACCACGTGCGGCGCGTGGCGACCGGCTGGGAACCGCAATTGACGCTGAGCGCCGATCAGGTGATCTCCACGCAAACCCTGCTGGAACTGGCCGAGTCCTTCTACAGCATCAAGCCGACGCCGCCGACGCGCCTGAAATTCACCGAAGGCATCCTGAGCGGCACGCTGGAGGCGCTGACCTCCGGCCAGGCGGATCTCGCCATCGGGGTAGCGGTGGACGCGCCCAGCATCGCGGGACTTCAGACCGCGCCCCTGGGTTCGCTGGAATTCGTGTTCGTGGTCGCGCCCCACCACCCGCTTGCCACGGCACGGGAGCCCATCAGCGACTCCGTGCTGCGCGGCCACCGCATGATCGCCGTGGCCGATTCGGCCCGGCGCGGCAGCATCACCATGGGCATACTGCCAGGCCAGGACGTCATGACGGTGGACTCCATGCGCGCGAAGATCCAGGCGCAATTACGCGGGCTGGGCGTGGGATTCCTTCCCGAACCCATGGTGCGCGCGTACCTGCAGGCGGGCCACCTGGTCATGCGCGAGCTTGAGCGTCCGCAGCGCAGGGTCCGCCTGAACTACGCCTGGGGACGAGGCATCCAGGCTGCGCCGGGCCAGGCGCTGGCCTGGTGGCTGGAGCAGTTGAAGAGCGCGAGAACGCAGCAATCGCTGCTGGAAAACCACCACCACTTTTGATGGATCGCGGCGACGGCGGAACGCACCGCGCACCGCCTGCGCGGGCGGTCGTTGCACTGCGGAAAAACACGAATACGTCACTCGGTCACCCCGGGAAGCGGCCTCAAGACGTGTAGAGTGTGGAGGACTGCTGAAAATCAGTTCCGCCTTCGGTCTTTCATGCCGCCCGCGCGGCGGGCGAAGAAGCGAAGGCCAGGTTGTCATCGACTGCACAATGATTTTTTGACTGGGCCCGTCATGCAAGCACATTCCTCCAAGAACTCCGCGTCGGAGCGCCGCCCTTTCGGCGCCATCAGGTCCAAACCCAAACGATTTGCCGTGATCGGCGCGGGCATGGCGGGCATTGCCTGCGCGCGCACGCTGATGCAGGCGGGTCACGATGTCACGGTGTTCGAGCAACACGCCAACGCAGCGGGCCGCACGGCGGTGGTCCATTCGGCCAGCGGCAGCTTTGATTCCGGTGCGCAATACTTCACGGTGCGCGACCCGCGCTTTCAGAAGGCGCTGGACACCGTTCCCGGCCTGTGCCGGGCCTGGAGCGTGAACACCGTGCGCGTGCTCG
Organism: Diaphorobacter ruginosibacter; assembly: GCF_040396215.1. Lineage (GTDB taxonomy): Bacteria > Pseudomonadota > Gammaproteobacteria > Burkholderiales > Burkholderiaceae_C > Diaphorobacter_A > Diaphorobacter_A ruginosibacter_A. The sequence continues at coordinate 3,730 of NZ_JBEBOW010000011.1, read as the reverse complement.
ATGAAGCGGGCCGCCTGGTTGCCGCCGCGCCGCCGCCGGGCGAGCGCCACTGGGTCGCAACCCCCGGCATGGACGCGCTGGTCCGGGCCTGGGCCGCGCCGCTGGCCGGCGCGGGCCGCCTGCTCGCCAATACACCCATCGCCGGCATCGAGCGCGACATGCTCTCGCCCACGCAATGGCAGTTGAGATCCCAGGGCGCGGATGGATCGGCCCAGGTCCACGCCGGTTTCGACACGGTTCTGCTGGCCGTGCCCGCCCCCGTCGCCAAGGCCATATTGGGCGAGCATCTGGGCGCATGGGAGGACACGCTGACCAAGGTCGAGATGGCGCCCTGCTGGACACTGATGCTGGGCTTCGCGCAAGCGGTGCGCCCCGGCCTCACGACGCTGGGGCCGCAGTGGAACGCCGCGCGCAGCACCCATCACCGCATCGCCTGGCTCGCGCGCGAATCCTCCAAGCCCGGACGCAGCCAGGTCGAACGCTGGACCGTGCAGGCCAGCCCCCAATGGTCGCAGGAACATCTGGACGACGACAGCGCCCGCGTGCAGGCCAAGCTGCTGCGCGCGTTCTCGGAGGTGACCGGCATCCGCGCCACGCCATCATCCGTGGAGATCCGCCGCTGGCGCAATGCGCGCACCATGATGCCGCTCGGCCAGTCCGCGCTCTGGGACGACGCCGCGCAATTGGGTCTGTGCGGCGACTGGTGCCTGGGCCACCGGCTGGAAGACGCCTTTGTTTCCGGCCTCGAAATGGCGCTTGCCGCCATCGACGCAGCGCATTCGGGCCAGGCGTTTGCCTAGAGGCCGCGTCTAGGCTCGGAATCGCATCCGTCACGCAGTAGCCTGCTGATGTGAAGGCTTCTAGAATGGAGGATTTTCCCGGCAGCGGAAACCTCCCGTTCAATCGATGGCATTCACGTCAGCAGGAAAGTATGTAGGCCGCTTCGCCCCCTCGCCCACCGGGCCGCTGCACGCGGGATCACTGGTGGCGGCTCTGGCGAGCTGGCTTGACGCCCGGGCAGCCAGGCAGGGGCGCGGCGGGCGCTGGCTGCTGCGCATCGAGGATATCGACACGCCCCGCTGCTCGCCGGAGTCGGCGCAAGCCATCCTGAGCCAGCTCAGCGCCCTTCAACTGCTGCCGGACGAAGCGCCGCTCTACCAGTCGCAACGCTCTGCGCGTTACCGGCAAGTGCTTGACCGGCTCATGGCCGATGGGCTGGCCTATCCCTGCGCCTGCACCCGCCGGGAGATCGAGCAGGCCCTCACGCAATCAGGCCGGCAGCACGAACGCCATAGCGAGCACGTGTACCCTGGCACTTGCCGCGCGGGGCTGAATGGCCGCCAGGCGCGGGCCTGGCGCTTTCACACCACGCGCTTGCAGCACTCCATGCCGGAAGAAGGCTTCCATGCATCGCCATGCGTGACGCGCGACGGCGTACGCTGGACGGACAGGCGCCTGGGGGAACAGTTCCAGGACGTGGTGGCGACGGTGGGTGATTTCGTACTGCTGCGGGCCGACGGAATCTGGGCCTATCAATTGGCCGTCACCACCGACGATGCCGATCAGGAGATCACCCATATCGTGCGAGGCGAGGATTTGGCGGACAATACGCCCCGCCAAATCCTGCTGCAAAAAGCCCTGGGCTGGCCAACGCCGCAGTACCTGCACACCCCGCTGGTTCGGGGTCTCGATGGTGAAAAGCTCTCGAAGCAGCACGGCGCGCCGCCCATCGACATCGCCCGCCCGCTGGCTGCGCTATGCAGTGCCGCCGGCGTGCTTGGACTGCCTGTTCCCGATCATCTGCGCTGCGGCCATCTGCCGGATGCGCTGGCTTTCTGGGTACAGGCATGGATGCATTCCGCAAATTAAGAAATTACAATCCATTTCCGTGACGACTAGTATTAACCCTATCGCGCCTGAGAAAACCGGCGAAACCATCACCACTGACGTGGTGCCGCCCGGCGTCGCCCATCCGAAAGCCATCAGGAGCTACGTGCTGCGTGCGGGTCGCGTCACCACCGGCCAGGCCAAGGCGCTGGAAACCCTCGGCCCGCGCTTCGTGCTCGGCTATTCGGCCAGCCCGTTCGATGCCGCCGCCGCGTTCGGCCGCGCCGCGCCGTTGATCCTGGAGATCGGCTTTGGCATGGGGGACGCCACCGCGCACATCGCGGCGGTGCGGCCCGAAGACAACTTCCTGTGCTGCGAGGTGCATGAGCCCGGAGTGGGCGCCCTGCTCAAGCGCGTGGGTGAACAGAATCTCGAAAACATCCGCATCCTGCAGCACGATGCCGTGGAAGTCATCGACAACATGCTGCCCGAAGGCAGCCTCGACGGTGTGCATATCTTCTTTCCCGACCCCTGGCACAAGAAGCGCCACAACAAACGCAGGCTGATCCAGGCGCCGCTGGTGGCCAAGCTCGCGGCGCGCCTGAAGCCCGGCGGCTATATCCACTGCGCCACCGATTGGGAGCCCTACGCCGAACAGATCCTGGAGGTGCTGGGCAATGAACCGTCGCTGGTCAACACGGCCGAGTCCTATGCTCCGCAGCCCGCCTACCGTCCGCTCACCAAGTTCGAAAACCGCGGCCTGAAGCTCGGCCACGGTGTGTGGGATCTCGTTTTCAAGCGCCGCTGAAAACGTCCCCGACAACAGACAAGAGTAGCCATGGAAGCCCAGGACCAGTCCGTGATGCCACCGATTCTGCAGCATCTTGTGGAGATGACCGGCCACCGGGACCATCTGCGGCTGGAGGTTTCCGTGCTCACCACGCTGCTGCAGCTGGGCAGGTCCATGGAGGTGCGCGCGCTCGAGTTCTTTTTCTCCGACGCGCATGTGATGGTGCGCCCGCGCAGCTGGAGCCAGCACGGCCAGATCATTTCCTCCGAATGCGAAGCGGTGGCCGATCCCGCACGCGGCGCGCTGGCGAACATGCCCGAGCTGGCGGCCTGCATCCGCGACCGGTGCGCCAGCGCCGTGCGCTCCAGCGCGGGCAGCCACGCCCTGTGGCTTCCAGTGTGGATCAACGACAAGGCCCATGGCTGCCTGGAGATCATTCAGCCCACGCCATTCACGCGCCGCCAGCGCGACGTGATCACCGGCATTTTTCAGGTCTACCAGAATTACCAGAACCTGCTCGACTACAGCGAGCGCGATGCGCTGACGGGCCTGCTGAACCGAAAGACGTTCGAGGAGCAGTTCGTGCGCAGCGCCCAGCCCGGCCCGGAATTCGGCCTGCCCGAGCCCAACGCGCAGGACTGGCCTCAGCAGTGGCTCGCCGTCATCGACATCGACCACTTCAAGCAGGTCAATGACGTGTACGGCCATCTCTATGGCGACGAAGTGCTCATTCTGGTGGCCAATCTGCTGCGCTCCTCGTTTCGCGCGCATGACCGCATATTCCGGTTTGGCGGCGAGGAGTTCGTGGTGCTGCTGCGCTCGACGACGCTTGGAAACGCGGCGCAGGCCTTCGAGCGTTTTCGCGCCACGGTGCAGGAACACATGTTCCCGCAGATCGGCGGAATCACCGTCAGCATCGGATTCACCTCGGCCATCGACGGCGCGCCGGTCGAAGTGCTCGGACGCGCCGACCAGGCGCTCTACTACGCGAAAGCCAGGGGGCGCAATCAGGTGCGCTTCTACGACGAGCTGCTGCAACAGGGCGAAGTCCAGAGCCAGATCACCCACGGCGAGATCGAGCTGTTCTGAGAACGTGTTCACGATCTCCTCGCG